>NZ_QEQT01000021.1:0-2320 GCF_003311655.1 Prauserella sp. PE36 | reverse complement strand
CCCCCGGCCTGCCGATGACCACCGAGCGCAGCCACGGCCGGCCCAACTGCTCGACGGCGGCCTCCCAGGCCACCCCGGCCAGCCCAGTCACCACCGTCATCCGCCCCTTGCCGACCACGTCCAGGGTGGAGATCTTGCGCCCGCCCCGGTCGATCAGCCAGGCGTGCGGCAGCTTGGCCCCCGGACGTGTCGTGGCCTGCGCGTACAGCGTCGGGTCTCGCTCCCAGACCTCGTCACCGACCGTCGGGTCGGGCAGCACCGCACTGGAGACGTAGCGCTGGTTGAGCTCGATCCCCTCGGCGTTGAACTCCGTGTTCTTCAGCTCCACCGCCTGGTGCAGCTGATCCCGCAACCGGATCCCTTCCGGCGTCGGCGCGTTCAACCGCTCCAGACCCGCCGCGACCGGGTCCTCGACCTCCTTGACCAGCCACTCCCGCAGCGGCGCGTACTCCTCGCGCGACTGGTTCGCCCGCGCCACAATCTGCTCCCCGACCGGGACCCGCTCGTCGGAGTAGCTGTCCAGCAACGACTGCCCGGCGTCCCCGCGGACCGCGTAGGCGACCTTCCACGCGATGTTGAAGGCGTCCTGGATCGAGGTGTTCGAGCCCAGCCCGGAGGACGGCGGGTGCCGATGGGTGGCGTCGCCGCCGCACCACACCCGCCCTCTGCCCATGCTGGTGGCGTGCTGCTGGTTGACGTACCACAGCGAGACGTTGACGATCTCCGGTTCCAGATCGGGGTCGCCCACCAGCGCGCGGATCTGCTCAGTGAGGAACTCCGGCGACATGTCCGGCTCACCCGCCGCCATGTCGAACCCGTAGCCCATGATCCACTGGTCCCACGGGCGGATCGCCCGCAGCAGCCCCGTGCCGATCTCTCCGAAGCCGGCCTTGGCGCTGAAAACGCTGTACAGCGTCGTCGGCCGGTGGGCGACGTAGTGCGACAGGTCCGCGTCGAACCGGGTGTACACCGTCCCGGCCCGCGCGGTCTCCCCGACGATCTCCAGACCGAGCTCCGCGGCGATCGCCGAGTTGGCGCCGTCGAAACCGAGCAGGTACTTCGCCCGCTGGTCGAACTCGTGCCCCGTCCGCCGGTCGCGCAACGTGACGGTCACACCGTCCGCGTCCTGGGTGTGGCGGAGGTACTCGGTGTTGAAGCCGAGGATCGCGCCCCGGCTGCCCGCGGCATCGATCAGGACCGGCTCCATGAGGGGTTGGATGAGATCGAACAGACCGCAGGGGCTGTTTTGCAGGTAGTCCCCGTGCCGCCGGTCCCCGGTCCCCCACAGCTCCAGCCGCGCGATCTCCTCGCCGGTCAGGCTGGTCACCCATGGCTTGGTGCCCATCTGGTCCCACGGGACGGCTCGCGACTTCGCCACCTCCTCGAGACCCAGGTCGCGCAGCACCTCCGCGGCACGCTGGTTGGTGATGTGCGCGCGCGGCCCGTTGGCCACCCACGGGTAGCGGGTCACGGCGTGCACCCGGATCCCGTACGTCGCCAGCGCGGCGGCCGCCGTGCCGCCCGCGGGCCCCAGCCCCACCACCACCACGTCGGTGTCGTAGGCGGGGTCGCCCGTCAAATCGACGTCGGTGTGAAGAGCCGTCATTGATCCTCCTGCGGGTCGACATCAGCGGTGATGGCGAGATCCGCCACACCATGTGGCGTGACGCAGTGTACGACACAATGGCATGATGGACTAGCCTTTCCACGTGACCCTGTGTCACGTGGCGATCCTCGGCGCGACTGACCACCGCTTGGGTTTGCGGCGCCGGAGTGCGAACCAGTCTCGACGCACACCTACCGCCGCGAAGCCGCCCCGCCCAGGCTCCGACCCCCCGCTCCGACACCCTCGCCGGAGGCGGGCGGCAACGCGTGACGAGCAGGTCAGGGAAGCCTTCGTTCGGCACCGACCGACCTCGGGAGCGTCATCGGTGATGGTCGTCAGACACGAAACCCCGTTCCTCGTCGGTCGTCGTCGGCCTGGAACACGATGCCGAGCTTGACAGATCTCACAGCGGACACCGCCTGTGCGTTCCAGCTGCTGGAACGAAAGGTCTTGACAATCCGCTCGCAACCTGAGCACCGCCCAAACCCCATTTGGTACGACGTCATACCGATACCTGGCGCGATTCTCCGCGGAGCGCAGACCCAGGCGCAGACTCGGCAGGCCGCTCCCTCACGCCCCTGCGGAGCGGGCGACGGGAGGCCTCACGGAAGGACCATCGGGAGATGACCGGGCTGGCCGGGGTGGCCTGGGAGGCCGCCGCCGAGCAGTTGGGCCGGCCGTGGCTGCGCTCGGTGGTCATCGGCAGGCCGGGGG
>NZ_QEQT01000020.1:0-12615 GCF_003311655.1 Prauserella sp. PE36 | reverse complement strand
TGCGCCCGCCCGTCTCCCACCGCCGCCCAAGCGGAGGCGCTGCGCGCCGCTGTGTCGATTCGACGCAGTGAAGGTGGCCTTCGCTGCGGTCAGCGGAACGAGATCTGCAGGACCGGCTCGGAGGTCTCGGCGAAGAAGTCGTTGCCCTTGTCGTCGATGACGATGAAGGCGGGGAACTCCTCGACCTCGATCTTCCAGACGGCCTCCATGCCGAGCTCGGGGTACTCCAGCACCTCGACCTTCTTGATGCAGTCCTGGGCCAGCCGGGCCGCGGGGCCGCCGATCGAGCCGAGGTAGAAGCCGCCGTGCTGCTTGCACGACTGCGTCACCTTGTTGGACCGGTTGCCCTTGGCCAGCATCACCAGCGAGCCGCCCGCGGCCTGGAACTGGTCGACGTAGGAGTCCATGCGGCCCGCCGTCGTCGGCCCGAACGAGCCCGACGCGTAGCCCTCCGGGGTCTTGGCCGGGCCCGCGTAGTACACCGGGTGGTCGCGCAGGTACCGAGGCATCTCCTCGCCGGCCTCGAGCCGCTCGGCGATCTTGGCGTGCGCGATGTCGCGCGCAACCACCAGCGGGCCGGTGAGGCTCAGCCGGGTCTTCACCGGCAGCTGCGACAGCTGCTCGCGGATCTCGGCCATCGGCCGGTTCAGGTCGACGGACACGACCTCCTCGGACAGGTCGTCCTCGGTGACCTCGGGCAGGAACCGGGCGGGGTCGCGCTCCAGCTGCTCGATGAACACGCCCTCGGCGGTGATCTTCGCCTTCGCCTGGCGGTCGGCGGAGCACGACACCGCGATGCCGACCGGGCACGAGGCGCCGTGGCGGGGCAGGCGGATCACGCGCACGTCGTGGCAGAAGTACTTGCCGCCGAACTGCGCGCCGATGCCGAACTGCCTGGTCATCTCCAGCACCTGCTGCTCGAGGTCGGGGTCGCGGAAGCCGTGGCCCAGCTCAGAGCCCTCGGTGGGGAGGTCGTCGAGGTAACGCGCGGAGGCGAGCTTGGCGACCTTCAGGTTGAACTCCGCCGACATGCCGCCCACGACGATCGCCAGGTGGTACGGCGGGCACGCGGCCGTGCCGAGGCCGCGCAGCTTCTCGTCGAGGAATTTCGCGAGCCGCTTCGGGTTCAGGACCGCCTTGGTCTCCTGGTAGAGGAACGTCTTGTTGGCGCTGCCGCCGCCCTTGGCCATGAAGAGGAACTCGTAGGCCGGGTCGCCGTCACCATCCTTGTGGTACAGCTCCACCTGCGCAGGGAGGTTGGTGCCCGTGTTGCGCTCCTCCCAGAAGTTCACCGGGGCCATCTGCGAGTACCGCAGGTTGAGCGTCTGGTAGGCCTCGAACACGCCCTTCGAGAGGGCCTCCTCGTCGGTGCCACCGGTGAGCACGCCCTCGCTGCGCTTGCCGATCACGATGGCCGTGCCCGTGTCCTGACACATCGGCAGCACACCGCCCGCCGAGATGGCGGCGTTGCGCAGCAGGTCCATGGCCACGAACCGGTCGTTGCCGCTGGCCTCGGGGTCGTCGACGATCGCGCGCAGCTGGGCCAGGTGCGACGAGCGCAGCAGGTGCTGGATGTCGGTGATCGCGGTGCGGGCAAGCGTGGTCAGCGCCTCGGGGTCGATCTGCAGGAAGCGGCGCTCGCCCGCCTCGACGACGCGCACACCCTCCGTGGTCACCAGGCGGTACTCGGTGTGCGTGTCCTTGCCGAGCGGCAGGACTTCGGTGTGCTGAAACGGGGTGGTGGAAGAGGTCACAGCTCGGGCTCCGTCGCACGTGGTCAGGTCAGGAAAGGCTTCGACCGTACCGCGCGTTGTCACCGACCGGACCGGACCCGTGCCCGTCCGCGACGCAGATCACCTGCGTGGAGCCCGGAAAACACCCCGGAAATGCGGAAGGCCGGGCCCACCCCGACGGACCCGACCTTCCGGGGAAAGCGACCGGCGCCGGAGGCACCCGCCGCGAAGTCCTCACGCCATGGGTGACGCGCGGGTGGCGGGGACGTTGCCCCGCCATGCCCACGACCGTCTCGTGATCCACGTCATAAGTCAACGCGGCCTTCCGGGTGTCCCCCGGTGCCCCGGCGTGACGGTGCTGGTCAGCTGGCGTACGCCCGCAGGCGGTCGGCCCGCTCGCCCTGACGCAGCTTCGCCATCACCTCGCGCTCGATCTGGCGCACGCGCTCGCGGGAGAGCCCGAAGTGCTTGCCGATCTGGTCGAGCGTGCGCGGCTGGCCGTCATCGAGGCCGTAGCGCAGGCGGATGACGTGCTGCTCCCGGTCGTCGAGCGTGGCCAGCACGCGGCGCATGTCGTCCTGCAGCAGGCCCGAGATCACGGCGCTCTCGGCGTCGGTGGCCTCGGAGTCCTCGATGAAGTCGCCGAGCGGCGCGTCCTCCTCGGTGCCCACCGGCATGTCGAGGCTCACCGGGTCGCGGGCGTGGTCGAGCAGGCTCGACACCTTCTCCGCGGCGATGCCCGACTCGGCGGCCAGCTCCTCGTTGGTGGCCTCACGGCCGAGCTGCTGGTGCAGGTCGCGCTTGATCCTGGCGAGCTTGTTGACCTGCTCGACCAGGTGCACGGGGAGGCGGATGGTGCGGCCCTGGTCGGCCATGCCGCGCGTGATGGCCTGGCGGATCCACCACGTGGCGTAGGTCGAGAACTTGAACCCCTTGGAGTAGTCGAACTTCTCCACCGCCCTGATCAGGCCCAGGTTCCCCTCCTGGATCAGATCGAGCAGCGGCATCCCCCGGCCCGTGTACCGCTTCGCGAGCGACACGACGAGCCGCAGGTTGGCCTGCAGCAGGTGGTTCTTCGCCAGCTGGCCGTCACGGACCAGCGCGGACAGCTCGGCCCGGCGCTCGGCGGAGAGCTCGGTGGTGTCGAGCATGTGCTGGGCGAACACCCCGGCCTCGATCCGCTTGGCCAGGTCGACCTCCTGCGCCGCGGTCAGCAGCGCGGTCTTGCCGATGCCGTTCAGGTACACGCGGACGAGGTCCGCGGAGGGGCCCTGCGCGTCGAGGTCGGGCTCCTCTGTCGGAACGGCGGCCACGTTGTCCGCGCGAGCGGCCATCGGGATGTCCCGCTCGCGGATCCCACGGGCCTCACGTTCGAGAGTCTGGACGGACATTCTGCCTCCCCGGTCAACGGGCTGACGTGTGATGCGGACGCACGCCTGCGTTGCGCGTCGCACCGGAGAGCCTGTGGAAACCCACCGGCGCGAGCCCAGCTTGCTGGCTGGACACTCGGATCAACGCCGGCGTGCGCCAAATCGTTCCCGCACCCCGCGCTGTGTTGGGCGCCTCACCTTGAGCAAAGCTGAGGTTTTCCTGAGAACGATGAGAGGCCTGTGGTCAGGGAGCTTTCCGGGGGGCTTGGTCTAAACCTCGACGAGGACGGTGAACGGGCCGTCGTTGACGCTGTGCACGGCCATCATCGCCCCGAACCGACCCGTGCTCACCGTGGCGCCGCGTTCCCGGAGCCGTTCGACGACCGTGTTCACGAGCTTCTCCGCAGCCTCCGGCCGGGCGGCGGCGGTCCACGATGGACGGCGGCCTTTCCGCGTGTCTCCGTACAAGGTGAACTGACTGACCACGAGCAGCGGTGCATGCGCGGTCGCGCATGACTCCTCGTCGCGCAGAATGCGCAGTTCGTGGAGCTTCCGCGCCATCGTGTCGGCCTGCTCCGGTGTGTCGTCCTTGTGAATTCCCAGCAGTACCAACAGGCCCGGCTCGTCGATGGCGCCGACGACCTCGCCGTCGACGGTCACGCTGGCCTCCGTCACGCGCGCCGCGACCGCCCTCATGCCACCACCTCGAGCATCCCGTGCCGCACCAGTTCGGCCACCACCGGGAGTGCGGCCTGTTCCAGTTGGGCCTCGTCCTCGCCGTGCGCGACCGCCAGCAGGCCCAGCAGGTCGGCCAGCGGGAGGACGCCGCGGCATCCGGCCAGCAGCGCCGTGGCCAGCTCGTCCAGCTCGTGCTGCCAGCCGGGCCCGTCGGTGCGGTGCAGCCGCGAGATCGCGGTCCGCCAGCCGTCGTCGGTCGGCTCGTCGATGCGCTCGAGCACCACCGTGTCCGGCACGCGGAACACCATGTCCGTCAACTGGGAACCGTGGCCGCGCAACCACTCCACCCGGTCCAGCCACGCGGCGGCCTCGCCCCCGAGCGGGTCGTCGTAGGCCTGCCGCAGGTCCTCGCACACGATCGTGGGCGTGCCCTCCGTGCGCCGCAGGGTCACGAACCCGAATCCCACCCCGGCCACGTCGTTCGCCGCGAACCAGTCGAGCCACGCCTCGGCCTTGGCCCGGCCCTCCGCCGAGCGCGGGTCGATCCCGGCGTCGCGCAGCCACGTGCCGACGTAGAGCGCGGGCTCGGCGATGTCCCGCTGGACGAACCACGCGTCGGTGCCCTTCGGCAGCCACTGGCTCACCCGGTCGGCCCAGTCCTCGCCCTCCACGTGCAGCCACGACGCGAGCAGGTGGCCGACCCCGCCCTCGGTGAGGAACGCGGGCAGCTGCCGCACCACGAGCGCGCTCGCGTCGTCACCGGCGAGGCCGGAGTCGCGGTACACGTAGTCGACGCGCGCGGGCCCCACCACGAACGGCGGGTTGCACACGACCTGGTCGAAGCGCCTGCGTGCGACGGGAGCGAACCACTCGCCCCTGAGCAGCTCGACGTCGAGCTCGTTCAGCAGGAACGTGCCCCGCGCCAGGCGCAGCGCCCTCGCCGAGACGTCGGTCGCCGTGACCCGCTGGGCGTGCCTGCTCGCGTGCAGCGCCTGCACGCCGTTGCCGGTGCCGAGGTCGAGCAGCGTGCCGACGCGACGGCGGCTGGTGGCCCTGATGAGGCTCAGCGACGCGTGCCCGACCCCCAGCACGTGGTCCTCGGGCACGGGCCCGCCGAGCTGGTCGGAGTCGAGGTCGGCCACGACCCACCACGAGCCGGCCTCGTCGCCGTGCGGGCGCACGTCGAGCCCCGCGCGCAGCCGGTCGCCGTCCGCGCGCAGCAGTCCCGCGGCGACGGCGTCCCCGACGGGCAGCGACCCGAGAGCGGCGGCGACCTCGCGCGCCGGCTCCGTCTCGCCGAGCAGGAAGAGCCTGATGAACGTGCCCAGCGTCCCCGCGTCACGGCTCGCCCGCAGCGCCGGGACCGGCTCGCCGCGCCCGAGCGCGGCGTGCGCCTGGCCGCCGAGCGCCTCCACCACGCCGTCGGCGTCGTACCGTGCCGCGAGGAAGGCGTCGCGCAGGCGGGCGCAGAGGTCCGCGGTCAGCTCGGGAAGATCATCGCTCACGGTGTGTCATCGTCCCACGCCGCCGCCCCTCGGTATCCGGCGAGGCGGCGCCCGCCGTGGTCAGATGGACCGATGGGGACCCGACCTGTGGAGCGCGTGCTGTCCGGGCTCGACACGCAGCTGCCCGACCTCGAACGCCTGTACGTCGACCTGCACCGTCATCCCGAGCTGTCCTTCCGCGAGACCCGGACGGCCGCGAAGCTCGCGGCGCGGCTGACGGGGGCCGGATACGAGGTACACACCGGGCTCGCGGGCACCGGCGTGCTCGGCGTGCTGCGCAACGGCGAGGGCCCGACGGTGCTGCTGCGCGCCGACATCGACGCGCTGCCCGTGGAGGAGCGGACGGGGCTGGAGTACGCCAGCACAGCGCGTGCCGTGAACGAGGACGGCAAGGAGGTGCCCGTGATGCACGCGTGCGGGCACGACATGCACGCCACGTGGCTCTCCGGCGCCGCCACCCGGCTCGCGGAGGCCCGTTCGGAGTGGTCCGGCACGCTGCTCGTGGTGTTCCAGCCCGGGGAGGAGTCCGGCGGCGGCGCGCGGGCGATGGTCGCCGACGGCCTGTTCGAGCGGGGCGGCACGCCGGACGTCGTGCTCGGCCAGCACGTCACGCCGGGGCCCGCGGGCTGGGTGCTGACGAGGCCCGGCGTGCTCATGGCTGCCACCGACGCCCTGCGCGTCATCCTGCACGGGCGCGGCGGGCACGGCTCCCGGCCGGAGACCACGGTCGACCCGGTGGTGCTCGCGGCGTCGGTGGTGCTGCGGTTGCAGACCGTCGTGTCGCGCGAGCTGGCCGCGACCGAGTCGGCGGTGCTCACCATCGGATCGCTGCACGCCGGCACCGCGCACAACGTCATCCCCGACGAGGCGGCGCTCGAGCTCAACCTGCGCACCTTCGACCCGCAGGTGCGGGCCCGGGCGCTCGCGGCGATCGAGCGCATCGTGCGCGGCGAGGCACAGGCGGCGGGCGCCCCGAAGGAACCGGAGCTCACCGAGCTGGCGTCGTTCCCGGTGACGGCGAACGACGAGGAGGCCACCGAGCGGCTGACGGCGACCTTCCGGGAGCACTTCCCGGAGGGCCGCGTATGGGACGCCCCGCTGGTCACCGGTAGTGAGGACTTCGGCGAGCTGGGCACCGCCGCCGGTGCGCCGTCGGTGTTCTGGCTGGTCGGCGGCCTCGACGAGCGGATGGTGCTCGACGCGATGAGCGCGGGCCGGTTCGAGACCGATGTCCCCTCGAACCATTCGTCCCGGTTCGCACCCGTGCTGCACCCGACCCTGCGCACCGGCGTCGAGACGCTCGTCGCGGGTGCGCTCACCTGGCTGGGCTCCCCGGGTATCGCCTGAGCTGGCGCGGTGGGAGCATGGACGGGTGGAGGTGAGGCCGGTGCACGAGCACGACAGGCGGTCTGATCCGGTGCTGATCACCGCGGCGGCACCTTCCTACGACGACGAGCTGGCCGCTCGCAAGCGCAAGTACATGTTCACCATGGGGATGCGGTTCCCCTGCCTGATCCTGGCCGGCGTCTTCTACCACACGTGGTGGCTCGCGCTGGCGCTGCTGGTGCTGTCGGTGCCGCTGCCGTGGATCGCGGTGCTGATCGCCAACGACCGGCCGCCGCGCAAGGCCGAGGAGATCAGCCGCTACCAGCGCGAGGCGAAGCAGCTCGAAGCCCAGGAGCACCGCGTCATCGACGGCTAGCGAGTCGTTCGGGACGGCTTGCGTGGCGGCGCGGGCCGTGGTGCCCGCGGGCGCGAGGGGCTCCGCCGCTGCTGAGCGGGCCAGGCCCTAGCCGGGCGGCTGCGCGCCGACCCTGCTGACCGCCAGCGAGCCGAGCCGCACCCCGGCCCGCAGGCTCTCCTCTGCGGGCTCCCCGCGCAGCCAGGCCGCGAGCAGGCCCGCGTTGAAGGCGTCGCCCGCGCCCGTGCTGTCGACGCACTCGGCGGGCTCGGCGGGCACGCTCACGAGCCCGTCCCGGCCGACCCACGCCGCGCCGTCGAGCCCGGTGGTCACCACCACCGCCCCGGCCACGTCCAGCAGCCGCGCCGCCGACTCCGCTCCCTCCTGACCGGTCAACGCCCGCAGCTCCGCCGCGTTGGGCAGCAGCACGTCCACGCCCCGCACGTCCGCGAGGAACTTCTCCGGGTCGGTGAGCAGCGCCGCCGACTGCGGGTCGACCGAGGTGGTCAGCCCCGCCTCCCGCGCGGCCGCCAGCGCGGCGAGTCCCGCGGGCCGCGACGACGGGTCGAGCAGCACGTACCCGGACAGATGCAGGTGCCGCGCACCTGCGAGGGCCGCGGCGTCGATGTCGGCGGGGGACAGGCGTGCGTTGGCGCCGCGGTCGGGCAGCATGCTCCTCTGCCCCTCGGCGTCCACGAGCACCACGACACAGCACGTCGGCGCATCGGGATCCACCGCGAACGCGCACTCGACGCCGGCCGCCTCGAGCCCGGCGCGTACGGCGCGGCCCCCGAGGTCGTCCCCGATCCGGCCGACCAGCGTCGGCTCCGTGCCCGCCGCGCGCAGCCACAGCGCCGTGTTCGCACCCGCGCCGCCCCCGGTGAGGCGCACCTGGGCCCGCGTGTCGCCGCCGTGCACGACGGGGCCTTCGTGTCTGGCCACCACGTCGAGGCCGGCGTCGCCGACGACGACCACCTTCACGGAGCCAGCTCCACCGCCACCTCGGCCGCGAGGCGCACGTTGGCGACCACGAGCTCCTCGTTCGCGTCGAGGCTCACGCCGCCGCTCGCGGTGTGGAAGTGCTCGAGCAGCACGGGCGTCACGTCGGCGCCCTGCACGGCGCGCGAGGCCACCAGCTCGAGGCCCTCGGCGAGCAGCCGGTCGTGCAGCGTTCTGTCCATTTCGGACTCCGGAGGGATCGGGTTCGCCAGCAGCACTCCGGAGTCGGCGAAGTGGCGGTGCGCCGACACCACGGCGGCTACCTGCGCGGGGTCGTCCACCCGGCGAGGCGCCGGCAGCCCCGACGAGCGCAGGTAGAAGCCGGGGAACTCGTCCGTGCGGTAGCCCAGCACCGGCACCGAGTTGGTCTCCAGCACCTCCAGGGTCGCCGGGATGTCGAGGATCGACTTCATGCCGGAGCACACCACCAGCACCGGCGTGCGGGCGAGCGCCCCGAGGTCGGCCGAGACGTCCCAGGTCACCGGCGTGCCCGGCAGCGGGAGGTGCACGCCGCCCAGCCCGCCGGTGCCGAACACGGCGATCCCGGCGGCGTGTGCGAGCGCAACCGTGCTCGCCACGGTGGTCGCGCCCGAGCCGCCGAGCGCCAGCACCGGGCCGAGGTCGCGCAGCGAGAGCTTGTCCAGCCCGGCGTCGGGCGCGCACACGCGCTCCAACTGGGCGGGGGAGAGGCCGACGAGCGCCTGCCCGTCGAGCACCGCGATGGTGGCCGGCACCGCTCCGGCGTCGCGGACGGTCCGTTCGAGCCGGCGCCCGACCTCGAGGTTGCGGCCCGGCGGCAGGCCGTGGGACAGGATGGTGCTCTCGAGCGCGACGACGGCGGTGCCGGCGGTGCCGGCGGCCAGCGCGTCGGCGACCTCGGCGGACATGGCGAGGCGGTGCGGAGCGGGGCTGATCACGGTGAGCATCCTCGCCTACCGGGCGTGGCGGAATCGCCGGTGGGTGGTGATCGGGTCCTCCGGCCGCGCGGCTCATGCGGCATCATGGACGCGTGAGTACGCAGACTTTGCCTGAGGTGGACACCCGGCCCGAGGGTACCGAGACCACCGACGACGACGCGCCGAAGATGTTCCACTACGTGCGCAAGAACAAGATCGCCGAGAGCGCGGTCATGGGCACGCACGTGGTGGCTCTGTGTGGCGAGGTGTTCCCGGTGACGAAGTCGCCGAAGCCCGGCTCGCCCGTGTGCCCGGACTGCAAGAAGATCTACGAGGGCCTGCCGCCCGGCGGCGAGGAGTAGCCCGCGCTCTCGGGCCGCACCTCGTCGTCCGCTCCCGCCGGGGCCTCGTCTCCGGCGGGCCGCTCGCCCGGTTCGTCCGGCTCCTCGTTCCGCTCCGGCTTGCGCGGCCTGCGCAGCGGGATGGTCGTCCGCTGCCACAGGCTCATGCCCTCCTGCTGGCGCATGCGCTCGTTGGCCCGCTCCATCTCCAGCCTGCGCCACCGGCGCCGTTGCCGCCGGGTCATCTTGGCGGGCCACAGCTCCTGGATCGCGGAGTTGAAGTAGGCCCCGGCCACGATCGCGAGCCCGATGAAGAACGTGAACAGCAGGAACGCGATGGGCGTGGCCAGCGCGCCATAGGTGTAGCCCGTGGTCGTGATCCAGCTGATGTAGATCCGCAGCCCGACACTGGACAGCAGGAAGATCACCATCGCCAGCGCGGCGCCCGGGAGCCCCCGGTGCCACGGGAGCTTGCGCGGCAGCGACACCTTGTAGAGCGTCGCGAGCGCGAGCACGAGCAGCACTCCCACGGTGGGGTAGTACAGCGCGCCGACCCACGTCGCGATGGTGGGCCGCCAGTCGACCGGGAAGAACTCCGGCAGCAGGTCGGGCCCGATCGCGATGATCGGCAGCCCCACCACGAGCAGTACCAGGCTCGCGAGGTACAGCAACAGCGCGAAGATCCGCTGCCACACCTCGTTGCGCACGCCGTACTGGTCGTGGGCCACCGTGATCGCGTCGACGAAGGACGACATCGCCGACGAGCCCGCCCACAGTGAGATCAGGAAGCCGACGGAGACGATCTCGCCCTTGCCCGTGGTCAGGATGTCGTCGACCGTAGGCTCGATGATCTGGGTGACGACGCTCTCGCTGAAGATCGTCTCCGAGAAGTCGATGAGACCGTCGTGCACCTGGCGCACGACGGTGTCGCCGAACCAGTCGCCCAGGAAGCCGAGGCTGCCGAGCAGACCGAGCAGCAGCGGCGGGAGCGACAGCGTCTGCCAGAACGCGGCCTCGGCGGACTCGGAGAAGATGTTGCCGTCCCACGCCTTGCCCAGGGTGCGGCTGATCAGGCGAACGGGTCCCTTGCGCCTGGCCCTCGGTTCAGGCGCGTGGCGGCCGCCGCCCTCCTGCTTACCCGGGTCTCGCGTCTCCATCGCGCTTCAAGCATGGTCCATGGGCGGGAATTCGGCGCGCCGGGTCCCCGAGTCGTCGGCGTGCCGCCGGGCTGCGCTGTCGGTGGCGGCGGGTACGCTCGTCTGCGCGCCCTCACCGCGTGACCCGGCACGGCTGCCGGGTCGCCTCCCGTGGGGGCCTTCGTGTGTCCGCGAACGGCGCGGGCCGGTCGGCGAGAGGAGTTGGAGCGTCGGTGTCGGATACGGCCCAGGCCCAGCACGGGTTCGCCGCACCCGAACCCCAGCACGACGCCACCGCCCGCCCCCTGCGCGCGTGGCAGCGCAGGGCACTCACGAAGTACCTCACGCAGAAGCCCAAGGACTTCCTCGCCGTGGCGACGCCCGGCGCGGGCAAGACCGTCTTCGGCCTGCGGATCGCCGCCGAGTTGCTCTCCGATCGCACCATCGAGGCGATCACTATCGTCACGCCGACCGAGCACCTCAAGCACCAGTGGGCGATCTCCGCCGCGGCGGCCGGCATCGCGATCGACTCGAACTTCCGCAACACCACGGGCGTCACCTCGTCCGACTACCAGGGTGTCGCGGTCACGTACGCGCAGGTCGCCGCACATCCGAACCTGCACCGGGTGCGCACGGAGAACCGCAAGACACTGGTGATCCTCGACGAGATCCACCACGCCGGCGACGCGAAGTCGTGGGGTGAGGCCGTGTCGGAGGCGTTCACGCCCGCCGTGCGCAGGCTGGCCCTCACCGGTACGCCCTTCCGCAGCGACGACTCGCCGATCCCGTTCGTCACCTACGAGCCCGACGCGGACGGCTCGCTGCGCAGCAAGGCCGACCACTCCTACGGATACGCCGACGCGCTCGCCGACGGCGTCGTCCGCCCCGTCGTGTTCCTCGCCTACTCGGGGGAGGCGTCGTGGCGGACCAGCGCGGGCGACGAGTTCACGGCGCGGCTCGGTGAGCCGCTGACGGCGGAGCAGACCGCGAGGGCGTGGCGCACCGCGCTCGACCCCGGCGGCGAGTGGGTTCCCTCGGTGCTCCAGGCCGCCGACACGCGGCTCACGCAGTTGCGGGCCGCCGGCATCCCGGACGCGGGCGGGCTGGTGATCGCCACCGACCAGGAGTCGGCGAGGGCCTACGCCAAGATCCTGACGCGCATCGCGGGCGAGCCGCCCGTGGTGGTGCTCTCCGACGACCCCAAGGCCACCAAGCGGATCGGCGAGTTCTCCGACTCCGACGAGCGCTGGCTGGTGGCCGTGCGCATGGTGTCGGAGGGCGTCGACGTGCCCCGCCTCGCCGTGGGCGTGTACGCGACCAGCGCGTCGACGCCGCTGTTCTTCGCGCAGGCGATCGGCCGTTTCGTGCGGTCGCGCAAGCAGGGCGAGACGGCGAGCGTGTTCCTGCCGAGCGTGCCGGTGCTGCTGGAGCTGGCGAGCGAACTCGAGGCCGAGCGCGACCACGTGCTCGGCAAGCCGCACCGCGAGAAGGACGGCTGGGACGACGAGCTGCTCGTCGCGGCCAACCGCACCGAGGACGAGCCCGGTGAGGAGGAGAAGGCGTTCACGTCGCTGGGCGCCTCCGCCGAGCTGGACCAGGTGATCTACGACGGGAACTCCTTCGGCACGGCGGTCTTCTCGGGCAGCGACGAGGAGCAGGAGTACCTCGGGCTGCCGGGGCTGCTGGAGCCGGACCAGGTGCGCGCGCTGCTGCGCAAGCGGCAGGAGGAGCAGCTCGCCGACGCCAAGCGCCGCAAGCCGCAGGCTTCGGAGGCGGCGGCGCCCGAGGCGGCGCCGAAGCCGAGGTCGGTGGGCGAGCGGATCGCGTCCCTGCGTAAGGAGCTCAACACCCTCGTCGGCGTCTACCACCACCGCACCCGCAAGCCCCACGGCGCCATCCACAGCGAGCTGCGGCGCATCTGCGGCGGCCCGCCCACCGCCATGGCCACAGTGGAGCAGCTCGAGGAGCGCATCGCCACCCTCCGCAGCTGGTAACGCCGCGCGATTCCCCGCCCGAGCCCGCGAGTTGCCCGCTGGGGCGCGCGAGTCCCCCGCTCTGGCGCGCGAGTTGCCCGTTCCGGTGCCCGAGTTGCCCGCTCCGGGTCGAAATCCTGGTGCGGCGCCGTTCCTGAGCGCGCGACTCGCGGTCCGGGGTGCACGACTCGCGCGCTGGGAGGTACGCCTCGCGGGTCCGGAACGCACGACTCGCGTGGGCACGTACGACTCGCGGTCCTGAGCGGGCGACTCGGTGTCCAGAACGGGGGACTCGCGGTCCTG
>NZ_QEQT01000019.1:0-202 GCF_003311655.1 Prauserella sp. PE36 | reverse complement strand
CGAACGACAGCGCCGTGATGCCCATCGTCGCGAACACCATCAGCCGGTAGCCGAACAGCGGTTTGCGGCTGAACACCGGGATGATCTCGGTGATGATCCCGAAGAACGGCAACGCGACGATGTAGACCTCGGGATGGCCGAAGAACCAGAACAGGTGCTGCCAGAGGATCGCGCCGCCGTTGGCGGGGTCGAACACGTGCGC
>NZ_QEQT01000018.1:0-5927 GCF_003311655.1 Prauserella sp. PE36 | reverse complement strand
CTGGAGCGCACCAAGCCCGCACTCGACCTCACCGAGCTGTTCAACGGCTTCCAGCCGCTGTTCCAGGCGCTCTCCCCCGCCGACGTCAACCGGCTCTCCGGCGAGATCGTGCAGGTGTTGCAGGGCGAGGGCGGCACGATCGAGAGCCTGCTCGCGCACACCGGCTCGCTGACCTCGGCGCTCGCCGACCGCGACCGCGTGATCGGGCAGGTGATCCGCAACCTCAACTCGGTGCTGGACACCATCAACACCGAGGGCGACGCCCTGTCCACTTTGGTCTCCACGCTGCAGCGGCTCGTGAGCGGACTCGCAGGGGACCGCAGGGCGATCGGCGAGGCCATCGAAGGCATGGGCACGCTCACCGACGCGACGGCAGGCCTGTTCGAGCTGGCCAGACCCCCGCTCAAGCAGAGCATCGCCGAGCTCGGCGGGCTCGCCGCGAACCTCGAGACCGGCGAGGCCGAGCTCGACCGCTTCCTCACCACGCTGCCGGAGAAGTTCACCGAGCTGGGCCGCATCAGCTCCTACGGCGCCTGGATGAACTTCTACCTCTGCCGGGGGCTGCTGCTCACCGATCCGCCGCAGGGCTACACGCCCGACCCTCCTCCCGAGAGGTGCACGCGATGACGTCCTTCCGCGAGCGCAACCCGTTCACCCTCGGGGTGGCCGGCACGGTCGCGATCGCCGCCGTCGTCGCCGCGGTGATCAACTACGAGACGTTGCCGATCGTCGGCGGGCGCACGACCTATCAGGCGGAGTTCAACGAGGCCGCGGGACTGCAGCCCAGCAACGAGGTCCGCGTGGCCGGCATCAAGGTCGGCGAGGTGACCGAGGTGGACCTCGCCGAGGACCGCGTGCTCGTCACCTTCCGCGTCTCGGACACGTGGGTGGGCGACAAGACCTCCGCCGAGATCAAGATCAAGACCCTGCTGGGCCAGAAGTTCCTCGCGCTGCACCCGGTCGGCGACACGGTGCAGGACCCGGACGTGCCGATCCCGCTGGAGCGCACCACCACGCCCTACGACGTGACGACGGCGTTCGAGGGCCTCGCCAGCACCGCGGGCGCGATCGACAGCACGCGGCTTGCCGAGAGCTTCCGCACCCTGTCGGAGACCTTCGAGGGCTCGCCGCGGCACGTGCGCACCGCGCTCGACGGGCTCTCCGCGCTGTCGCGCACGATCGCCTCCCGCGACGACGAACTCGCCGGCCTGCTGGCGAACGCGCGCACGATCTCGGGCACCCTCGCCGACTCGGGTGACGAGTTCGAACGGCTCATCCAGGACGGCAACCTGCTGCTGACCGAGCTGCACAACCGCCGCGACGCGATCCACGACCTGCTCACCGGATCACAGCGGCTCGCCGAGCAGATCTCCGGCCTCGTCGCCGACAACCGCGAACAGCTCACGCCGGCGCTGCAGCGGCTCGGCACGGTCACCGACGTCCTCCAGCGCCACACCGCAGACCTCGATCGCAGCCTCGAGCTGGCCGCGCCGTACTTCCGCGTCGTGAACAACACCATCGGCGCGGGAAGGTGGCTCGACAGCTACCTGTGCGGCCTCGTCGTCGAGAAACGCCCGTACTGCGACATCCCGGGAGGTGGCTCGTGACGGCGACCAGGCTGCGGTTGCGGCTCACCCGCGTCACCACCGTGCTGCTCGTGCTGGGCTTTGCGTTCGCGGCCGGGCTGTGGTGGGTGTTCGCCGACGACGGCGACAAGCGCGTCACGGCGTACTTCTCCCGCGCGGTGGGCGTCTACCCCGGCTCGGACGTGCGCGTGCTCGGCGTGCGAGTCGGCCAGGTCGAGCAGGTGACCCCGCGCGGCGAACGGGTGGAGGTGACCATGACCGTGGCGGCCGATGCCCCGGTCGCGGAGGACACCGGCGCCGTGGTGGTGGCGCCGAGCGTGGTCGCCGACCGGTACGTGCAGCTGCCCGCCCTCGCACGCGGCGGTCCCCGGCTCGCCGACGGCGCCGTGATCCCCGCCGAGCGCACCGCCACGCCCGTGGAGCTGGACGAGCTGTACGCGAGCCTCGACAGCCTCGTCAGCGCGCTGGGCCCGGACGGAGCGAACGCCGACGGCGCGCTGTCGGACCTGCTCGACACCGGCGCCGACAACCTGCGCGGCAACGGCTCCGCGCTCAACCAGACGATCCGCGACTTCGCCGACCTCTCGCGGACGCTGTCCGGATCGGAGGACGACCTGTTCGCCACCATCGAGGAACTGGCCCGCTTCACCGACGTGCTGGCAGGCAACGACGGCCAGGTGCGGCAGGTCACCGGCCAGCTCGCGCAGGTGTGGGAGACGCTCTCGGCCGACCGCGAGGAGCTGTCCGCCGCGCTGCACACGCTCGGGGTCGCACTCGGCGAGATCCAGGGCTTCATCCGGGACAACCGAGCCGCCCTCCAGTCCAATGTCGGCAAGCTGGCCGAGACCACCCAGCTGCTGGTGAACCACCGCGCGGAGCTGGCCGAGGCGCTCGACGGCGTTCCGCTGGCCGTGGAGAACGCGTACAACACGTTCGATCCGCGCAGCCAGACGCTGCAGGGCCGCGCGAACCTCTTCGAGTACCTGCCGCTGCCGAGGACGGGAGGGTGACGGTGAACAGGATCCGGGCCCTCGTGGCGGCGGTCTGCGCCGGTGTGCTCGTCGCGGGCTGCGCGCCGGGCGAGTTCGACGGCGTTTACGACCTGCCGCTGCCCGGCGGCGCCGACGTCGGCGACCACCCGTACCGGGTCACGGCGCAGTTCCGCGACGTGCTCGACCTCGTGCCGCACGCGGCGGTGAAGGTCAACGACGTGCCCGTGGGCACCGTCGAGTCGATCGACCTCGGAGGCGAGGACGGCTGGACCGCACAGGCGGTGCTCGTGATCAACGGTGACGTGCACCTGCCCGCCGACGCGATCGCCAGCATCCGGCAGTCGAGCCTGCTCGGCGAGAAGTTCGTGGAGCTGGCCTCCCCGCGCGCCGAACCGGGCGAACGGCGGGCGCGGCTGGCCGACGGCGCGCTGATCCCGGTGTCGCGCACCAACCGGCACCCGGAGATCGAGGAGGTGTTCGGCGCCCTGTCGCTGCTGCTCAACGGCGGCGGTATCGGGCAGTTGCAGACGATCAACCGCGAGCTGTCCAACGTGCTGAGCGGCAACGAGCAGGAGATCAAGTCGTTCCTCTCGGGGGTGGACCAGCTGGTGTCCAACCTGGACGCCCACCGAGGCGAGATCACGCGCGCTCTCGACGGGCTGAACCGGCTCGCGTCCACACTGGCCGGGCGGGAGGACCAGATCACCGGCGCGCTCAACGATCTCACTCCCGGCCTGCGCGAGCTGTCGGAGCAGCGCACGGCGCTCGTGACGATGCTGCAGTCGCTCGACGAGCTCTCCGGCGTCGCGGTGGACGTGATCGACCGCAGCCGCGACGACCTGGTCGCAGACCTGGAGGCGCTGGCTCCGCTGCTCGACCGGCTCGCTGACGCGGGCCAGGACCTGCCGAAGGCGCTGGAGATCCTGCCGACGTTCCCGTTCACCGACGCCGTGCTCGACGGCATCGAGGGCGACTACCTCAACGTGTTCGTCGACGTCGAGCCGTGGGAGGGCTACACGGAGCCGAAGGTGCCGCTGCCGGTGCCGCCGACCGACGGGGGTGCGCCCTGATGCTCACCACCAGGATCCGGATGCAGGTGATCGCGTTCGTCGTGGTCGCGCTCGGCACGGTCGCGTTCGTCGGGGCGAACTACGCGGGGCTGGGCAGGCTCTTCGGCGGCGGCGGCCACGTCGTGCGGCTCCAGCTGTCCGAGGGCGGCGGCATCTTCACGGGCGGCGAGGTGACGTACCGGGGCGTCGCGGTCGGCAGGGTCGGCGAGATGCGGCTGACCGACGGCGGCATGGAGGCCGACCTCGTCATCGAATCGTCCGCCCCGCCGATCCCGGTCAACTCGCAGGCGGTGGTAGCCAACCGGTCCGCGGTCGGCGAGCAGTACGTCGACCTCCAGCCCCGCACCGAAGGCGGGCCGTTCCTGACCGACGGCGCCGTCATCCCGCGCGAGGCGACCACGCTGCCGATGCCGGTGGAGGACCTGCTGGCGAACCTGTCGGCGTTCACCGAGTCGGTGCCCACCGAGTCGCTGCGAGTGGTGGTGGACGAGTTCTACGACGCCATGCAGGGCGCGGGCCCGAGCCTGCAGGTGCTGCTCGACTCGTCCAGCTCGTTCACGCGCACGGCCGCCGAGCATCTGCCGCAGACGTCCGCGCTCATCGACGACGGGGCCACGGTGCTGCGCACGCAGGCGGACTCCTCGCAGGCGTGGCGGTCGTTCGCGGACAACGCCGTGCTGCTGGCCGAGGAGCTCGCGGCCGCCGACGGCGACCTGCGGCGGCTGATCGGCACGGCTCCGCAGGCGGCGACGCAGCTGAGCGGGCTGCTGGCGGACACCGATCCCGCCCTGTCGGTGCTCGTGGCGAACCTGCTCACGACGGCACGCCTGTTCGAGGCTCGCTCGGCGGGCATGGAGCAGTTCTTCGTGGTGACCCCGAAGGCGGTGGCGGCGACGTCGACCGCGATCACCCCGGACGGCGGCAACCTCTCGCTCGCGTTGACGTTCTTCGACCCTCGGCCGTGCGTGCGGGGATACGAGGGGACCAACCGGCGTCCGGCCGACGACGTGAGCCCTGCACCGTTCAACACCGCCGCCGCGTGCACCCTGCCGAGGGGCGATCCCAGCTCCGTGCGCGGCTCGCAGAACGCGCCGTCGGCAGGCGTGCCCGAGCTCGCCGTGCCAGGCGGCCTGCCGGTGCCGCTGCCCTCGGTGTCGACGACGCTGGAGGAGCTGCTGTGGCTGACCGAGTGACGGCGGGCCTCGTCGCGGCCGTCGCCGCCGCGACGGCCTTCGCGAGCTGGGGCGGGTACACGTGGCTCTCCGCGGCGGGCAACGAGGCGGTGACGGCCGGTGCCGTGCGCGAGGAGGTGCTGCGCGCGGGGCGCGAGCACGTCGCGCAGGTGACCACGCTCGACTACCACGACGTGGACGCGGGCATCGACCGCTGGCTCGCCGTGTCGACCGGACCGCTGCGCGACGAGCTCGCCGCGACCGGGGAGCAGACCAGGCAGACGTTGCGCCAGGGCCGCACGGTGGCGACCGGGGAGGTGCTCGACGCGGCCGTCGCCGAGCTCGATGTCGACGGCGGGACGGCGAGGATGCTGGTGTCGGTGGAGATCACGAGCGCGCGGGAGGGCACCGAGCCCGCCACCACCCGCAACCGCTTCAGCGCGCAGCTGCGGCGCACCGACGGGGGCTGGAAGCTCAGCGCACTCGACCAGGTGCCGCTGGGAGGTGTGTCGTGAGACGGCGGCACCTGGCGCTGGCCGTGGCCGCGGTACTGCTGGCGGGGCTCGGCGCGTGGTTCACCGCGGCGGCGAACAGCCTGCGCTCCGGAGAGGCGGCGAGCAACATCGCGGTGGTGGACGCCGAGGCGACGGCGGAGGTCACCGCGGCCGTGACGAACGCCGTGAACCGGATCTTCACCTACACGCACGAGAACACCGCCGCGACCGAGCAGGCGGCGAGTGAGGTGTTGCGGGGCAACGCGCGCGGCAGCTACGACGCGCTCTTCGCCGAGGTGCGGAGGGAGGCGCCGGGGCAGCGGCTGTCGGTGACCACGCGGGTGGTCGACTCCGCGGTGCGCTCGCTGACCGGCGACAGCGCGGAGGTGCTGGTGTTCCTCGACCAGTCGGCGACGAGGGAAGGCGCCTCGCCCGGTGCCGCCGCCGCCCAGTTGCTCGTGTCCGTCCGCCGCGAGGGCGAGCGCTGGGTGGTGATCGAACTGGAGCCGCGCTAGCAGGGCGAACGCCGAGCAGGCAACCACCCGCGCGAAAACGGACACCCGGTCCTGAACGAACCCCAACCCCACTAACGAGGCGAACGCTGGGCAGGCAA
>NZ_QEQT01000017.1:0-26799 GCF_003311655.1 Prauserella sp. PE36 | reverse complement strand
TCGACCCGACCACCAACGAGAACCAAGATCAGATCCACCGTTCATCTGACAGACCCCTGATCTGCGCCGTGGTTCGCTGACCTGCTGGTTTGTCGCGTTGTCGGGTGGAATCTGTGCACTAAATCGCGGCTCTAGGGTTGCCGGGTGGCTTATGTCCGGACCGTGAAGACCGCCTCGGGGGCGCGTGCGGTGCAGATTGTGCACTCCTCCCATAAGGGCTCTCGCGACATCGAGCACATCAGCTCCGCCCACGACGATGTGGAGTTGGAGCTGTTGCGGACGGTCGCTCGCCAGCGGCTCGTCGCCGGGCAGGGCGAGCTCGACCTGGGGCTCGATGCGCCGCCGGAGGCGGGTGGTCCGTTGCCGATCACAGCCTCGCGGATGGGGCACTTGTGGGACGCGCTCTCGCTGGCCTACGAGGTCCTCGGGTTCGATGCCGCCGCCGACGGGGACGAGGTGTTCCGGCAACTGGTGCTGGCGCGCATTATCGAGCCGACCAGCAAGCTGGACTCGCTGCGGGTGCTGGAGGAGACGGGCATCGCGCCGGTGTCGTATCGGACCCTCAAGCGGCGCCTGCACGCCTATGCCGGCGAAGCGTGGCGGGAGCGGCTGGCGGCGCTGTGCGCCCATCATGTTGGTCTGGGGCCTGCGACGTTGCTGCTCTACGACGTGGCGACCCTGTACTTCGAGACCGACGCCGGGGACGGGTTCCGCGAGTCCGGGTTCTCCAAGGAACGCCGCCTGGAACCTCAAATCACCGTCGGGCTGCTGACCGACGCGACGGGGTTTCCGTTGATGGTCAACGCGTTCGAGGGTAACACGGCCGAGACCACCACCATGCTGCCTACGATCACGGCGTTCCTGGCCGCCCACCGCCTGACAGATGTGGTCATCGTCGCTGACGCCGGGATGATCTCCGAGAAGAACATGAAGGACATCGAGGCCGCAGGCCTGTCGTTCATCCTCGGGATGAAGATCCCCGAGATCCCCTACATCGTCGCCGAGTGGCGCAAGGCCCACCCGGACACCGAGATCGCCGACGGGCAAGTGTTCACCCAGCCGTGGCCGGCCGGGCCGACTGATAAGCGCAAGGACCAGGTGCGCTACTACCAGTACAAGCACGATCGAGCTCGGCGCACGCTCAAAGGCATCGACGAACAGGTCCGCAAAGCCGAGCAGGCCGTGGCCGGCAAGACCGCGATCAAGCGCAACCGATTCGTCAAGCTCACCGACGCCACCAAGACCGTCAACCGCGACCTCGACCTGGAGGCCAAGGCCCGGGCACTGGCCGGGATCAAAGGCTACGTCACCAACATCGAAGACCCCACGCCCGAGCAGGTCATCGGCGCCTACCACCAACCGTTTCAGATCGAGAAAAGCTTTCGCATGGCCAAATCGGACCTGGCCGCACGCCCGATCTTCCATCGCACCAGGGACTCGATCGAGGCGCACCTGACGATCGTGTTCGCCGCCCTGGCCGTCTCCCGCTGGATCGAGGACACAACCGGCTGGTCCATCAAGAAGTTCGTCAAGACCATCCGCCGCTACCGCACGCTCCATATCCAGGCCGGCGACTACGTGATCACGGCAGCCGACCCACTACCCGACAACATCCAGCACGTTCTCGAAGCGATCAAAGCCCGAGCCGCTACGCACTAAATTGGCCCAACTCGGGAAGCACTGCAACCCTCGCTGGCGAAGAGCTTTGGTCGCCGTTGCAACCTGTTTCGCAGACGTTTGGCCAGGGTTTCTGGTCAGCGGACCACGACGCCGTCTGTCACACCGGCGTACTTCTCCCGCAGCACGGTCTTGAGTAGTTTGCCGGTGGCGTTGCGCGGCAGGGCATCGACGAAGTGCACCTCGCGCGGGCACTTGAAGTGCGCCAGTCGTTCGCGGCACCAGGTGACGAGTTCTTCCGGGGCCGGGTCCCGCCCGGCCGCGGGGTCGGGTACGACGACGGCCACCACTCGCTCGCCCCATCGCGGATCGGGACCGCCGACCACTGCGGCGTCGGCGACCTTGGGGTGCTTGAACAACACCTGCTCGACCTCGATAGGATAGACGTTCTCACCACCGGAGATGATCATGTCTTTCTTCCGGTCGACCAGGGTGATGTAGCCTTCCTCGTCCATTCGCCCGAGATCACCGGTGTGGAACCAGCCGTTGCGGAAGGCCTCGGCGGTGGCCTCGGGGCGCATCCAGTAGCCAGCGAAGATGTTAGGACCGCGAAGGACCAGTTCGCCGACGGTGTTCGTCGGGACGTCCCGGTCGCCGTCATCGACGATGCGGGCTTCGACGTGCATCGCGACCCGCCCGATCGACCCGGCCTTGCTCCTCGCGTGGGCCGAGTCGAGTATGGAGACCAGCGGCGCGGTCTCGGTCATGCCGAAGCCCTCGATGAACGGGACGCCTCGCTCGTTGAGGAACTCGATCATGGGCAGTGGACATGGAGCTCCGCCTCCCATGGCCAGTTCCAGGGACGACAGGTCGTAGGAGCCGAAGTTCGGTACCTGAGTGATCGCGACCCACATCGCCGGCACCATGAACTGGACCGTTGCGCGGTGCTCGGCCATGGCCGTGAGCGTGCCGACCGGGTCGAAGTTGGGCAGGATCACGTTCGTGCCACCGACGTAGAGCAGCGGCAGTGAGTGCACGCCGAGTCCGCCGATGTGGAACATCGGGGCCACCGTGACCGTCACGTCGCGCGAGGAAAGCGGGTGCTCGGTGCCGAGCACGTTGATCGCGTTCCAGAGCAAGTTGTCGTGGGTGAGCATGGCCCCCTTGGGGCGTCCGGTGGTCCCGGAGGTGTACATCAACATGGCGGTGTCAGTTCCGGCGACGTCCGCCGCGGCGAAGTCCGCCGGCCCGCTGGCCAGCAGCTCGTCGTAGGCCAGGCCGTCTTCGTACCCGCCGTCGCCCACCTGGACCGTGTGGCGTACCCGCACGCCGGGTTCGGTCAGGGCGCCGCGCACGATGTCGGTGAACTGGCCGTTGAACACGAGCACGTCCGCGCCGGAATCGCCGAGAATGAAACCGACCTCCATGGCGGCCAACCGCACGTTGATCGGCACCATGATCGCGCCGAGTTTCGCGCAGGCCAGCAGCGTCTCGAGGAACTCCACCGAGTTGACCATCAACGCGGCGACCCGGTCGCCCCTGCGCACGCCGAGTCCGGCGAGCGCCGAGGCCAGCTGATCGGTCCGCCGGTCGGCGTCCGCGTAGGTGAAAGTGCGCTCGCCCGCAACGAAGGCTTTCGAGTCGCCTTGCAGAAAGGCGCGTTTGGTGACCCAGGCGCCGATTCCTCGGTTCATCGTGTGTCTCCGGTTGGTAGTCGCCCCGCGCGGTACCACGGCGCGGGGGCGAGATCGTGGGCAGGTCTGTTCATCGGTCATGTCTGGGCTGCCGGAACGGTTCGCGTCGGTCGGCGGGTCGCCACGATTTCGGAACGCCACACTCGGGGACCGACTCGTCGCCGCCGAAGGTCTGGATCGAGCATGGTCACCGGCCGGGCGGAGACCGCTGCCGGTTGGGCGCGGGCTTGCTGTCTCGGTCACGTCGAACACGACCCCGCACTAGTCGTTGCGGAAGTGGTCCCGGTACTGATCGCGCAGGACGTTCTTCTGGATCTTTCCGGTGGCGGTGCGGGGCATCTCGTCCACGAACACGACGGCCTTGGGCACCTTGAACCCGGGCAGTCGACTGCGGGCGGCGGCGAGCACGTCCTCCTCGCTTAGATCACTGCCTGGCTTGCGGGTCACGACCGCCGTGATCGCCTCCGACCACCGTTCGTGCGGCAGTCCGACCGCGACGACCTCCTGGATGCGGGGTTCGGCCTCGTAGAGTGCCTTCTCCACCTCGATGGAGGCGACGTTCTCCCCGCCGGTTTTGATGACGTCCTTCTTGCGGTCGGCGAACCACAGCAGTCCGTCCGCGTCGAACCGGCCGACGTCGCCGGAGTGGAACCAACCGTGGGCGAACGCCGCGGCCGTGGCTTCGGGGTTGCGCAGGTAGCCCTCCATGGCGTGTGGGCCACGGTAGACGATCTCGCCCGTTTCGCCCTGGGGGAGCAGGTGGCCGTCGTCGTCCATGATGCCGACCTGCACGTTGGGAACCGGTAGTCCGACCGAACCGGCGTGGGACAGCTGGTATTCGGGGGGAAAGACCGTGGTGATCGGGTTCATCTCGGTCTGGCCGAAGCCGAGGGCGAACTCACATCCGAACACCTCGATCGCCCGGCGAAGGTCGGTGTCGGGCATCGGTGCCATGGCGTAGATCGCCAAGCGCAGGCTGGAGAGATCGCGTTTGTCGATGTCGTCGTGGTCCATCATCGCCCGGTACATCATGGGCAGCGCGAAGATTTCGGTGAGGCGTTCGGACTCGATGGTGGCCAGCAACGCCGCCGGATCGAAGGTGCGCAGCAGTACCGCGGTTCCCCCCATGTAGAACAGGCCGGTGGTGAAGCCGTTGAGTTGCGCGGTGTGGAACAGCGGCATCATCACCCCGGCGCGCTCCCGTTCGCTGATGCCCAGAACCAGCGGGGCGTTCAGTGATTCGAGATAGACCGCGAGGTGGCTGCTCACCACACCCTTGGGGGCCGAGGTGGTGCCGCTGGTGTAGAGGTAGCTGACCGGGTCGCGATCCTCGACGAAACACTCCGGCTCCGCGTCGCCTTCCGCGCCAACGAAGTCGTCGAACTCGCGCCAGGACGCCGAGCCCGAGGCTTCCCACGCCGCACCGGTGCCGTGGGCAACGACCACGTCGGTCACGGCGCTGTCGTCGAGCTGGTCCAGCGCGGCCGACACCAGGCCGGCAAGCTGGCTTTCCACGACGACGCCCCGGGACCGGGAGTGATCGAGCACGTAGGCGGTCTCCCGTGGGCCCCAAGCAAGATTGACCGGCACACAGACGACACCGGTCTTGGCGCACGCGTAGTAGGTCAGCAGGAACTCCGTGCTGTTTCCGCTGACCAGGGCCAGCACCTCGCCGCGCCGGTATCCGTTCCGCAGCAGCGCGTTCGCCAGCCGGTTCACCGCCGCGTTGAACTCGCGATAGGACAGCCGTCGTGGCCCGTCCACGACCGCCTCGTGGTCGGGGCGCCGCCAGGCGGTGCGGGTGAGCATGTCGCCGACATTCACCCGGGTCACCAGATTCCGCTGGAGATCTTGCTCGGTCATCGATTGGCTCTCCTTCTCGACACGCTCCGCGACGCGGCGGACCGGATGGCTTGGCCGAGGTGGCGACTGACGTCCGCCAGTTGTGAATCGTTCGTTGGGTGAGGCCCGCGGCATCGTGGCCGCTCGTCGCGTGCCCACGAACTGTTCACCACACGCGTGCCGAGGTCGTCGGCTCGCCGGTGGTTCAGCCGCCCGGGCCCAGGGTGCGTGTGAGCGCCAGGACCGTCGACGGACGGCTGGTCGTGTGGGAGGCTCCAGGTCGCGCGCACGACGAGGCCGCCGGCGGTGACGGGTTCCCGTCGGTGCGCGGCGGGCGGGTGGTGCTGCCCGACCGTGACGTCCAGGTCGAGGTCCACGTTACCCATCGTTGCCCTCGTTTCGCCGTTGATAACCGGGCTGACATAGTTAAAGCTGAATTACTAGGATCCTACTGTTCGAGTGCCGCGTTGTGAAGCTGGTCGCATCGAGGCAGGCCTGGCCGAGATGGCCGGGCCGCGCGCACGGAGTGCTTCGCACCGTTGTTCAAGCTAGTGAATCGCGAGCGACGCTCAGCAAACGGATGTGGAGGCGAGAGGGACATGCAGACGCCGAGAGGGGCGGATGCCTCGAGCGAGAGGCGTCGGCGGTACACGACCGGGCGCCCCCGCACCCACGATGTCGCCGCGGCCGCCGATCGGCCTCACCGTCGAGGTCGGCCGCTGGCACGGGCGAGGCATGAGACGCCGCTGGATCTGACGTCCGGTCCCAGGGCAGTCGCCCGTCGCCGCGTATCCGTACCGGGACGGCCTGCGGTCGACCCGGCGGAGTCCGACAACGCGGGCGTGTCGGTCCGCCTGCACGCCGGCATGAATCCTCCGCGACCTCGCCGCCCGCTCCGCGACCCGTCACACGATCGACACAGTGATGGGGCATCGGCGATCGAGGTGAGCTACCCACAAAGTGGGCCAGTGGCTTGGTTGACCATCAACCGCCGGAAACCCCGCATCGTGTTGAACGAGGCAGGGCGCGGTTGGCCGTGTGCGGGCGTGTACAGGTTCGACGGTGATGCGAACGTGCTGGTGCTGGCCGGCGTGGGCGGCCGGGCAGTCCGCGCCGGTAGCAGCCGGAAGGAACTGGCCGATACCGCGCTTACCGTGCTACCACTTGACTTCGTGTCCCAGTACGGCGGCGACATCGAGGTGGCCACGCCGACGATCGCCGCCGGGCAACGTCGTCGCGAACCCTGGTGGGTTCGTGCTCGCGCAGTGCTGCGACCTGTGCGTGGCCGCCGACACCGCACGGTTCGCGGTCACCGGGGTCAAGGTGGTCAGGGGTACAAACCGTGGGTCGTGCCGCTGCCCCGCCTTGTTTCGCCGCGCATAGCCATGCGGCTTCTGCTCATCTGCGACCCAATTGACGCTGGCCGGGCATACCAGGTTGGACTGCTGAACGCGGTAGCGCCGTCACCCCGACTCGCGGAGAGCGGTGCAACGACCGGCCGAGCGCATCCTCGCGAACGCACCGCCGTCCGTGCTGGCCGCCAGGAGGAACTATGCGTCTGATGGCCGAGTCCCCGCTGGGACGCCTGCGCCACGGCGAGGCAGAGCTGGGAAGCCCGAGGCATCGCTGCCGGGACGCCCAGGAAGAACTCGTGGCCGTCGCGGCCAAGCCCGCTTCAAGAGGAGCGGGGCGCTGATGGGTGCCGCACCCTCGCCTGGGATGCGCGCTGTCGCATTCTCCTGTCTGGCCGCGTGGCGGGAACAAGTTCCCATCGCGACGGCGGCCAAGCAACGGGATGAAGGAAGGGGCTCCAAGTGAGCAGCGAGGCCGAGGCACCACTGCGGACCCGTGATCCCGCGCGCAAGGAACGCATCCTCGCCGCCGCCGCCGACCTGGTAGCCCGCCACGGCTACCACGCCGTGTCCATGGCCGACATCGGCGCCGTGGCCGGCATCACCGGCGCCGGCATCTACCGGCACTTCGACAGCAAGTCTGCCGTGCTGGTGGCGCTGTTCGACCGGGTGATCGACGGGCTGGTGCGTGAAGAGCAGGGCATCGTAGCTGGCACCGCCGACCTTCGGGAAACCCTGGACAAGTTGATTGCCGGCCAGGTCGAATTCGTGGTGCGCGATCGGGAACTGGCCCAGGTCTACCACAACGAGATCCATAATCTTCCCGAGGAAGACCGCCGCCGGCTACGCCGCAAGCAGCGGCTCTACCTCGAAGAGTGGGTACACGTCCTGATGGAGCTGCGCCCGGAACTCACCGATACCGAGGCCCGCACCATCGTGCACGCGGCCATCGGTGCTATCCAGTCGACGCTGTTCCACCGCGTCGGTCTCCCCGAACCGAGGCTGCGCGAACTGCTCGCCGAATGCGCCCGCTCGGTGCTCAACGGCGGCTGACCCCCGGACACAGGCCGTCCTGCGGCAAGCCTCCAGCACAACCAAACCATGGGTCCGGTTCGCCGTGGCCAGTGCGTGGCGCGGCCGCGGGTCGTGCGGTGGCCATGTCGGTCGGTGTCGCCCTCGGCTGGGAACCGGCGCTGGGCCTCCGGTGGCGAATTCGACGACGTACGCGGAGATGTCCACTCCGGACTCGATGCGGCTGGACGCTTGATTCCGTGAAGTTGGTGTTGACGGTCGAACGCAGTGCGGTCGCGTCGGTGGCGTTGGCCTGGCAGCGGGAGGTTTCCGCGGACCTGGACCGGGCCAACGCCGATGGTGGGGTCACCGCCATGGGGCCACGCCTAGAAGTGACTTGGCTGGTGCGTGGTTCCCGGACGGGCGAGCAGGTCGCGTCACGCGGTTTGAGACTACCGCGACCGTTGGCGCGGTAGCGGCAAGCAGGGAGTCGGAGACGAGGTGTGTCATCGGCTGGTCGTGACGTGACCGGGTAGCTGGTCGAGGTTGAAGACGAGGGTGGATCGGGCGGCCAGGCCGTGCTCGGTGTGGCAGTCGATCGCTAGCGTCGCCTGGCGGGGCTGCGCTGTGTCGTCGATGGAGAGCACGCGGCCGTCGGTGCGCAGGGTGTCGCCGGCGCAGACCGGCGCGATCATCTGCAGCCGCCTGCGCGCTAGCCAGGCGTCCGGGCCCGCCCAGGCCTTGCCGACGCGTCGACGAAGCCGTGGAGAAACATGGTGTTGAGGTAGACGTCGCGGGCGCCCTGTTCTCGCGCGTAGGCGTGGTCGTGGTGGCCGCGGAAGAAGTCGCGGGTGGCCGCGGCGTCGAGCACGCACCGGGTGACTGTCACCGGCATCCGCACCTCGGGGAGAACCTCGACCGCGTCCGCCGGGTCAGCCGCGGCCGGGGCAGCCTGCCGCGTGGGCGGCTTGGCGTCGGAGGCGCGGTAGCGGAAGAGCACGTTGTCGTTGGTGGCGACCAGCGTGCCTTCCTGGTTCCGGCATGCGGACCGTGTGGTGACAAAGTGGCCCACGCCCAGCGCGGTGTGCTTCTCCGCGGAGACGGACTCCACGCGCTCGCTGAAGGTGAGCCGGTCGCCGACTCGCATCGGGGCGAGGAACCGGGTGTCGGTGGAGACGTTGATCAGCGTGGTGCCGGGCAGCGGCACGTCGAGGGCGAGGATCGGCGCGTGCTCCGGTCTGCCCCACGGGTTCCACGGCAGCGGGAACGCCCAGACCATGAGCATTCCGGGCGGCGAGATCAGCGCCCCGTACCGCCTCCCCGCGGCGTCGGCGTCCCAGTGGTTCTCGTCGGCGTCCTCGACGAGGGCGCAGAAGTACGCGATCTGCGCTTCGTTGACCGGAAACGGCGCCTCGGTGGTGACCTCGTGGCCGATCCAGGCCTGCGCTTCGGCGTGCGACCCGGTGACCACGTAGTTGAGCGCGTCGGCGTAGTTGACGGTCATGAGGGTGTCTCCTCCCGCGGCCGGAACTGCGGGATCGCGACGTCTCCGCGTGGTTCGAACGTGACCTGGACCGGGGTGCCAACGCGGACCGTGTCCGGGGCGCAGTCGACGACGTTGGCCATCATCCGAGGTCCTTCCGCCAGTTCGATCACGGCCAGCACGTAGGGTGCGGTGAACGCGGGGGACGGTGGCTGGTGCACGGTCGTGTAGGTCAGCACGATGCCGCGGCCGGAGGGCTCCGCCCATTCGAGGTCGGTGCACCAGCAGTAGGGACACCATGCTCGCGGGTGGTGGTGGAACCTGCGGCACGCGCGGCACCGAGGTAGTGCGAACCGGCCCTCGACGGCCGCACGCCAGTAGGGTGCGGTGTCCTCGTACAGGGTGGGAACGGGTGCGGTGGTGGTCATCGTGCGGTCCTTCCCAGGAGCACGGTGGAGTGGTCGGCCATCATTCCGCCGTAGGTGTGGACCAGGGCGATGTCCGCCTCGACCTGCCGGTCTCCCGCCTGGCCCATCACCTGGCGGGCGCCCTCGATCAGCATCGACATACCGGAGGCGTCTCCAGTGTGTCCGAAGGACAGCAGTCCGCCGTAGGTGTTGACCGGAAGGACCCCGTCCGGCGCGGCCGCACCGTTCAGGTAGAAGTGGCCACCCTTGCCGGGCTCGGCGAGGCCGGTCTCCTCCAACAGCAGGATCGGGTTGATGCTGAAGGCGTCGTAGAGCTGGGCGATGTCCACGTCCGACGGGGCGAGGCCAGCCATGGCGAACGCGGTGCGGGCCGAGACGCCCGCGCCCATGGTGGCGAAGTCGCTGGCGTGGCTGATGTTGCCGTGGTCGTGGTGCTCCCCGAAGCCGAGTAGGTAGGCGGGCTGCTGGGTGAGCTCACGTGCCAGCTCGCCGCGCATCACCAGGAACGCCGCGCCCCCTTCGCACGGCACCGAGCAGTCCAGGAGGTGAAACGGCGAGGCGATCGGCCGTGAGTCGAGAACCTGCTCGATGGTCAGCGGGCCCGCCGGTCGCATCAGCGCGTCAGGGTGGCGCAGCGCCCACTCCCGGCTGGTGACCGCGACCGCGGCCAGCGCTTCCCGCGGGGTGCCCCGCTCAGCCATGTGCCGGGTGGCGGCCAGGGCGTAGAGGGCGGGGATGAAGCTGCCGTAGGGGTACTCGAAGTCCGGGTGGCTGATCATGCGGGCCATCAGGTCGGCACCGCCGGCGCCGACCTTGGGGAACTTGCCCGCGCCCACGCACAACACTGCGTCCGCCAGCCCCGCCCTGATGGCCGTCGCCGCGCGGGTGAGCATGACGGTGTAGGTGGCGCCGCCCACGTTGATCGTTTCGCAGAACCGCGGTCGGATGCCCAGCGCGTCGTTGATCCGCTCGTGGTTGAAGACGTCGGCGCCCTGTCCGCCCGCCATGCCGGCAGGGCAGACCAGCAGCCCGTCCACGGCGTTCGGCCCGATCCCGGAGTTGGTCACGAAGTGGCGCAGGACGAGTTCCTGCATCGCCGCTCCGTCGTAGTCAGGATAGCGCCCGGGCGGAAGCTCTTCGACCGCCGCGATAGCGGGGCTGCCGGACAGTGCTGGTGACCTCATGGTGCGCCTCGCATGTCACCGGTTCGGCCAGGACCCAGTGATCGCCAGGACCACCTTGGATCGTCAACAACAAGAGAACTCGGAGTGCCCGTGTCCGGGTCACGGTGGCGGTCAGGATTGGCCCTTCGCGCCCGGCTCCTTGGCCGGTCCTTGGGTTCGGATTCGTCCACAGTGGCACCAGGGGGCGCCTGGGGACGGGGTTCCCTTCGTCTGGTGATTGGTTCTCGCTGTTCGACGCGCACGCCTCTCCTTCTGTCAATCCCTGTCAACCGGCGCGTTCGGGGATCCCGGCTGGTGTTAGACATCTCAGCCCACTGCCACCGGCGCGCGGCACGCGTGCCGGCGGGGGTTGTGGTTGGCGCCTCTCTCCAAGTATGTTAACCATGATTAACGGAGCGTGGGAAGGCTCAGAGGTGATGGCGCACACTCGGCGGATGTGTCACAGCCGCCGGGTGTGGCCGGAACGTCATGAGGTGCCACGAGATTTGGTCAAGCGTCCGGACGGTGGGTGAGTCCGCCGACAGGTTGTCGGTGCGATTCGACTTGCGGGAGCGCTGAAGAGGTGCTTCGTGCGGCGAAGGGCATCGGAGTGGAGGAGAGCCAAGGTGGACTTTCGGGAGACCGACGAGCAGCGCGCACTTCGCGAGGCGGTGTCCAAGCTCGCCGCCTCGTTCGGCCACGAGTACTTCGTGGAGCGGGCGAAGTCGGGCCAGAAGAGCACCGAACTCTGGCAGGCCGTGGGACGGCAGGGCTTTCTCGGGGTGAACATCGATGAGGCCCATGGCGGCGGCGGGGGTGGCGTCTACGAGCTGCAACTGGTGAGCGAGGAACTCGCCGCTGCGGGCTGTCCGCTGTTGATGATGGTGGTCTCGCCGGCGATCTGCGGCACGATCATTCAGGCGCATGGCACGGACGAGCAGCGCAAGCGGTGGCTGCCCGGCATCGCCAGCGGTGAGACGATCATGGCGTTCGCGATCACCGAGCCGGACGCCGGGTCGAATTCACACAACATTTCTACAGCGGCGACCCGGGACGGCGGCGACTACGTGCTGCGCGGAACCAAGTACTACATCTCGGGGGTGGACGAGGCGGAGGCCGTCCTGGTGGTGACCCGCACGGGTACCGACGCGTCCGGACGTGGCAGGCTCAGTCTGCTGATCGTGCCGACCGACGCGCCGGGGCTGGAGCGAACCGCGATCCCGGTGGAGGTCACCGCGCCGGAGACGCAGTTCACGTTGTTCTTCGACGATGTGCGGGTGCCTGCGGAGAACCTGATCGGCGTTGAGGGGGAAGGCCTCAAGCAGGTGTTCATGGGGCTGAACCCGGAGCGGATCATGGGTGCGGCGCTGGCGAACGGGATCGCGCGCTATGGCCTGACCAAGGCGTCCGAGTACGCCCGCGAGCGGAATGTGTGGGGGGTGCCGATCGGGTCGCACCAGGGCGTTGCCCACCCGCTGGCGAACGCCAAGATCCAGGTCGAGCTGGCTCGGCTGATGACCCGGCAGGCCGCCTGGTTGCACGACGAGGGCGACCCCGCGTCTGGTGAGGCGGCGAACATGGCGAAGTACGCCGCCGCTGAGGCCGGATTGACGGCGCTGGACCAGGCGATTCAGACCCACGGCGGCAACGGGATGTCCACCGAGTACGGGCTGGCCACGTTGTGGGGGCCGTTGCGGTTGATGCGGACCGCGCCGATCAGCCGGGAGATGATCCTCAACTACGTGGCCCAGCACGGTCTGGGCCTGCCGAAGTCGTACTGACCGGCGCGGACGCGATCGAAAGCGGGAAGAAGCATGCCGGTGCTGAAATCAACGCTCGACACGGCCAGCGAGACCTACCTGCTCAACCGGAAGGCCAATCTCGCCGCGCTGGCCGAACTCGACGAGCAGCTGGAGATCGTTCGTGCGGGAGGCGGCCCGAAGTACCTCGAGCGGCATCGCAAGCGGGGACGGTTGCCGGTGCGGGAGCGGATCGAGCTACTGGTTGACCGCGACGCGCCGTTTCTCGAGTTGTCGCCGCTGGCCGCGTGGGGCACCGACTTCCTGGTGGGCGCCAGCGTGGTCACCGGCGTCGGCGTCGTCTCGGACGTCGAATGTATGATCATCGCCCACGACCCGACGGTGCGCGGCGGGGCGATGAACCCGTACTCGCTGCGCAAGACGCTCCGAGCGCTGGAGATCGCGCGCCGCAACCGGTTGCCGGTGATCAATCTGGTCGAGTCCGGGGGTGCCGACCTGCCGACGCAGGCCGAGCTGTTCGTCCCCGCAGGCAAGATCTTCCACGACCTCACCGAGCTGTCCGCGATGGGGGTGCCGACCGTCGCGCTGGTGTTCGGCAACTCCACCGCCGGTGGGGCGTACGTGCCGGGCATGTGTGACTATGCTGTGCTGGTCGATCGCCAGGCGAAGGTGTTTCTCGGTGGGCCGCCGCTGGTGAAGATGGCCACCGGGGAGGAGGCCGACGACGAGGAGCTCGGTGGGGCGGACATGCACGCGCGGGTGTCCGGGCTGGCGGATCATTTCGCCGTGGACGAGCTGGACTGTATCCGGATCGGCAGGCAGATAGTGGCCGAGACCAACTGGCGCAAGTTGGGGCCGCCGCCGACGGAGCTGCCTGATGAGCCGCGCTACGACCCGGAGGAGCTGCTTGGTGTCGCCTCGGCCGACTTCCGGGTGCCGTTCGACCCTCGGGAGGTCCTGGCCAGGGTTGTGGATGGTTCCCGGTTCGGGGAGTACAAGGCGCGCTATGGCACCAGCCTGGTCACCGGGTGGGCCTCGATCCACGGTTATCCGGTCGGGGTCCTGGCCAACGCGCGCGGCGTGCTGTTCTCCGAGGAGTCCGAGAAGGCCAGCGAGTTCATCCTGCTGGCGAACCAGTCCAGCACTCCGTTGATCTTCCTGCAGAACACCACTGGCTACATGGTCGGCACCCGGTACGAGCAGGGGGGGATCATCAAGGACGGCGCCAAGATGATCAACGCGGTGACCAACAGCACGGTCCCGCACATCACGATTAACATCGGGGCGTCGTTCGGAGCGGGCAACTACGGCATGTCGGGCCGTGCCTACGATCCCCGCTTCGTCTTCAGCTGGGTCAACGCCAAGTGCGCGGTGATGGGGCCGCAGCAACTGGCGGGCGTGCTCTCGATCGTGGGCCGTCAGGCCGCCGAAGCCGCGGGCAAGCCGTTCGACGTCGAGGCCGACGAGAAGCAGCGGCGCGCCATCGAGGCGCAGATCGAGCGCGAGTCGCATGCCTTCTTCATGTCCGCCCGGCTCTACGACGACGGGGTGATCGACCCGCGGCAGACCCGCACGGTGCTGGGTATCGCGTTGTCCGCGGCGCATTCCCAGGAGGTGGCGGGACGGCGCGGTTTCGGCGTGTTCCGGATGTGATGGAGTCGACGGTGTCCAGGATCAACAAGCTGCTGGTGGCCAACCGGGGTGAGATCGCCTCCCGGGTGATGCGCACGGCCCGTGAGCTCGACATCGGCACGGTGGCGGTGTTCTCCGACGCGGACGCGCACGCCCCCTTCGTCGCGGAGGCCGATCAGTCCGTGCATCTGCCGGGCGTGGCGCCGGCCGACACGTATCTGCGTGCCGACCTGCTGCTGGACGCGGCCCGGCGGACCGGGGCGGACGCCGTTCATCCCGGCTATGGCTTCCTGTCGGAGAACGCGGGGTTCGCCAGAGCGTGCGAGGACGCGGGACTGGTGTTCGTCGGGCCGCCGCCGGCCGCGATCGAGGCGATGGGCTCGAAGACCGCGGCCAAGGAACTCATGGCCCACGCGGGTGTGCCGGTGCTGCCCGGAATCGTGATCGACGACGAGGAGGTCGACCCGCGCTCGCTCGAGGCTCAGGTGGCCGCCGAGATCGGCTACCCCGTCCTGGTCAAGGCCGCCTACGGCGGTGGCGGCCGCGGCATGCGGGTGGTCGAGGCCAAAGCCGGGCTGGCCGACGCGGTCACCTCCGCCAGGCGCGAGGCCGCCTCGGCGTTCGGCAACGCGACCGTGTTCCTCGAACGCTACGTCGACTCTCCCCGCCACATCGAGGTGCAGATCTTCGGCGACCGGCACGGCACCGTGGTGGACCTGTTCGAGCGCGAATGCTCCATCCAGCGGCGCTACCAGAAGATCCTCGAAGAGGCGCCGTCCCCCGCGGTCGACGATCGGCTGCGCGCCGAACTGGGCCAGGCCGCCGTCGCCGCCGGCAAGGCGATCGGCTACGTCGGCGCCGGCACCGTCGAGTTCGTCCTCGATTCCAGCGGCCAGTTCTACTTCCTCGAGGTCAACACCCGGCTGCAGGTGGAGCATCCGGTGACCGAGCTGGTGACCGGACTGGACCTGGTGCGGCTGCAGCTCCTTGTCGCTGAGGGCGCGCCGTTGCCGCAGGAGGCGCTGGAGGCGACCATCTCCGGACACGCCGTGGAGGCCCGGCTGTACGCCGAGGACACCGCCGCCGGTTTCCTACCCGCCACCGGCACGCTGCACCGCTTCGACATTCCCCGCCTGCCCGGTGTCCGGGTCGACGCGGGCGTGGCGGACGGTTCCGTGGTGAGCCCGCACTACGACCCCATGCTGGCGAAAGTGATCGCGCACGGCCGCACCCGAGACGAAGCGATCCGGACACTGGCCCGGACCCTCGCGGACAGCAGATTGCACGGTGTCGTCACCAACCGGGACTTGCTCATCGGCATCCTGCGCGAGGACGAGTTCCGCTCGGGCGCGATCGACACTGGCTACCTGAGCAGGCACGACCCGGTCGAGGTGGAACGCTGCTGGCGTGACCCGCAGGCAGTGTCGACGCATGCGCTCGCGGCGGCGCTGGCCGGACAGGCCGAACGCAGGGCGAGGGCACGGGCGCTGGCCACCGTCCCATCCGGCTGGCGCAACGTGGACAACGGCCCGCAGCGGGTGGCCTTCGTCGCCGACGGCGAGGACATCGACGTGACGTACCGGATCCGGGACGGTGAGGTGACCGGGAGCGTGGCCGGGCAGGCGCTGGGCGCCGTCCACGCCTTCACGCTGGCGCCGGACCGAGTGGACATCGCCGTCGGCGGTACTCGGTGCGCGATGTCGGTGAGCCGCTACGGCGACGAAGCCTACGTCGACAGCGCGCTGGAAAGCACCCGGCTCACCGAGAAGGCCCGGTTTCCCGACCCCACCGCGGTCCGGGAACCGGGGTCGCTGCTCGCGCCGATGCCGGGGACGGTCGTGCGCGTGGCGGTCGAGCTCGGGCAGGAGGTCACGGCCGGTACCCCGATCCTCGTGCTGGAGGCCATGAAGATGGAGCACACGGTGGCGGCCCCCCATGACGGCACGGTCGCCTCGGTGAACGTCGCGATGGGACAGGCCGTCGATACGGGCTCGGTGCTCGCGGTCGTCGAGGAACGGATGGATTGATGGTCGCCTTCGCCGAGTTGCTCGCCGACCTCCAGGCCGAAACCCGAGTGGTCGAGGACATGCTGACCGGGCTGAGCCACGCCACCTGGGACGCGCCGACCCCCGCGCCGGGGTGGGCGATCCGCGACCAGGTCAGCCATCTGGCCTACTTCGACGAGGCGGCCACTCGGGCCGCAGTCGATCCCGACCGCTTCCGCGCGGTGGAGGCCAAGCAGGTGTCGCGAAACCCGGCGTTCGCCGACGAGGTAGCCCAGCGGCATCGGGGGCTGCCGCCGGCGGAGCTGTCGACCTGGTTCCGCGACGCGCGCCGGCGCCTGGTCGACACGGCGTCCGGACTGGACCCGAAGCTCCGGGTGCCGTGGTATGGGCCGGAGATGAGCCTCGCGTCCTCGATCACAGCCCGGCTGATGGAGACGTGGGCGCACGGCCAGGACATCGCCGACGCCCTCGGTGTCGAGCGCACTCCGACCGCGCGGTTGCGGCACATCGCACATCTGGGGGTGCGCACCTTTGGGTTCGCGTTCGGGCGGCACGGGAAGCCGGTTCCCGCCGACCCGGTCCGCGTCGACCTGTCGAGTCCCGATGGTGCGACCTGGACGTGGGGGCCGCCGCGAGCGCGGGACATCGTGTCCGGGCCCGCGTTGGACTTCTGCCTCGTCGTGACCCAGCGGCGGCACGTCGCCGACACCGCGCTGAAGATCAGCGGGCCGGTGGCGGCCGAGTGGATGTCCATCGCCCAGGCCTTCGCCGGCCCACCGGGGCCGGGGCGTGCGCCAGGTGAGTTCGCCAGGAAGGAGAAGACGGTCCGATGAATTCCCGTGCCGTGCGGATCGGCAACTGTTCCGGCTTCTACGGCGACCGCGTCGCCGCGGCCAGGGAGATGGTCGACGGCGGCCCGGTCGACGTGCTCACCGGCGACTACCTGGCCGAGCTCACCATGTTGATCCTGTGGAAAGCCAAGCAGAAGGATCCCGGCGCCGGGTATGCCCAGACGTTTGTCACGCAGATGGAGCAGGTGCTGGGCACCTGCCTCGACCGCGGGATCCGGGTAGTGACCAACGCGGGCGGATTGAACCCGGCCGGCCTCGCCGAGCGGCTCACCGAGCTGGCCGAGCGCCTCGGACTGTCACCGCGGATCGCCTATATCGAGGGCGACGACCTCACGAACAGGATCGACGACCTCCTCGACCAGGGGCACTCGCTGGCGCACCTGGACACCGGCAAGCCCCTCGCCGACGCCGGCGTCAAACCCGTCACGGCCAACGCCTACCTGGGCGGCTGGGGTATCACCGAAGCCCTGGCCGCTGGCGCCGACATCGTCGTGTGCCCCCGGGTCACCGACGCCTCCCTGGTCACCGGCCCGGCCGCGTGGTGGCACGGCTGGGCCCGGACCGACTACGATGTCCTGGCTGGCGCGGTCGTCGCCGGGCACATCATCGAGTGCGGCCCCCAGGCGACCGGCGGCAACTACTCCTGGCCGCACGAGGTGACCGACCGCCGCTATCCCGGCTTCCCCATCGCCGAAATCGCCGCCGACGGGTCCAGCGTCATCACCAAGCATCCGATTACCGGAGGCATGGTGTCGGTGGGCACGGTCACCGCCCAGCTGCTATACGAGATCGCCGAACCCGCCTACCCCAACCCCGACGTGGTAGCGCACTTCGACACCATCACCCTGACCCAACAGCGGCCCGACCGCATCAGCGTGTCGGACGTGCGAGGCAGCGCGCCGCCGGACAGGGCGAAGGTCGCCATGAACTACGTCGGCGGCTACCGCAACACCATGACGTTCGTCCTGACCGGCCTCGACATCGAGGACAAGGCCGCCTGGACCGAAGGACTGCTGTTCGACATCCTCGGCGGCAAGGACACCTTCGCCGAAACCGACGTGCGCCTGATGCGGTTCGACACCGACGATGCCCCGACCAACGAGGAAGCCACCGCCCACCTGCGGATCACCGTCAAAGACCCGGACGCGCGCAAGGTCGGGCGGGCCTTCTCCGGCGCGGCCATGGAGGTCATCCTCGCCGGGCCCGCCGGGCTGCATACCACGACCCCGCCCACCGCCGAGAGCGCCTACGGCGTGTACTGGCCCACCCTCATCCCCGCCGACCTGATCGAACAACGGGTTGTGCTCCCCGACGGCACGACCCGAACGATCGTCCGCGGCGAGCACGCCCCAGCCACCGGCCAGCGCGTCCCCCCGCCCGATCCATCCACGGTGACAGTGCAGGCACCCACCCGGATAGTCCCACTGGGGCGGGTCTGCGCGGCGCGGTCGGGTGACAAGGGCGGCAACGCCAACGTCGGCGTATGGGTCCGCACCGACACCGCGTACGCCTGGCTACGCGACTACCTCACCGTCGACCGGCTGCGGACCCTGATCCCCGAGGCTTCGCCGCTGACCATCCACCGCCACGAGCTGCCGAACCTGCGGGCGCTGAACTTCGTGCTGGTCGGCCTGCTCGGCGAGGGCGTGGCCGCCTCGGTACGGCCCGACCCACAGGCGAAGGGGCTCGGCGAGTACCTGCGCTCCCGCCACGTGCCGATCCCCATCACCGTACTCGAGGAGGACGCACCGCCGTGCTGACAGGAGGATGACCATGTTGTCAGGTCCCATCGACGTGACCAGTCTTCGCGGCCGCCACGAAACCCAACGCTGGAACCGGGTCAGCGTCGGCGATCTGTGCGAGCGGCTGATCTGGAGCCGCCCCGACAAGGCGGCGGTGGTGGGCCGCGACGGAGCCTACGCCTATCCCGAGCACCGCAGGCTGACCTACCGCGATGTCGACGAGCTGGCCAACCGGGTGGCGAACGCGCTCGCCGCGCAGGGCCTGCACGCGGGCGAGCGGGTGTCGCTGTTCTGCGAGAACTCGGTCGAGGCGCTGGTCACCAAGCTGGGCATCGCCAAGGCGGGCCTGGTGTGCGCGCCGGTCAACCCGTCGCTCGCACCAGACGTCGTCAGTTACCTCATCGAGCACGTCGAGGCCCGGTTCGCCTTCGTCGATGCCGAGTTCTGGCCGGTCGCCGAGGGCCCCGTCACCGCCGCCGGGCTGACCCCGATCGTTCTCCCGATCGGCGGGAACGTGCCCGAGGGTGTGCTGAGCTGGACCTCCTTCCTCGACGGCGCGCCGGCCGACGAGCCCGACGTCGCGATCCACGGTGACGACATCTGGCAGATCCTGTCCACCTCGGGCACCACGTCCATGCCCAAGGGCGTGATGCTGTCACACCACTACAGCTACCTCGCCGCGTACAGCTTCGCGTTACCGTTCAGCCGCGGCCTGCGATTCGAGTCCGACCTGGTACTGGGCACGTTCCTGCCCATCGTCTACCACATCGGCGACCAACTGATGCTCTCGACGTTCCTGACCGGTGGGACAATGGTGCTCGGCCGGCGTCCCGACGCCCAGCAGATCGCCGAAGCGATCACCCGCGAGTCCGTCACAGCTCTGTGGGCTGGCTCGCCCGCGATGGTCAACGCACTGGTCGACGCGCTGTCGACCGACCCGGTCCGCTACGACGCTCGATCGCTGCGCGTGCTGGTCTACGGCTGGGCCGCGCTGCCGCCGGGCACTGTGGCCCAGCTCAAGCGGCTGTGCGGCGAGGAACTGCAGCCCATGGAGATCCTGGGGCAGACGGAGGCGATCGCGTGTCACCGCTTCTGGGTGGACCAGTGGCGGGACACCTTCCTGCGGACCGCGCCCGAACAGAACTACGTCGGACTCCCCAGCCCGCTGCTGGCCGCGAAGATCGTAGACGAACAGGGCCACGACTTGACGGACAAGCCAGGTACGCCCGGCGAGGTGGTCTACCGCTCGCCCGTAGTGACCGCCGGCTACTACCGCAACGAGGCGGCGACCAAGGAAGCGTTCCAGGACGGCTGGTTCCACTCCGGGGACAGTTGCCGCGACGACGCCGACGGCCTGCGCGTCATGCTCGACCGGTACAAGGACATCGTCAAGACCGGCGGGGAGAACGTCTCCAGCCTGCGCGTCGAGTCGGTACTGCACCAACACCCCGCGGTGGCCAAGGCCGCAGTAGTCGGCCTGCCCCACGAGCGGTGGGGTGAGGCGGTGACCGCGTTCGTGGTGCCCACCGACGGCCAGACGGTCACCGAGGAGGAGGTCACCGAGTTCTGCCGCTCCCGTCTGGCCGGGTTCGAAACACCCAAACGAATCGTGGTCACCGACGCGTTGCCCGAAACCGTCGGCGGCAAGGTGCTCAAGTACAAGATCCGGGCCGAGCACCAGACCCTGTACCACGGATGACCTACCGGCGGGTACTAGTGAGTTGACATTAACCTAGAGGTATGGCGCACATCATCGCGGCGCGCCGCGGCGCGTGGCAGAAGGGCGACTCCCGCCGGCGCAACGAGGTTGGCGAGCCAACGGCGTGTGATGTTGGCGATGCCGAGCCGGCGGGTTGTAAATGGCTGATAACGTCTTGCTTGTTCGGAGTCGAAACGGGCGTGCAGGGGAACGAGCGAATGACCGGTGAAAGGGAAGATGGGCAGCGTTCGGGATCGGGCATTCCCACGGGGCCGCTGAGTGGCTTTCCCGCGGTGGGCGGCGGTTCGGCGTCACTGTGCGCTGGTTGTCGGCAGGCGGGGCGCTGCCGACTGGGAATCGAGGCGGTCGAAACGCGGGACGACGGTAGCGTGGTCGGGCGGTTTCGGCTGGGCGCCGAGCATGAGGGTGCCGGTGGCGTCGCGCATGGCGGGTCGGTCATGGCGGCCTTCGACGAGGTGTGCGGTGTGGTGCCGTGGTCCGCCTCCGTGCTCGCGGTCACGGCGGACATGCAGGTGTCGTTTCGCCGCCCGGTCCCCATCGAGCACGACCTCGACATCCGAGCGTGGTCGGAGAACCGAGACGAGCGCGGATGGTGGACCATTGCCGCGGAGCTGCTCCTGCCTGGGCCGAACATGGTCCTCGCGACCGCGCGGGGTCGTTTCGTCGAGCGCGATCCGGAACGTCACTACGCCCGCTTCCACCAGTGGCTGAGTGAGCGGACAGGTCGGACCAGCGATGCCCACGCCTGAGCGCGTCCGGACCGTGACCGTCGGTTTCCCGAACTAGGAGGGTGAACGGAGATGACAACGCGGGCGCTCGCCTATGAGCTCGTCGACGAGGTGGCCTGGGTGACGATCAACCGGCCGGAGGCGCGCAACGCGCTCAATTCGAAGGTTCGGTCCGCGCTGTTCGAGGCGTTCGACGCCTTCAACGCCGATCGCGACGCGAAGGTGCTGGTGCTCACCGGCGCCGGTGACGCTGCTTTCTGCGCCGGGGGAGACCTCAAGGAGATGGCCGACACGGAGTTGACTGTGCCGCCAGCGGACTTCGTTCCGCACCTCGGCCGCAACGTCAAGGTCGACAAGCCCACCATCGCGGCGGTCAACGGGGTGGCCTACGCCGGTGGTTTCCTGCTTGCCCAGATGTGCGACCTGGTCGTGGCCGCCGAGCACGCCCGGTTCGCGGTCACGGAGGTCAAGGTGGGCCGGGGTGCTCCGTGGGCCGCGCCGCTGCCGTGGCTCATTCCGCCGCGCGTGGCACTGCAGATCCTGCTGACCGGGGAGCCCATCGATGCCGCGCGGGCCCACCAGATCGGTCTGGTCAACGAGGTGGTCCCGGCCGGGGAGCTCCGGAAGGCGACGCAGCGCCTGGCGAAACGCATCGCGGCGAACGCGCCGCTGTCCGTGCTCGCCGCGAAGGCGATGGTGTACGCGGCCGCCGACCGCGGGTGGCACGACGCGCTGGACGAGGCTGACCGGATATGGGAGCCCGTCTACCTGAGTGAGGACGCGCAAGAGGGACCGCGCGCCTTCCGCGAGAAGCGCAAGCCGGTGTGGCGCGGCAGGTAGCCGATTGCGCCCGCGCAGACCCGGCGACTGGCACCACGGGATCCGACCCACACCGGGTAGGTCGGACAGCGTGCGTCGTCAACTAGCGGGGCGGGCGGCCCCACACCGGATTGCGGCCACGGCCTGTCCTTGTCTTCCCGCTGTGGGGCCACCCGGACGGTGTGCTCAAGCGCGCGGGCCACACCAGAGCCTTGATCGAAGCGTGCCCGGCTCGCCGGCCGCGCGCTCAGGCCGGTGCGATCCACGGCACGGGGGAGGGCGTGCTGAGGCTGTGGGGGCACTCCAACCGTTGTCGGTGTCAGAGCGAGGGCGGGGGTGCGCCTCAGCTGAGCCTGTGCTCAGTGGTGGCGGGTCGTCAGCGGTCGCCCGTGTGGGTTGGCGGCGTGTGGCTGGTGAGGAAGTTGTCGACAAGGTGTGCGCAGAACTGTTCGTCGTTGGGGGTGCCGGTGACGAGGCGGTTGAAGATGAGGGGGCCGATGAGTTGGGCGAGGGCGGTGGTGGTGTCGGTGCCGGGGCGGAGTGTGTTGTGGGCGGCGTCGCTGGTGAGGACGGCGTCGAAGGGTTGGCGGTATTGCTCGATGATGCGGCGGCGCAGGGTGTGCAGGTGTGGCCGGTCGCTCTGGGTGGGGGTCGAGGGTGTTGGTGCGATGCTCATGCCGAGCCAGGACAGCACGGTCAGTTGCAGGGGGGCGTGGTCAATGAGGTGGGCTTGGTTGGTCAGCAGCGTGAGCAGCCGTTCGCGTAGGGGGCCGTGGGCGGGTGCGGGTGCGACGGGGGGCAGCAGGCGTTCGAAGGCGGCGGCGAGCAGTTCGGTGCCGGTGCCGAAGTGGCGGTAGAGGGTGGCGCGGGCGATGCCGGCGGTGCGGGTGACCGCGTCGATGGTGACCGCGTCGATGCCGCCTTCGGCCAGTAGGTGGGTGGCGGCGTCGAGCAGCCGTGCGCGGGAGCGTGCCAGCCGCGGGTCTTCGTCCGGGGTGCTGGGTGTGGGGGCGGCGGTGGACATCGATCTCCTGCGTATCCGGAGGGCGGCGCGGGCGCGAGCAAGCCTAACGACAGCCGGACTTGTGAAACCGTCAGTCTAGGTCCGATACTGTCGGTTCACAAATGTTCGAGTCTTGCGGGTGATGCGTGTGGCGGAGTCGGCCGGGGAAGCGGGCGGGGCGCGCCGTGGCTGGACGCTGGCGGTGTCGTGTCTGGCCGTGGCGTTGGTGATGGCCGGGGTGGCGTCGCTGACCACGGCGTTGCCGGAGCTGGCTGCGGATATCGGGGCGAGTCAGACGCAGGCGACGTGGATTGTGGATGCCTACACGTTGGTGTTGGCGGGCGTTCTGTTGCCGGCGGGCGCGGTGGGGGACCGTCTCGGGCGGCGCGGTGTGCTATTGGCTGGACTGGTCGTGTTCGCGGTGGGTTCGGCGCTGCCGCTGGTGATGGACACGCCGACAGGGGTGATTGTGTGCCGGGCGGTCGCGGGGTTGGGGGCGGCGCTGGTGATGCCGGCGACGTTGTCCCTGCTGACCGCGGAGTTCCCTGCCCGGCAGGCCGCGCGTGCGGTGGGAGTGTGGGCGGGTTTTGCCGGGGCGGGTGCGGTGCTGGGCATTCTCGGGGCCGGCGCGTTGTTGGCGGTCTGGTCGTGGCAGGCGGTGTTCGTGGCCACAGCGGTGTTGGCGCTGCTGCTGGTGGTGGGTGGCTGGTTCGTGCCGTCGTCGCGTGAGCCCGCGGCGCCCGGGCTGGATGTGCCGGGGGCGGTGCTGTCGGCGGCGGCGGTGGGGTTGGTGGTGTTCGGGGTGATCGAGGCTCCCGATCACGGCTGGGACAGTGCGCTGGTGGTCGCCTCGCTCGGTGGTGGGGTGCTGGCGGGGGCCGGGTTCGTGCTCGTCGAACGACGACGGGCGGCACCGTTGCTGCAGGTCGGGTTGTTCGGCGACCGCGGGTTCGGTGCTGGCGCGGTGTCGCTGGTGGTGCAGTTCCTGGCCGCGTTCGGGGTGTTCTTCCTGCTGATGCAGCATCTGCAGCTGGTGTGGGGCTACTCGCCGCTGCGGGCGGGGCTGGCGTTGGCGCCGGTGGCCGTTCCGCTGGTCGTGGCCGCGGTGCTCGCACCGTGGGTGAGCGAGCGGGTGGGGTTGCGGGTGATGACCGGCGCCGGCCTGGCGCTGGTGGCTGGTGCGCTGGTCGGGATCGGCGGGCTGGGGGTGGACGAGGACTATCCGCGGCTGGTGGTGTTCCTCGGTGTGTTCGGGCTCGGTCTGGGCATCTGCGCGACACCGGCCACCGCCGCCATCGTGCGCGGGGTTCCCCGCGCCAAACAGGGCGTGGCCTCCGCGGTCAACGACGTCACCCGGGAACTCGGTGCCGCGGTGGGGATCGCGCTGGCCGGCAGCCTGCTCGCCAGCAGCTACCGCACCCATCTCGCCCCGCAGATCACCCACCTCCCCGCCGCAACTCGCGCCCAGGCCAGTGATTCGCTGGCCGCCGCGCTGCGGCTGGCCGGCGACACGCCCGCCGGACCTGATCTTGCCGCCGCGGCGCGGCGCGCCTTCGTCGACGGGTTCCACGACACCCTCAGCGCCCTTGCCGTGCTCACCGCGGTCACGGCCGTGGCGCTCACGGCGTGGGCTCCCGGACGCCACCGCGTGGACGGGCCGTCGCAGCCTGCGGAAACCTGCGGCAGTGACGCTACCGACTCTGCATTTGTCGCCGAACAGGACAGGAGTACTTCGTGACCGGACGACGCGTTATCAGCGACTACCCGCACCAGCTGGCCGGGCATTGCGGGTCAGGAGCGCTGCGCGACCTGATGCAGTGGGCCCGGCTGTCCTACGACGAGACGCCACTGGATGAAGGCACCGTGTTCGGGCTCGGCGGCGAACTCGGGTTCAGCTACCTGCGCCATCCCGCCATGAGCCCGCCGATCTACCTCGTGGGTCGGGGCCCCGACCTCACCGGTGGGTTCACCCGCCGTCTCGGGATCACCGCCACCCAGCATGCCACCGATGATCCCGACGAAGGCTGGGCCTGGGTCCGCGAGGAACTCGACCACGGGTATCCGGTGCTGTGCTGGGCCGACATCGCCCATCTCCCGTATCTGCGGGTGCGGCTGAGCATGAGCCGCCACGACATCGTGATCACCGGCTACGACGACCACACCCGTACCGCTACCGTCGTCGACAACGACCGCGCCGACCCCCAACCCGTCCCCTACGACGCGCTGGCCCGCGCCCGCAGCTCCACCGGATTCCCCGTACCCACCCGGCACACCACCTACCGGCTGCGCTACCCCACCCAGCTGCCGCCCCTGGCCGACACCGCCGCCGACGCCTGCCACGCTGCCGCTCGAGCTCTGCGAAATGCCCAGTCACTGCTGCCTGCCGGTCAACTCGACGGGGTGGCCGACCTCGTGCATGGCGCCGGCCTGGACGGCATCAGCGTCTTCGTCGACGACCTGCGGCGCTGGCCCGACGTGTTCACCCCCACGCAACTGGATACCGTGCTCACCGCGCTGGCCGCGTTCATCGACAAGGCCGGCACCGGCGGCAGCCTGTTCCGCCGGCTGCAAGCCGACTACCTGCACTACCTCAACCAGCGCGCCGGCCTGCCCATAGCAGGACAAGCCGCCGACCTCTACGCCCAGCTCACCCAGCTCTGGCACGGCCTCGCCCGCATCGCCACCGCCGACATCTCCACCACCACCCGCGTCACCGCGCTCGCCGACACCGCGGAACATCTCCCCGAACTCGAACAGCAAGGCGCCGATCTGCTCGACCTCCTCGCCCGCGAACTCAGCTCTTGACGCCCCGGAGACGCCGTGACCACTCCCACACCCCTCACCTACCGCCGCGCGGGCCTCACCCTGGCTGGTGACCACTGGACCGCACCACCAGCCACCCCATCGCGCGGCACCGCCGTCCTGCTCCACGGCGTCGGGCAAACCCGCCACTCCTGGCACCACACCGCCGCCCGGCTCGCCGGGCACGGCTGGACCGCGCTCACCCTCGACGCCCGCGGACACGGTGACAGCGACTGGGCACACCCCCACGACTACACCGTCGATCACCTCGTGGACGACCTCGTCCACATCGCCGGCACCCTCAACGACACCCCCGTGCTCATCGGCGCCTCCATGGGCGGTATCACCGCACTGCTCGCCCACGCCGACCACACCATCGCCCGCGCCCTCGTACTCGTCGACATCGCGCCCCAGATCAATCCCGCCGGCGCCGCCCGCATCCTCGATTTTATGACCCGCCACCGCGACGGCTTCGCCACCCTGGACGAGGCCGCCGCCGCGATCGCCGCCTACAACCCCCACCGAACCCGCCCCGCCACCACCCACGGACTCCGCAAGAACCTCCGCCAACACCGCGACGGCCGCTGGCGCTGGCACTGGGACCCGCAACTGCTCCAGTTCATCAGCGACACCTCCGCCCTCACCGACCTCACCACCCGCATGGACACCGCCGCCCAACAGATCACCATCCCCACCCTGCTCATCCGCGGCGAACTATCCGACATCGTCAACCACGACTCCGTCGACCACCTTCTCCACCACATCCCCACCGCCCACACCGCCACCGTCACCAACACCGCACACATGGTCGCCGGCGACGACAACGACATCTTCACCAACCACCTGATCGACTTCCTCAACCACCTCCTCCCCCTTCCACGCGCCGAATCGAGAAAGCGGAGCGGGCCAGGGACATGAATACCGGGACAGCGGCCGACACCGTTCCTCCGGCCTTGATCACCTGGCCTTCTGCCGCTACCGGATTGACCTGTTCCGCAGCTCCCGTGAGGGGAACGTCGGCTGGCCGACGAACGCCATCGCCCCGCCATCGCCACCCAGCTCGGTTACTCGGGCCCGGTGGTGCGTTGTCGGGTCTGTCAGATGAACGGTGGATCTGATCTTGGTTCTCGTTGGTGGTCGGGTCGA
>NZ_QEQT01000016.1:0-287 GCF_003311655.1 Prauserella sp. PE36 | reverse complement strand
CCGCGGCCGCGGCGGTCTCGGCCGGCGCGGCGTGGCAGGCGAGCAGCAGCCGGGTGCAGTCATCCAGCACATCGAAGACCACCACCGTCGTGCCCCCGGCGAGGGTGATCTCGGTGGCGTCGATCTGGTAGCAGTCCCGTGGCCGGGCATAGGCGAAGCGGCGCAGGGTCGACTTGGGCCGCTTACGTGGGTTGGTGTCCAGCAGACCGGCGCGGGCCAGGATCCGGTTGATCGTGGCCCGCGCCGGCACCCGCCAGCCCCGCTTGTCCCAGTCCTGCTCGCAGGCC
>NZ_QEQT01000015.1:0-23683 GCF_003311655.1 Prauserella sp. PE36 | reverse complement strand
CCGTTTGGGTGGTGGCGGGAGACGGGTGGGCGCAGGCATGGTGGCCTTCACTGCAGTGGTGGACAAAACAGGTACGCGCGTACTAGAACGAAGGGTGTGACGCGGTCGGCGGTGGTCCCGGAGAGGCCGGTGTCCCCGATGCGGCACCGGAACTTCCGGCTCACGTTGCTCGCCTCCACCGCCGCGTTCTCCGGCTACGCGCTGCTGCTGCCCGTCGTGCCGCTGTGGGCGGTGCGGCAGGAGGCGGGAACGTTCGCGGCGGGTGCGTCCACCGGCGTGTTCATGGCCAGCACGGTGCTCACCCAGTTCGCCACGTCGGCGTTCGTCCGCCGCCACGGCTACCGCGTGGCGATGCTGCTGGGCGCGCTGTTCCTCGGCGCTCCCACACCGCTGCTGATCGCCTCGGCCGGCGCGTGGGAGATCCTCGGCATCTCGCTGCTGCGCGGCATCGGGTTCGGCCTGCTCACCGTGTGCGGCAGCGCGCTCATCGCCGAACTGCTGCCCTCGGGCTCGGTCGCGCGCGGCTCGGGGCTCTACGGCCTGGCCGCGGGTGTGCCTCAGCTGGCCGGGTTGCCTGTGGGCACGTGGATCGCAGGGCACTGGGGCTTCCCGCACGTGTTCGTGCTCGCCACGGCGTTGCCGCTGTGCGCGCTCGTGCCGATCCTCCTGCTGCCGAGGCTCCTTCCGCGGCACGAGCCAGGCCTCGGTTCCGGGCCGGGGGCGCTCGTGCGCGCGACGTGGAAGCCATGGCTGCCGATGCTCGCTGTCTCCACCGGCTTCGGCGCGCTCGCGACGTTCCTGCCGATCGTGGTGACGTCCCCGGCCTCGGCGGTCGCGTTGTTCGTAACGCCGTTCGTGGCGATGCTCTCACGCTGGGCGGCCGGGCACCTCGGCCACCGGCTGGCGGGACCAGGGCGGATGCTGGCGGGCGGGCTCGCGGTCTCCGCCGCAGGTCTCGCCGGGTTCGCCCTGCTCGCCGAGCACCCGGTGCTCGTGGTGGTCGCCGTGGCCGTGTTCGGGCTCGGCTTCGGCGTGGTGCAGAACGACTCGCTGGTGGCGATGTTCGCGCGGGCGCGGGCGGGCTCGGCGAGCGTCGCCTGGAACGTCGCGTTCGACGCGGGCCAGGGTCTTGGCGCGGTCGCCGTGGGAGCGATCGTGTCGTGGACTAGCTTCGGCTCTGCGTTCGGGCTGCTCGCCGTCGCGGCCGCGGCGCTGCTGCCGGTCGCGTTGCTGGCGCGGCGCAGCGGTTAACCTGGAGCCGTGCCTCGAGTAGTGATCCTGGACTACGGGTCCGGCAACCTCCGGTCCGCCGAACGCGCCGTGCAGCGAGCGGGCGCCGACGTGGAGGTCACCGCCGACCCGCATGCGGCGCTGGAGGCCGACGGGCTGGTCGTGCCCGGGGTCGGCGCGTTCGCCGCGTGTATCGAGGGGCTGCTCTCGGTGGGCGGCGACAAGATCATCGGCACCCGGCTCGCCGGCGGCAGGCCGGTGCTGGGCATCTGCGTCGGCATGCAGATCCTCTTCGAGCGTGGCGTCGAACACGGGGTGGAGGCCAAGGGCACCGGCGAATGGCCGGGCACCGTCGACCGGCTGAACGCCGACGTGCTGCCCCACATGGGCTGGAACACAGTGCGTGTGCCGGAGGGCTCGGAGCTGTTCGCCGGGCTGGACGCCGAAACGCGGTTCTACTTCGTGCACTCCTACGCGGCCCGCTCGTGGGAGCTGGACTCCGAGCTCACCGGCCGCCAGCCGAAGGTCACGTGGGCGCACCACGGTGAGGACTTCGTCGCGGCAGTCGAGAACGGTCCGCTGTGGGCCACCCAGTTCCACCCGGAGAAGTCCGGCGACGCCGGAGCACACCTGCTGCGGAACTGGCTGCGCACCCTCTGAGCCCGGGCCCGCCGCCGGTTTTTATAGTGGCCCGGTGACCTTCACCCTCCTTCCCGCCGTCGACGTGGCCGATGGCCAGGCGGTCCGCCTCGTCCAGGGCGAGGCCGGCACCGAGACCTCCTACGGTTCGCCGCTGGAGGCGGCACTGCAGTGGCAGCGTGACGGCGCGGAGTGGATCCATCTCGTCGACCTCGACGCCGCGTTCGGCAAGGGCTCCAACCGGGAGCTGCTCGCCGAGGTGGTGGGCAAGCTCGATGTGCAGGTGGAGCTCTCCGGTGGCATCCGGGACGACGAGTCGCTCGCAGCGGCCCTCGCCACCGGTGCGCGCAGGGTGAACCTCGGCACGGCCGCACTGGAGGATCCGGCGTGGGCCGCCAAGGTGGTGGCCACCCACGGCGACCGCGTCGCGATCGGCCTCGACGTGCGGATCACCGAGGCCGGGCACCGGCTCGCCGCGCGCGGCTGGACACAGGACGGCGGCGACCTGTGGGAGGTGCTCGACCGGCTCGACCGCGACGGCGCCCAGCGGTACGTGGTCACCGACGTCAGCAAGGACGGCACGCTGCGCGGTCCGAACCTCGACCTGCTGCGTGAGGTCACCGCCCGCACCGACGCACCGGTGATCGCCTCCGGTGGAGTGTCCAGTGTGGACGATCTCAGGGCGCTCGCGCGGCTGGAGCGTGACGGCGTCGAGGGTTCGATCGTCGGCAAGGCGCTGTACGCGGGCGCGTTCACCCTCCCCGAGGCGCTCGCCGCCGTCGCGCGGGTCTGACGACGCCGACGGCGCCGCCCTCGGTCACTCGTCGAGCTTGACCGCTATGCCCACGGTGCGCTGAGGGCCGCCGCGAAGGCGGCTAAAGAACATCGTGACCCGGCCCGTGATGCCGTACTTGCGGGCGATGACCCTGCGGATGCGCTCGGTCGCGTCGTCGTCGAGGATGCGCGCCATGCCGGTGACCGTGCGGCCGTGCGTGGCCTTGCCGCGGAAGTCGCACGCCGCCACCTCGACGTGTGGCTCGCGCCGGATCCGCTTGACCTTGCCGGCCGTGCGGACGCTGAACAGCACCAGCTCGCCGTCGTCCCCCGCGATCCACACCGGGGTGGGCACCGCGTCGCCCGACCTGCGGAACGTCGTCAGCAGTACGTACTTCTCCGCGGCCAGCCGCTCCAGCTCTGCTCCCATCCGATCAACGTATCCGGTGAACGCTGAGAGATCGCTACGGTGTACGGCGGCGCAGCGTCGCGGCGCCGAGCAGCAGCGCGAGCAGCGCGCTGCCGGCCACGACGGCCATGTTGCGCACGAGCGTGCCGTCGAGCTCGGCCGAATGCGTCACGTGGTTGAGGGCGTCCACCGCGTACGACAGCGGCAGCACGTCGGAGATCCAGCTGAGCAGCCAGCCCATCTCGTCCCTCGGCTGGAGCAGTCCGCACAGCAGGAACTGCGGCAGCACGATCACGGGCATGAACTGGATCGCCTGGAACTCGGTGCGGGCGAAGGCGCTCACGAACAGGCCCAGCGCCGTGCCGAGCAGCGCGTCGAGCACCGCCACGAGCAGGAGCAGCCAGACCGAGTTCGCGACGTCCAGCCCGAGCCAGGTCACGGACACCAGTGCGGCGATGGCGACCTGCGCCACGGCGATGAGCCCGAAGGCGAGTGCGTAGCCGAAGACCAGGTCCGGCTTGGCGATCGGCAGCGTCATCAGGCGTTCCAGGGTCGCCGAGGTCCGCTCGCGCAGGGTGGTGACCGAGGTGATGAGGAACATGATCGTGAACGGGAAGATGCCGAGCAGGGCCGGGGCGATGGCGCTGAACTGCGCCGCCGAGTTGAAGACGTAGCGCAGCAGCACCATCAGCAGCGTCGGCATCACGAGCATGAGCACGACCGTGCGCGGGTCGTGCCGGAGCTGGGTGAGGATGCGCCGGTTGGTGGCCAGCGTGACGGGGACGCTCACAGCAGCGCTCCTTCCCTGATCAACCGCAGGAAGGCCTGTTCCAGATCGGGGGTGCCGGTGCGGCGCAGCAGTCCGCCCGGCTCGTCGTGGGCGAGCAGCCTGCCTTCCCGCATGAGCAGCAACTGCCCGCAGCGGGCGGCCTCATCCATCACGTGGCTGGAGACCAGCAGTGTCGTCCCGTGCGCGGCGAGCCTGCCGAATAGGCCCCACAGCTCGTCGCGCAGCACGGGATCGAGACCGACGGTCGGCTCGTCGAGCACGAGCAGTTCGGGCTCGCCGAGCAGCGCGACGGCGAGGTTGGCCCTGCCGCGCTGTCCTCCGGAGAGCCTGCCGATGAGCGCGTCGGCGTGGTCGGTGAGGTCCACCTCGGCGATCACTCTGTCCACATCAGACTTCGGGGCGCGGAGCACGGCCGCGAAGTAGCGGAGGGCCTCCGCGACCGTGAGATCCGGGTAGATCGCCGGGTTCTGCGTGGCGTAACCGAGCTTGCGGCGCAGCTCCCGGCTGCCCGCCGGCCTGCCGAGCACGGTGACGGTACCCGCCTCGACGAGCTGCACGCCGACGATCGAGCGCAGGAGCGTTGTCTTGCCGCAGCCGCTGGGGCCGAGCAGGCCGGTGACGGTGCCGGGCGCGATCTCGCAGCTGACGTCGCGCAGCACCACCCGGTCGCCCCGGCGCACGCGCAGGCCCTGGATCGAGACGGCTGAATTGGCCATGCGTTTAATTCTGCGAGCGTTGAGCAGCTGCCGTCAATGCCGCACTCCGAACGCAGTGGCGCGCAGCGTCTCCGTTTGGGCGGTGGTGGGAGACGGGTGGGCGCAGTGAAGGCCACCTTGCCTGCGTTGGGCGCAGGCAAGGTGGCCTTCACTGCGGTTGGGTGGCTACGCCTCGCCGGTGTGGGTTTGGCCCGCGCGAAGGGTGTCGCCGCAGTGCCGGCGTGGCCAGTTCGGGATGTCCCGCTCGACCTGGACCGTGTGCACGCGGGCGTAGGCGCGCAGGTCCTCGAGCATCTGCTGGTCGCGCACCGCGTCCTTGCGGACCCAGTCGCCGTGGGGCGCGCCCTGGTAGATGTCGTAATGGATCGGGTAGTAGTCGCGGGCGAGGCGCGGGTCGTAACCCAGCCCGTTGCCCGTGCTCCACGGTTCCCGCGTGTGGATGAAGGTGGGCTTGACCTCGTCGTACACGTAGTTCTGCTGGCCCCGCAGGTCCTGGTCGCGCACCAGCTCGGCGAACCGGTGGTTGGTCAGGCCGGCCATGTCGACCAGGTGCAACCTGCTGGTCAGGGCAGAACCGCCCAGGTCGGGGATGAGCAGCGAAGCGTTCTGCGCGCCCATCACGTCGGCGTAGCCGTTGAAGATGCGGCCGAAGCGGTCGGCGACGTAGCACGCCGAGATGTCCGGCTCCGTCCGGAAGTCCTTGGCCACCGCGCCGAACGCGGCACCGGTCGGCAGCAGCACGGCTACGAGCCCGACGACGATCCAGACCCGGCCGCGCAGCTTGGCGTGGCGCAGCACGTCGGCCGCGGCGAGCGTGGCGACCAGCGAGCCCAGCACCCACACCGGGGTGGCGAAGCGCAGCTGCGACATCCAGTCCGCCTCGAGCACCGAGAACGCGACCACGGCGAGTCCCAGCGGCACCAGCAGCGCCAGCAGGCCCCTGCGCCACCACGCCGGCCTCGCCAGCACCATGCCCACGAAGAGGACGGCCACGAGCACGGCCGGAGCGCCGGCGTAGCCCACCAGCTCACCGGGCCGGGTCAGCTCCTGCAGGGTCGGCAGATCCTGTCGCTTCGCGATCGAAGGGCTCGACAACCACAGTCCGAACGTCGCGTACCGCCACAGGAAGTACGCCCCGACGGGCACGGCGAACGCGGCGACGGACAGCAGGATGTGCTTGACGCTCGCCGCGATCCTCGGCTTGCGCAGCGCGCCGAGCACCACGAGCGGGTACACGCCCGCGTAGATGAGCCCTTCCGGACGGGTGAGCGCGGCCGCCGCCGCCAGCAGGCCCATGCCCACCGCGAGCTTGCCCCGCAGCAGCCGGTCGTCGAGCACGGCCAGGAAGACCAGCACCGCCATCCACGTGATGATCAGCGCGTAGAGCGGGTTCTCCAGGCCGGCAAAGGTCCAGATGACGAACGACGGTGTGACGGCGAGCAGACCGCCCACCGCGAGTGTCGCCAGCCACGGCCGCTTGGTGACCCTGGCCGCCGCCACGTGGCAGCCCCAGAGGATGCCCGCGACGAGCAGCAGCGAGAGCGCTTTGGGGAAGAGGACGTAGTCCGGAATGCCGAAGATCGTTCCGCGGTCGAACAGCCCGACGAGCCTGCCGAGCACCAGCAGCGCCGTCCATGTCGGGTTCGAGTAGCCCTCGACGGGTTCCGCGCCGGGCTGGACCACCGGGCCGAGGCCCTCCGCGAAGCTGCGCGCGTACGCGAACGTGATCGCGGCGTCGTCGATGATCCAGTTGCCGTACAGGGATCCGTGTGCGCCGATGAGGGCCGTGCCGCCCGCCACGGAGGCGACCGGAAGCAGCCGCGCGGCGCGCCTGCGCTTCGCGGCGGCCGGTTCGACGTCCGGCGTCTCGGAGGCGGTCTGTTCCCCCATCGCGACCGTTGTCATGCGGGCACCCTAAGGAGTCTTCGTGCCGAACAGTCTCGCACCATGAAAGGTTTCCCCAACCCGTGTGAAGCTAACGCTGCGAAGCCGCAGGCGGTTGCCCGCCATCGAGGTAATACTGAATCGCCGGGCCGACCAGTGCGACGATCTCGTCCTCGGTCGCCGTCGACATCGGCGGTACCTCGAGAACGTAGCGCAACAGGGCGACCCCCATCATCTGGGCCGCCGCCGCCGACGCGTGCAGGCGCGAGATGCCCCTCGCCCTCGCGACGGTCGCGAGTACCGCGCTGGCGAGGAACTGGCGCATCATCGTGACCGCCTGCTCGTTGGTCACGGCCGACCGGAGCAGGGCGAGGAACGGCGCCCTGGTGTCCGGTTCTGCCCATAATCGCAAAATCATACGCACGAGACGGGCTCCCTCCTCTCCGGGTGGTCCATTCAGGACCTGCGGGATTTCGTCCGCCGGATTGAACGGAAGATTCATCGCCGCGACGAAGAGTTGCCGCTTCGTGCCGTAGAAATGGTGCAGCAGCGCGGGGTTCACGCCGGCCTCGGCCGCGATCGCCCTCATGGTCGCGCCGTCGTAACCCTGAGCGGCGAACAGCCTGCGTGCGGCCTCGGCGATCTGTTCCCTCGTCTCGTTCGGTCCGGGCCTCCTGCCCGCTCGCGCCATGCGATCGAGCTTAGGCGGCCGGTGAACGCGGGCACCACGAAACCGTTACCGAGTAGATATGTCCGGGGGTCCGCACGGCTGCCCGGCCCGCCTGCGGCGACGAACCCTAAGCTGGTGACATGTCCGTTGCGGTGAGGGTGATCCCGTGTCTCGACGTGGACGCGGGACGGGTCGTCAAAGGTGTGAACTTCGCGGATCTGCGGGACGCCGGCGACCCGGTGGAGCTGGCGCGCGTGTACGACGCGGAGGGCGCCGACGAGCTGACCTTCCTCGACGTCACCGCGTCCTCGGGCAACCGCGAGACCACCTTCGACGTCGTGCGCCGCACCGCCGAGCAGGTGTTCATCCCACTGACCGTCGGCGGCGGCGTGCGGACCACGGACGACGTGAACCGGCTGCTCCGCGCGGGCGCCGACAAGGTCAGCGTCAACACCGCCGCGATCGCCAGGCCCGAGCTGCTGCGCGAGGCCTCGCGCCGCTTCGGCGCGCAGTGCGTCGTGTTGTCGGTGGACGCGCGCCGGGTTCCGGAGGGGCGCGAGCCCACGGCGTCCGGCTTCGAGGTGACCACGCACGGTGGCCGTAACGGCACCGGGATCGACGCGGTCGAATGGGCCGCGCGGGGCGAGGAGCTGGGCGTCGGCGAGATCCTGCTCAACTCGATGGACGCCGACGGCACGAAGGCGGGCTTCGACCTGGAGCTGATCCGCCTGACGCGCGCGGCCGTGCGCGTGCCGGTGATCGCGAGCGGCGGCGCAGGGGCGGTCGAGCACTTCCCGCCCGCCGTCGAGGCCGGGGCCGACGCGGTGCTCGCCGCGAGCGTCTTCCACTTCGGCCAGCTCAAGATCGGCGAGGTCAAGGACGCCCTGCGTGGTGCGGGGGTCGTGGTCCGGTGACGCTCGATGCCGAACTCGCGGAGCGCCTGAAGCGCACGCCCGACGGCCTCGTGTGCGCCGTCGTGCAGGAGCACAGCACGTCCCAGGTGCTCATGGTGGCGTGGATGAACGACGAGGCGCTGGAGCGGACGCTCACCACGCGGCGCGCGACGTACTACTCGCGCAGCAGGCGGCGGCTGTGGGTGAAGGGCGAGACGTCGGGGCACATCCAGCACGTGCGCGAGGTGCGCCTCGACTGCGACGCCGACACGCTGCTGGTGCGCGTGGACCAGACGGGCCCCGCCTGCCACACGGGCACCCACACGTGCTTCGACACCGACGAGCGGCTGCTGCTCGCGGACGATGCCGACGATCAGGCGGGAACGTCCAGCTCCCCGGTGAGGTAGCGCTGGAGGTTCGGGGCGATCGTGGCCACGAGCGTCTCGATGTCGGCGGAGGCCACGGGCTCGATCTGCGCGACGTAGCGGGCCATGCCCAGGCCGATCATCTGGGTCGCGCCAAGGCCTGCCCGCAGCTCGGGGCGGTCGCTGTCCGCCGTCCTGACGACGTTGGTGAAGATCCTGTTGACCAGGATGGTCCGCAGCGTCTGCAGCGCCTCGGGCTTGGTGGTGACGCTGCGGATGAGGGCGACGAAGGACTCGCCGCCCGCGCCGTCCCAGCGGGTGAGGAACGTGCGCACGATGTTCTCGCCGAGCTTGTCGGGACCGCCTGCCGTCACCGTCTCGACCACCTCGTTGATGTCGAACGGCACGTGCAGCACGGCCTTGGCGAACAGGCCGTCCTTGCCGCCGAACCAGTGGTTGACCATCGCGGGGTCCACGCCGGCGCGGGAGGCGATGGCCCGCACGGTGGCGCCCTCGTAGCCGCTCTCGGCGAACACGGCTCTGGCGGCGTCGAGCAGCGCCGCCTTGGTGTCCTCGCCCGCGGGGCGGCGGCCCCTGCGGCGGGCGGGCTCTTCTTTCGCGGTGGTCACGTGGCCCATCATGAACCACCGAGGTCAGAAATTCAACAGTCAGTGAATTAATCCCCGGTGGGTGCCGCCGAAAGCCGCGGCGGCACAATAACCGCATGGTAACTGCCCGTTCTGTCGACACCGGTGGTTCCGGGCTCGGGGCGATCAGCCCGAGCCGGGAGGACTTCCGTGCCTTCGCGGAGGACCGGCGCGTCATCCCGGTGGTCCGGCGGCTGCTCGCCGACGCGGACACCCCGGTCGCGCTCTACCGCAAGCTGGCCGGGGACCGTCCCGGCACGTTCCTGCTGGAATCGGCTGAGAACGGGGAGTCCTGGTCGCGCTGGTCGTTCATCGGCGTGCGCAGCCCCGCCGCGCTCACCGTGCGCGACGGCAAGGCCGTGTGGACCGGCACACCCGTCGTCGGACTGCCCACCGAGGGCGATCCGCTGACCGTGCTGCGCGAGACCCTCTCGACCCTGCACACCGAGCCCCTGCCCGGCATGCCGCCGCTCACCGGCGGCATGGTCGGCTACATCGGCTACGACACCGTCCGCTGGCTGGAGCGGCTGCCCGAGCTGGCCGAGAAGGACATCGACATTCCCGAGCTGACGATGCTCCTGGCGACCGACCTCGCCGCGTTCGACCACCACGAGGGCACCGTCACGCTCATCGCCAACGCCGTGAACTGGGACGACTCGCCCGAGCGCGTGGACGCCGCCTACGACGACGCCGTCCGTCGCATCGAGGAGATGACCCGGCTGCTCGCCGCGCCCGCACCCGCGACCAACGCGGTGTTCGAGCGGCCCGCGCCGGAGTTCACGCGGCGGAGGGCGAAGGAGGACTTCCACGCGGCCGTCGAGGCGGCCCGCGAGGCGATCCACGCGGGCGAGGCGTTCCAGGTCGTGCCCTCGCAGCGCTTCGAGATGCGCACCGGCGCCGACGCGCTGGACGTCTACCGGGTGCTGCGCACCTCGAACCCGAGCCCGTACATGTACCTGCTGCGGCTGGAGGGCTTCGACATCGTCGGCTCCAGCCCGGAGTCGCTGGTCACCGTGCGCGACGGCAGGGCGACCACCCACCCGATCGCAGGCACCCGCTGGCGCGGCGTCGACCCCGAGGAGGACGCGCAGCTGGCCAAGGACCTGCTCGCCGACGAGAAGGAGCGCGCCGAGCACCTCATGCTCGTCGACCTCGGGCGCAACGACCTCGGGAAGGTGTGCCGACCCGGCTCGGTGCACGTCGTCGACTTCTTCGCGATCGAGCGCTACAGCCACGTGATGCACATCGTCTCCACCGTCACGGGCGAGCTCGCGGAAGGCAGGACGGCGTTCGACGCGGTGCTGGCGTGCTTCCCGGCCGGCACGCTCTCCGGTGCGCCCAAGGTGCGCGCGATGGAGCTGATCGAGGAGCTGGAGCCGACGCGGCGGGGCCTCTACGGCGGTGTGGTCGGCTACCTCGACTTCGCGGGCGACGCGGACACCGCGATCGCGATCCGCACCGCGCTCATGAAGGACGGCGTGGCGTACGTGCAGGCCGGCGGCGGCGTGGTCGCCGACTCGGACGCCGACTACGAGGACAACGAGTCGCTCAACAAGGCCCGCACCGTGCTCTCCGCCGTCGCCGCCGCCAACACGCTGGCCCCCGCGACGTCCCTGGACGCGACCCGTGTCTGAGAGCCCGGCCAACAAGCGTCCACTGTGGATAGTGGTGGTCGCGCTGTTGCTCGGCGCCGCGGCGCTGTGGGGCACGTCGGGGCTGACGTGGATCGACGTGCCGCGCGGGCTGACCATCGACGGCAGGCTCGCCGACGACCTCTCCGGCGGCGACCTGATGACGTGGCCGGTGCCGCTGGCGCTGCTCACGCTCGCGGCCGTGGCCGCGGTGCTCGCCGTCCGGGGCGTTGCCCGGCGCGTACTGGGCGTGCTGCTCGTGGTCGTCGGCGCGCTGATCCTCTACCTGGCGCTGAACGGCGACGCCTACGACGTGACCTGGTCCGGCTGGGCGCCCGGCTACGAAGAATCGGCGGGGGCCCCACGGCGGACGTTCTGGGGTCCCGCGGCGGCCGTCGCGGGCGGAGTGCTCGTGCTGCTCGCCGGCGCCGTGCTCACGTGGCGTGGTCACCGCATGCCCCGCATGGGCGCCAAGTACTCCGCTCCCGGCGGCCAGCGGGCCGCGAAGGACACCGAGAAGGAGCTCTGGGACGCGCTCTCCGACGGCGAGGATCCGACCACACGGAGTTAACCCCGGCCCTTTCCCACTGGTGGACAAGGCAATTCCGACCCGGAGCCGGTGTGGCGAACCGCGAGGGTTAGCATCATTTCGGCGGGAAGGGGAAGGTTTTTGTGAGCCACCTTGCGAGTGAACACACAGCCGGTGAGGTTGCCCGGTGAGCATTCTCGAGGACATCGTCGCGGGCGTGCGGGCCGACCTCGCCGAGCGTGAGGCGGCACTGCCGTTCGACGAGCTGAAGCGGCGTGCGGCGGCAGCGATCCCGCCCCGGGACGTGATGTCGGCCCTGCGCGAGTCGGGCATCGGCGTGATCGCCGAGGTCAAGCGCCGGAGCCCGTCGAAGGGGGACCTGGCCGCGATCGCCGACCCGGCGTCGCTGGCGAAGGACTACGAGGACGCCGGTGCGCGGGTCATCAGCGTGCTCACCGAACAGCGCCGGTTCGGCGGCTCGCTCGCCGACCTGGACGCCGTGCGCGCCGCGGTGGACGTGCCGATCCTGCGCAAGGACTTCATCGTCAGCCCGTACCAGGTGCACGAGGCGCGGCTGCACGGCGCCGACATGGTGCTGCTGATCGTTGCCGCGCTGGAGCAGAACGCGCTCGTCGCGCTGCTCGACCGCGTCGAGTCGCTCGGGATGACCGCGCTCGTCGAGGTCCACAACGCGGAGGAGGCCGACCGCGCGCTGGAGGCGGGCGCGTCGGTGATCGGCATCAACGCACGGAACCTGCACACCCTCGAGGTCGATCGCGACGTGTTCGGCAGGCTCGCCCCCGGGCTGCCGATGGACACGTACAAGGTCGCCGAGTCGGGCGTGCGCGGTCCCGGCGACCTGATGGCCTACGCGGGCCACGGCGCGGACGCCGTGCTCGTCGGCGAGGGCCTGGTCGCCACGGACGACCCGAAGGGCGCGCTCGTCAAGCTGGTGACCGCGGGATCGCACCCGGCATGCCCGAGGCCGAGCCGGTGACCGACAAGGACCCCAAGCAGCAACGCACCAGCCACGGCCCGGACGAGCGGGGTCACTTCGGCCCCTACGGCGGCCGGTTCCTGCCCGAGGCGCTCATGGGCGCGCTCGACGAGCTGTCGGCCGAGTACGACAAGGCCAGGCTCGACCCCGAGTTCACCGGCGAGTTCGCGCGCCTGCTCTCCGGCTACGCGGGCAGGCCGTCGCTGCTCACCGAGGCGCCGCGGTTCGCCGAGCACGCCGGGGGAGCGCGGATCTTCCTCAAGCGCGAGGACCTGAACCACACCGGCTCCCACAAGATCAACAACGTGTTGGGCCAGGCGCTGCTCACCAGGCGCATGGGCAAGAAGCGCGTGATCGCCGAGACCGGGGCCGGTCAGCACGGCGTGGCCACGGCCACCGCGTGCGCCCTGCTCGACCTCGAGTGCGTGGTCTACATGGGTGAGGTCGACACCGAGCGGCAGGCGCTCAACGTCGCCAGGATGCGGCTGCTCGGCGCCGAGGTGATCCCGGTGAAGACGGGCTCCCGCACGCTCAAGGACGCCATCAACGAGGCGCTGCGCGACTGGGTGACCAATGTGGACACCACGCACTACCTGCTGGGCACAGCCGCGGGCGCGCACCCCTTCCCGGTGATGGTGCGCAACTTCCACAAGGTCATCGGCGAGGAGGCGCGCAAGCAGATCCTCGAGCTGACCGGGCGGCTGCCCGACGCGGTCGCCGCGTGCGTGGGCGGCGGGTCCAACGCGATCGGCATCTTCCACGGCTTCATCGACGACCCCGGCGTGCGCCTGGTCGGCCTCGAGCCGGGCGGCAAGGGCATCGAGACCGGCGAGCACGGCGCGACCCTGACCGAGGGCACGCCCGGCACGCTGCACGGCGCGCTGTCGTACCTGCTGCAGGACGAGGACGGGCAGACCATCGAGGCGTACTCGATCTCCGCGGGTCTCGACTACCCCGGCGTCGGCCCCGAGCACTCGTGGCTCAAGGACACCGGGCGGGCGGAGTACCGCGCGGTCACCGACGCCGAGGCGATGGAGGCGTTCCAGCTGCTCTCGCGCACCGAGGGCATCATTCCCGCCATCGAGTCGGCCCACGCGCTGGCCGGCGCGCTCAAGCTGGGCAAGGAGCTCGGCGAGGACGGCCACATCCTCGTGAGCCTCTCCGGCAGGGGCGACAAGGACGTGGACACCGCGGCGCGCTACTTCAAGCTCGTGGAGGACGTGTGAGTCGGCTGGCCCAGCTGTTCGAGGGGACCCGCGCGGAGAAGCGGGCCGCGCTGGTCGGCTATCTGCCGGCCGGGTACCCGACCGTCGGCGAGTCGAAGGACCTGCTGGCCGCGACCATCGACGCGGGCGCCGACCTGGTCGAGGTGGGCGTGCCCTACTCCGATCCGGTGATGGACGGTCCGACGATCCAGGCCGCCGCCGACACCGCGCTGCGCAACGGCTTCCGCCTCAGGCACGTGTTCGAGGTCGTCGAGTCGGTCGCGTCGCGCGGCGGGCGCGCCGTGGTGATGACCTACTGGAACCCGGTGTTCCACTACGGCGTCGACCGGTTCGCCAGGGACCTCGCCGCGGCGGGCGGCCTCGGCCTCATCACGCCGGACCTGACACCGGACGAGGCGGGCGACTGGCTCACCGCGTCCGACCAGCACGGGCTGGACCGGATCTTCCTGGTGGCGCCGTCGTCGTCGGAGGAGCGCATCGCGCTGACGGCCAAGGCGACCACCGGCTTCGTCTACGCCACCGCGGTGATGGGCGTGACCGGCGCCCGCGAGTCCGTCGGCGCGAGCGCGGCCGACCTGGTGGGACGCACCCGCAAGCACACCGACCTGCCGATCGGCGTCGGCCTCGGCGTGCGCTCCGGCGACCAGGCCGCCGAGGTGGCAGCGTTCGCCGACGCGGTGATCGTCGGCTCGGCGCTGGTGACCAGGGCGGCCGAGGGCACCGCAGCGCTGGGCGCGCTGGCCGCCGAGCTGGCCGAGGGCGTCCGCCGTCCCGCCGTTCCCGCCGCCTGAGAAACGTCGGTGGGTGGTGGCACCCTGATGGAAGCACCACGGTGAGTGGATGGTCGCCGACGTCCTGGCCCTAGGCGGCGCTGTCGAGCTCGTGGACGGCGCCTACACGCAGATCGCCAAGAGTAGGGCGGCACGCTGACGCTGCCCAGGCCGTTCCCGGCCGAGGTGAGCCTCGGCGGCTGAGGCGACGGCGCTCACGCTACGGTTGGCCCGTGAACACCGCGTCGGCAGTCTTCCTCGCGAACATCCCCAGCCCGGACCGGGGGGTGTACGAACTCGGGCCGATTCCGCTGCGGATGTACGCGCTGTGCATCATCGTCGGGATCATCGTGGCCATCTGGTGGGGCGAGCGCAGGTGGGCGCAACGCGGTGGGTCCAAGGGCACGATCGTCGACATCGCGGTGTTCGCGGTGCCGTTCGGGCTCATCGGTGGCCGGCTCTACCACGTCATCACCGACGCCCAGCTGTACTTCGGTGAGGGCAAGGACCCGATCAGGGCGCTCTACATCTGGGACGGCGGGCTCGGCATCTGGGGCGCGATCGCGCTCGGCGGCGTGGGCGCGTGGATCGCGTGCCGCCGCAGGGGCATCCCGCTCCCTGCCGTCGCCGACGCCATCGCGCCCGGGATCGTCGTCGCGCAGGCGATCGGCAGGCTCGGCAACTACTTCAACCAGGAACTCTACGGCGGTCCGACCGACCTGCCGTGGGGCCTGGAGATCTACCGGCGCGTCGACCCCGACAACCCGCTGGTCGAGGACCCGCTGAACGGTGTCGCCATCAGCGACGTGCCAGTGGAGGTCGTGCACCCGACGTTCCTGTACGAGCTGCTGTGGAACCTCGGGGTAGCGCTGCTGATCGTGTGGGCGGACCGGAGGTTCCGCCTCGGGCACGGCCGCGTCTTCGCGCTCTACGTCGCCGGTTACACCGCGGGCCGGTTCTGGATCGAGCTCATGCGCACCGACCAGGCCAACGAGATCCTCGGTCTGCGCGTCAACGTGTGGACCTCGATGGTTCTCTTCGCCGGCGCCGTCGCGTACTTCGTCTACGCCCGCAAGCTAGGCCCTCGCGAGGATCCGGCGACGCTCAACACCGACGAACCGGAGCCGGACGACGACACCGGCGCCGCGGCGGAACCGTCGTCGGACAAGGACGCCGAGGACAAGGGCGACCAGGACGAGGGCGAGAAGGAGGCGGACTCAGCGGCGGAGGAGTCCCCTGCCGGTGACGAGCGGAAGGTCGAGCCCGGTCAGTAGCCCGGGCGCGGCCGCCACGACGGCGGGCACGGCGTTCACCAGCCGCATGGCGGTCGCCTTGAGTCCCGCGGTGTTGTGGTCGCCGTCGGTGCCGAGCAGGCGCAGGTCCAGCGTGTAGTTCGGCTCGCCGGTCACCTGTACGCGGTAGCACCCCTGGCCGGAGGGCTGCGGCCAGTCCGGGCCGAGGTCGGGCCGCAGCCGGGTCACGTGTTCCAGCACGCAGGCGGGCTTCCCGCCGAGCATGCCCCTGATCTCGAACCGCAGTGCGGCGGCGGTGCCGCGTTCGATCGTGCCGGACGGGATGTCGAACGTCTCCGGTGCGGGCAGCCGCTCGTGGTGCTCCTCCACGGCGTCCAGCTCCACGCCGAGCCCTGCCGCGAGCTGGCGCACGACGCTGCCCCACGCGAGCGTCAGTACCCCCGGCTGCAACAGCAGCGGCTTGTCCTCCAGCGGCGAGCCGAAGCCCATGATGTCGAAGAGGACCTTGCGGTTGTCGTAGGTGGAGTAGTCGAGGATCTCCAGGCAGCGCACCTCGTCGATGCGCTCGCAGACGCCGGTGAGCACGAGCGGCAGCCAGTCGTTGGCGAAACCGGGGTCGATTCCGTTGACCCACAGGGAAACCCCGCCCTCGGCCGCCGCTTCGCGCACGGGGTCCGACAGCTCCTTCGGCACCACGCCGTCGGGGTACTGGAGGAAGACGGGACTGCTGGAGACCACGTTGACGCCCGCGCGCAGGATGCGGCACAGGTCGTCGAGCGCCTCGGTGATGCGGTCGTCGGCCATCGCCGTGTAGACGACGCAGTCGGGCCTCAGCGCGAGCAGCGCGTCGGCGTCCGTCGTCGCGGTGACCCCGAGGTCGCGGCCGAGCCCGGCGAGCGCTCCGGCGTCCCTGCCCGACTTGGCGGGGTCGGAGACCCACACACCGGCCAGCTCCAGGTCGGGGCGGGCTTCGATGCCCGCGATGGTGTGGCGGCCGACGTTTCCGGTGCTCCACTGCACCACGCGAAGTGTCATGTCAGATCCGGGAGTCCGAGTTCGAGGTTGGGTGCCTGCTGTCCGCCGTCGACCTCCAGCACCTTGCCGGTGACGTAGGAGCCCGCGGGTGAGGTCAGGTAGAGGATCGCCGCGGCGATGTCCTCGGGATCGCCGATGCGGCGCAGCGGAGTTGCGGCCTCCATGCGCTCGCGCAGCTCGGGGTTGTCCACCACCACCTGGAGCGCCGACGTGGCGACCGAGCCCACCGCGACCGCGTTGACGCGGATCTTCGGCGCGAGGTCCGCCGCGGCCAGGCGCGTGTACTGCACGAGCGCTCCTTTCGCGGTGCCGTAGGCGAGGAAGCCCCGGCCGCTGACGCGGCCCATCACCGAGGAGACGTTGACGATCGCGCCGCCGCCAGCCCGGAGCAGCGCGGGCACGGCCGCGCGGGTGAGCGCGTGCGCCGTACCGACGTTGAACCGGAACGCCTCGTCGAGGAACTCTGTCGAGGTGTCGGAGAGTGGACGGGGGAGCGTGCCGCCGACGTTGTTCACCACGACGTCGAGCCTGCCGAACGTCTCGACGGCGGCGTCCGCGAGCATGCCCGCCGCGGCGGGGTCGGTGAGGTCGGCGGGCACCACGTGCGCCTTGCGTCCCGCGTCGGCGATCCGCGCGGCGACCTCGTCAAGCTGTTCCCTGGTACGGGCGGAGAGCACCACGTCGGCACCGGCCTCGGCGAGCGCCACTGCGGTGGCCGCGCCGATCCCGCGCCCCGAGCCGGTCACGACGGCGACCTTGCCGGTCAACCGGAAACGATCGAGGATCACGCCCGAACTGTAACACGTTCTACCTGTGTTCGGGGCGGGATTACGCCGTCGGCGCCGATCGGTACCTTCGCCAGCGGCCCGCTCGCGCCGCGGTAGGTATCGGTCGGCCGCGAGGTATCGGGGGTCGCGGCGGTTCCGGGGTGCGGTGCCACGAGCCGTGTGCCACCACCGTGTCGCTGTTGCGGACCTCGACCGTTGGCACGGTTGCGCGACTCGGTGTCGGGAACGCGCAACTCGGCGCCCCGACTGCGCAACTCGGCGTCGGGAACGCGCAACTCGGCGTCGGGAACGCGGGACTCGCGCGGTTAGGTGGGGCGGCGGATCGGGGCCACCACCGGGTGACCCTCCTTGGTGTGCAGGACCTCGGTCTCCGCGGCGTAGTGGTCGCGGAGCCGTTGGGGGGTCAGCACTTCCGCGGGCTTGCCCGACGCGGCGACCTCGCCGCCGTCGAGCAGCAGGAGCTCGTCGGCGTACTGTGCGGCGAAGGTGAGGTCGTGCAGTGTCGAGACCACCGTGGTGCCGTCCTGACGGCGCAGCAGGTCGAGCCGTTCGAGCAGCGCCTGCGCGTGCCCGACGTCGAGGCCCGTGGTCGGTTCGTCGAGCAGCAGCAACGACGTCCGCTGCGCGAGCACCCTGGCGAGGACCGTGCGCTGTTGCTCGCCGCCCGACAGCGTGCGCAGCTTCCGCCCCGCCAGCGCGCTCAGGTCGAGCCGTTCCAGCGTGTCCTCCACAATGGACACGTCGGTGGCGCTCTCCCGCGCGAGCAGGCCGAGGTGCGGCGTCCGTCCCAAGAGGACGTAGTCGGTGACGGTGAGCCCCTCCGGCAGCACCGGGTTCTGCGGCGCGTACCCGAGCACGCGTGCCTTCTCCTTGCGGGGCGGCGTCTTTCCGTCCAGTTCCACCGTGCCCTGGCAGGGCACCAGTCCGGCGATCGCCTTCAGCAGCGTCGACTTGCCCGCCCCGTTGGGGCCCACGATCGCGAACCACCCGCCGCTGGACACCTCCGCGGACACGTCGCGCACCACCGGTTTGGCGCCGTAGCCCGCGCTCACGTTCCGCAACCGCAGTTCCGTCACGGCGTCCGCCCCCTGCTCGTGCGCAGCACCATCGCGAAGAACGGCGCGCCCGCGAACGCCGTCACGACCCCGAGCGGCAGCTCACCCGGCAGCGCCGTGCGGGCCACGAAGTCGGCCAGCACCAGGAACACGGCGCCACCGATGAGCGACAGCGGCAGGACCACGCGGTAGCTCGCGCCCGCGAGCAGGCGCACGATGTGTGGCACGACGATGCCGACGAAGCCGATCAGCCCGCTCACCGCGACGGCCGCGGCCGTCGCGAGCGACGCCGCGGCGAGCAGCACCAGCCGGACCCGGCCCGGCCGGATGCCGAGCGAGGCCGCCTCGGCGTCCCCGAGCGTGAGCACGTCGAGCAGCCGCGCGCAGCCGCACAGCACGACCGCGGCCACCGCGACGTACGGCAGCGCGAGCCACAGGTCCCGCCAGCCCGTGACGTTCAGCCCGCCCAGCGTCCACGTGTAGACCTGCTTGATGGTGTCGGTGTTGAGCTGCTGCACGAACGTCTGGATCGCGGTGAGGAACGCCGTGACCGCCACGCCGGCCAGCAGCAGCGTCGCCGTGCCCGAGCCGCCCGCCGAGCGGCCGAGCAGCCAGCTCAGCCCCACGCCGCCCAGCGCGCCGGCGAACGCCGCGAGCGGCAGCGGGCCGATCAGCCAGCCCGTCACGGCCGGGACGAACACCACCACGATTGTGGCCGCCATGCCCGCGCCCGCGGCGGCGCCGAGCAGGTACGGGTCGGCGAGCGGGTTGCGGAACACGCCCTGGAACGCCGCTCCCGCGCCGGCGAGCGCGGCGCCGACGAGACCGGCGAGCAGCACGCGTGGCGCGCGCAGCTCCCACACGATCGCCGCCTCACGTTCCGACAGCGGCGACGTGCCACCCGTCACCTGAGCGGCGAGCTCGCCGAGCACCCGCTGCCAGCCGAGCTCCCCGGAACCGGCGACCACCGCGAACACCATGGCCGCCAGCAGCACGAGCAGCGCCACGACCACCGTGCGCGGGCGCAGGCGGGTCGTGGGCGGGCGGGAGCGGGTCCGCAGCATCGGGACCTACTTGCCGGCGACGGCGTCGGCCACGGTGCGCACCAGCTCCACCAGACGCGGGCTCCACCGGGACGCGATGTCGTCGTCGAGCGCGAAGACCCGGTCCTGTTTGACGGCCGAGAGCGTGTCCCAGCCGGGGCGGGCGGCGACGGTGTCCGCGTTCTGCCCGCAGCACCTGGTGTCGGCGAGGAAGATCAGGTCCGGGTCCTCCCGCAGGATGGTCTCCGCGGAGAGCTGCGGGTAGCCGCCGAGCGCGTTGGGGTCGCCCTGGTCGGCGATGTTGATGAGCCCGAAGAGCCCGTAGACCTGCCCGATGAACGTCGCCGAGGTCACGCTGTAGAACGTCGGGTCGAGCTCGTGGTAGTAGCGCAGCGGCTCTGCCGGTTCTGGCGCGTCGGCCACGAGCTTGTCGATCTCCTCCTTGGTGCGTCGCGCGAGGTCCGCGCCCTCGGCTGCGTGGCCGGTGGCCTTGCCCACCAGCTCGAACTGGTCGTACGCGGCGTCGAGCGTGGCGGGAGCGGGCAGGACCAGGGTCTCGGTGCCGGTCTTGCCGAGCGTCTCGGCGAGCTTGCCGTCGAGGTCCGACTCGACGATGACGAGGTCGGGGTTGTGGCCCGCGATCGCCACCGGGTCGATGTTGATGCCCGACAGCGACGTCTTCGGCGCCTCGGCCGGGTAGGTCGAGGCCGAGTCGACGGCCACCACCTGGTCGCCGGCTCCCACGGCGAAGAGGGTCTCCGTCGTCGACGGCGAGAGCGAGACGATCCGCTCCGGCCGCTGCTCGATCGTCACCGCCGGCGCGCCCTCCGGGCGCAGCTCCACGGGGAAGTCGGCGGCGGCCGGCGAAGGGGCCGGCTCTTCCGGCGCGCGGTCGGCGCAGCCGGCGAGAGCGAGCGCCGAGACCGCGGAGAGCACGCCGAGCATGGCGAACGGCCTGCGGCGGTGACGGGGTACACGGGACATGAGGACCTCGACTGTTCGGCCGGCCCTGGCCGCGCCCGGCCGGCGAGCGGTCCTGGACGCCGCGACCCCTGGACCGGAGGTGGATGGCGTCGGCGCGAGTGCAGGCGACCTGACTCGACCCCGCCGTCACGGTTCGTGCTCGGTCCGGTACGGCTGGGCATCACAGTTGCGGCACAGCGCCGGATTCGCACCGGACTTCGCTGCCGCTCGCGTCGAAGGAGGACGCTACCAGGCGAAACCGAGGTGAACTCCGGGAACCCGGGCGTCGGGTAGAATCGGTGGGCGAGCCAAGAGCTCAGTGCCCATCAAGAACGATGTCGTTCAGAGCTGCCAGATCGTTACAGTCGACAGCTGAAATGGCCACTCCGAACCGGTGCCCTGACGTTTCCCAGATGTTAAGGTCGCGCTAATAAGCGGGCCATTGTCGTCCCGTGCCCAGCACTTATCGAGCACGAAGACGACGCAGGAGGTCCCCTTGATCTTCTCCGCGATTCCGTCTCCACAGGGCCTCTACGACCCTGCGACGGAACAGGATTCCTGCGGTGTAGCCATGGTCGCGCACGTCCGTGGTGTCCGCTCCCACAGCATCGTCACCGACGGTCTCAACGCACTCACGAACCTGGACCACCGTGGCGCCGCCGGCGCCGAGCCCACCAGTGGCGACGGCGCGGGCATCCTGGTGCAGCTGCCCGACGACCTGCTGCGGGCGGAGGCGGAGTTCGAGCTGCCGAGGCCCGACGCCTTCGGCCAGCACCACTACGCCGCCGGCATCGCCTTCCTGCCCGCCGACGCCGAGCAGCGCCGCAAGGCCGTCGAGCTCGTCGAGCGGATCGCCGACGAGGAGAACCTCACCGTGCTCGGCTGGCGGGACGTGCCGGCCGACGCCGATGCCGCCGGCATCGGCCCCACGGCGCGCTCCGTGATGCCGCACTTCGCGATGCTGTGCGTCACGGGCAAGGCCGACGCCGACGGCGAGCTGCCCAGCGGCATCGAGCTCGACCGGCTCGCGTTCTGCCTGCGCAAGCGGGCCGAGCACGAGAGCGAGGCGTCCGGCTGCGGCGTGTACTTCCCTTCGCTGTCCTCACGGACGATGGTCTACAAGGGCATGCTCACCCCCGCGCAGTTGCCGGCGTTCTTCGCCGACCTCCGGGACGAGCGGCTGGTCAGCGCCATCGCGCTGGTGCACAGCCGGTTCTCCACCAACACGTTCCCTTCCTGGCCACTGGCTCACCCTTTCCGGTTCGTGGCACACAACGGCGAGATCAACACCATCCGCGGCAACCGCAACCGCATGCGCGCCCGCGAGGCGCTGCTGGAGTCGGACCTGCTGCCCGGTGACCTGACGCGGCTGTATCCGGTGTGCTCGCCGGAGGCGTCGGACTCGGCGTCCTTCGACGAGGTGCTCGAGCTGCTGCACCTCGGCGGGCGCAGCCTGCCGCACGCCGTGCTGATGATGATCCCGGAGGCGTGGGAGAACCACGCCACCATGGACGAGCAGCGCCGCGCGTTCTACCAGTTCCACGCGAGCCTGATGGAGCCGTGGGACGGCCCGGCGTGTGTGACGTTCACCGACGGCACGCTCGTCGGCGCGGTGCTCGACCGCAACGGCCTGCGGCCCGCGCGTTGGTGGCAGACCGCCGACGACCGCGTGGTGCTGGCCAGTGAGGCCGGTGTGCTCGACGTCCCGCCGAAGGACGTCATCGCCAAGGGCAGGCTCAAGCCGGGCCGTATGTTCCTCGTGGACACCGAGGCGGGCCGCATCGTCAACGACGACGAGATCAAGGCAGGGCTCGCCGCCGAGGCGCCCTACGAGGAGTGGTTGCACGCGGGCCTGCTGACGTTGTCCGAGTTGCCCGACCGCGACCACATCACGCAGACGCACGCCTCGGTGCTGCGCCGCCAGCTGGCGTTCGGCTACACCGAGGAGGAGCTGAAGATCCTGCTCGGCCCGATGGCCGAAAAGGGCACCGAGCCGTTGGGCTCGATGGGCACGGACACCCCGCCCGCGGTGCTGTCCAAGCGGTCCCGCTCGCTGTACGACTACTTCAAGCAGGGCTTCGCGCAGGTGACCAACCCGCCGCTGGACGCGATCCGCGAGGAACTGGTCACCTCGATGAGCCGGATCATGGGGCCCGAGCAGAACCTGCTGGAGCCGGGACCCGCCTCGTGCAGGCACATCCAGCTGGCTTCCCCGGTGATCGACAACGACGAGCTCGCCAAGCTGATCCACGTCAACGACGACGGGGACCTGCCAGGCTTCGCCTGTACCGTCCTCTCCGGACTGTACGAAGTGGACGGCGGAGGCCCGGCGCTCGCCGAGGCGATCGAGCGAGTGCGCCGCGAGGCGTCAGAGGCGATCGCCGCCGGCGCGCGCACCCTCGTGCTCTCCGACCGCGACGCCGACCACCGCATGGCGCCCATCCCGTCGCTGCTGCTGGTCTCCGCGGTGCACCACCACCTGGTGCGCACCAAGGAGCGGCTGCGCGTCGCGCTCGTCGTCGAGACGGGCGACGCCCGCGAGGTGCACCACGTCGCGCTGCTGCTCGGCTACGGCGCCGCGGCGGTCAACCCCTATCTCGCCTTCGAGACGATCGAGGACATGATCGGGCAGGGCGCGATCACCGGCATCGAGCCGGCGAAGGCGGTCCGCAACTACGTGCAGGCCCTCGTCAAGGGCGTCCTCAAGATCATGTCGAAGATGGGCATCTCGACGGTCGGCGCCTACACGGCCGCGCAGGTGTTCGAGTCGCTGGGCCTGTCGCAGGAGGTGCTCGACGAGTACTTCACCGGCACGATCTCCAAACTCGGCGGCGTTGGGCTCGACGTGCTCGCCGAGGAGGTCGCCGTGCGGCACCGGCGCGCCTACCCGGACAACCCGACCGAGCGCGTGCACCGCGGCCTGGAGACCGGCGGCGAGTACGCCTACCGCCGCGAGGGCGAGCTGCACCTGTTCACGCCCGAGACCGTGTTCCTGCTCCAGCACGCGAGCAAGACGCGCAGGGACGAGGCGTACCGCGCCTACGCCGACGAGGTGAACCGGCTCAACCGCGAGGGCGGCGTGCTGCGCGGGATGTTCGCCTTCCGCAACGAGAACCGGCAGCCGGTGCCGATCGACGAGGTCGAGTCGGTGGAGTCGATCTGCAAGCGGTTCAACACCGGCGCCATGTCGTACGGCTCCATTTCGGCAGAGGCGCACCAGACGCTCGCGATCGCGATGAACCGCATCGGCGGCCGGTCCAACACCGGTGAGGGCGGCGAGGACCCGGAGCGGCTCTACGATCCCGAGCGCCGGAGCGCGATCAAGCAGGTCGCGAGTGGACGGTTCGGGGTGACGAGCGAGTACCTCGTCAACGCC
>NZ_QEQT01000014.1:0-335 GCF_003311655.1 Prauserella sp. PE36 | reverse complement strand
CCTCCAGGAAGGCGGGTCAGGCGACGCGGCGCGGCCGGTTGGCCCCGGCCCGCAGGCCGGAGGTGATGGTCTTGTCGGCCTCGCGTGCGGTGAACTGCCGGGAGCCGAGGTGCCGCCCGCACGCGGCGCGCAGCGCCGCGCGCACCTCGTCCTCGGGCAGGGCGCCCCCGGCGACGAGTTGGCCGAGCGCGACGGCGGCGCCGTAGAGGGTGGCGTTGCGGTTGCTGCGGGCCTCGGCGACCCGGCGGCATTCCTCCCGCAACGCGGCCTCCAGATACCGCGACCGACGCCCGGTGGACGGCCGGATGGGGGTGACCGGCGCCGGGGGCGGCGGC
>NZ_QEQT01000013.1:0-221 GCF_003311655.1 Prauserella sp. PE36 | reverse complement strand
TCGGGTCGAGGCGTCCGGGGAAGGTGATCGCGAACGCGTTTAACGGCGCTTTCCAGCGCATCGTCCATCGTGCCTTGCCACGGCCGGTGGGGTCTAGAGATCGGGTGACGAGGTACAGGCACTTCAGCGCCGCGGCGTCGGAGGGGAAATGACCGCGGGCCTTGATGCCCGCCGGTAGCGGGCGTTGATCGACTCGATCGCGTTCGTGGTGCAGATGACCT
>NZ_QEQT01000012.1:0-209 GCF_003311655.1 Prauserella sp. PE36 | reverse complement strand
GAGCACACCAAGACGGTCGGGAAGGCGTTGATGCGGCACGGCTCCTACGTGCTCGGCGGTGGGCTGGTGCTGGGCAAGCGGGTGTGGGAGGCCAAGACCAACTCGCGTTATGAGCGGATGCAGCGCATGGCCGAGAGCCGGGGTGACTGGGAGGCGTTGAAGGAGTGGGAGATGCGCTCCGAGCAGGCCCGGGAGCGTCGGCACCGCCG
>NZ_QEQT01000011.1:0-200 GCF_003311655.1 Prauserella sp. PE36 | reverse complement strand
TGAAGAACACGATCAACACGATGGTGGATCAGCTGTCGTCGTTCGCCGACGAGGTGACGCGCGTGGCGCGCGAGGTCGGCAGCGAGGGTGCTCTCGGCGGGCAGGCCGAGGTGCACGGCGTGGCTGGGACGTGGCGGGATCTGACGACGTCGGTGAACTTCATGGCGGGCAACCTGACCGCTCAGGTCCGCTCCATCGCC
>NZ_QEQT01000010.1:0-9037 GCF_003311655.1 Prauserella sp. PE36 | reverse complement strand
TGGGTACATGCCACGTGGCGCGCCGCGACTGTCTTTTTTCAACTACCGGCTGAGGGACCCGCTGGAGCAGAGACTCAGGACACGAGGCCGCGCCGGAAGCCGTGCGCGACGGCCTGGGCGCGGTCACGCACGCCGAGCTTGCGGAAAAGCCGGCGGGCGTGGGTCTTCACGGTGTCCTCGGACAGGTACAGCTCGCGGCCGATCTGCCCGTTGCTCTTGCCCTGGCTCATGCCCCGCAGCACCTGGAGCTCCCGCTCGGTGAGCTGGACACCCGGGTCGGAGGGCTGGCGCGGAGCGGGCACCGAGGTGCTCGCGAGGGTGTGGGCCAGCGCGGCGACGAGCTCGGGACGCGAGGCGTCCCAGCGCAGGTAGCCCCGCGCCCCGCCCGCGATCGCGGCGGCGATGCTGCCGGCGTCGTCCGGGGCGCCGAACACGATCACGTTGGCCTGCGGGTTGGCGGAGACCAGCCTGCGGGTCGCCTCGACTCCCGTCGGCACCGCGCGCTGCGTGCCGACGAGCACGACGTCCACCGGCTGCCGCGAGTAGCGGGCGAGCAACTCGTCACCGTGCGCTACACAGTCGATGCGACTGACGCCGGGGACGGCAGACATCACGCGGGTGAGGCCTTCGCGGACACTGCGTCGGTCGTCGCAGATCAAGACCGTCGTCACGGGGTTTCCTTCCTGCAGCCGGGTGACATTCCACTTCCCCTATCGGACGCTTTAGGTCCCACCTTGACACGATCTGGTGGCTTTTTTTGAAAAATGCCTCGCCCAGATGTCGGTATAGGCCTTGTGACCCAGGTAACAGGCTAGATCGGGACCCACGGAGAGGAGAGCGCGAGGCGCCGGCCCTCCGGGTCCGAGGCCGGTAACAGAGCGTATAACTCGCGAGTAACTCTTGATCTGTTCCAGTCAGCCCGCTCGGGGTCGAGTTCCGCAGCCAGCAACCCCGCGGGCCACGCCAGCGAGCCGAGCCGGTACTTGCCCGTTGCCTCCAGCGCGCCGCCGACCAGCTCGGTCGCCCGTCTCCGCGCGGCGGGCTCGCCGGTGGCGGCGAGCGCGGCGCCGAGGACGAGCGCCGACTTGATCTCGTGCCGCACGGCGCCGCGTTCCCTCGCCAGCGCCTCGGCCCGCTCCGCGTGCGGAACGGCCTCCGCCGCGTCGCCCGCCGCGAGCGCGACCTCGGCGCTCACCCAGCCGAGACGGACCCGCGTCCGCCAGGAGCCGGAGTGCGCGGTCGCCGTCGCGATCAGCCTGCGCGCGGCGGTCAGCCTGCCCCGGCCGAGGTTGTCGGCGGCGAGACCGAGCAGCGCGTCGGCCAGCGCACCGGCCGGGTCGAGCCCGTCCTCGTCGGCAGGCCCGGCGGCGAGCGCGGCGTGCCGCAGCGCGGCGCCGTCGAGCGGGACCGCGGCGGCGTGCCCACCGAGTTGACGGCGGTGGGAGGCCAGTGTGGCCCCGGCCAGCGCGGCGAGCAGCGGGTCCCGGCCCCTTCTCAAGGGGTCGAGCAGCGTCATGGCGGCCGCGTAGCCGCCCCTGGCTCCCAGCACCACCGCGGCGAGCCAGCGTTCCCTCGGACTCGCCGCGGCGGCAGGCTCGCCGTCGTGGATGTCCGGCGCGTCCCCGAACGCCGCGCGGCGCAGGACGCTTTCCCTCGTCAGCACCGGCTCATCCTCGCGGCGCGTCGCCCAGCAGCACGTACTCGACCCGCTCGGCGGCGTCGCGGATGTCGCCGAGCAGCTCGACCTTGGGCGGGAGGTCGCCCGCGTGCCAGGCCGGGCCGCACGCGAAGAGCCGCCCTCTCTGCCTGCCCCGGGCGATGCGCGTGAACAGCCTCGGATTGGCCGACGGCCCGCGCTGCGCCCACAGCACGACCGCGGCAGGCGAGCTGCGGCGCACCGCGACGGCCAGCACGTCGGCGGGCAGCGGCACCCCGAACAGCTGAGTGACGATGCGGCGCTCCGCGAGCGCGGCGGCGAGCACGTACAGGGGGAGTGTGTCGCGCTCGTCGGGAACGCTGCCGAGCAGGACGGGGCGCAGGTTGCGGGGCTCGGCCAGCACGGGTGTCGCCCTGACCAGCGCGCCGAACACGCATTCGGTGAGCAGGTAGCCCACCTCGGAGCCGCCGCGCCCGTCGCGCCAGCCCGCCCCGAGAGCCGCGACCACCGGCCGGATCACGCCCTCCCACGCGTCGAGCACGCCGAGGGTGCCGATGGCCTCGGCCAGCAGGTGCTGCACGGCCCGCACGTCCATCGCCAGTGACGCCGCGCTCAACTGGCGCGCGAAGCGGGGCGGGCCCGCCGGGTCCGTCGAGTCCCGGCCGGCGCCGAGCACGACCTCGCCGTCGGTGGTCTCCAAGCGCAGTTCCGTGACAGGCGGGGAGGGCTCGTTCGAGGCCTTGGGCATGTGCGCGAGCGCGTAGCGGGCGGCCTCGGCGGTGGAGGCGCCGCGCAGCAGCGCGCGCTGCATCAGTTCGAGGCGGACGACATCGGAGGGGCCGTACCGGCGATGCCTGCCGCCGGTGTGCCTGCTGGGACCGAGCCCGTACCGGCGGTCCCACGTCCGCAGCGTGGACGGGGCGACGCCGAGCCTGCGCGCGACCGCGGCGACTGGCAGCGTCGGCTCCGCCGAAGGGGAGGGAACCGGGTCGCGCACAGCCGGCGTGTCACCGGCTGCGCGATCTGAGCCGGACCCGGACCCCACCCGGTCAAATAACCACGGACCACCGAGTGAGAGCAACAGGAGGCTTCTATTCGGTGTGTTACCTGTCACACCCTCGGGGGAGACCTAACGGCTGAAAAGATCGCAACCCCTTGAACAAGTATTGGCGCGCTTCTAACGTTACGCCCGGTTGCACCAAATGGAGTAGTCGCACAAGTACAACTGCAGAATCCGGCCGCGTGGGGCCGGATACCGGAGGCGGTCACGATGGCAGACACGCGCAGGCTCCCTGGCCCGAACGCCGACGTTTGGGACTGGCAACTCGAGGGGTCATGCAGGGGGATGGACAGCGGTTCCTTCTTCCATCCGGACGGTGAACGGGGCCCGGCGAGGGCTCGGCGGGAGGCAAGGGCGAAGGCCATTTGCCATTCCTGCCCGGTGCTGCGGATGTGCCGCGAGCACGCGCTCGCGGTGCACGAGCCATACGGCATCTGGGGTGGACTGTCCGAATCGGAACGCGAGAACATCATCAAATCGCAGAAGCGCTCACTGGCGCTCACCGGCAACTGACCGAGGCAGGGGAAGAAAACGAACGGGGCGGCATTCCGATTGGAGTGCCGCCCCGTTCTGTTTCTGTTCTACGCGTGACTAGTGCGCGTGGCCGTGACCGTGGCCGGCGTTGTCGTCGGCCGGTTCCGGCTTGTCCACCACGGAGCTCTCCGTGGTGAGCACCAGGCGTGCGATCGACGCCGCGTTGGCCACCGCGGAGCGGGTGACCTTCACCGGGTCGACGATGCCGCCCGCGAGCAGGTCGGTCAGCTCGCCGGTGGCCGCGTTGAGGCCGTGGCCCCACTCGAGATCCTGGACCTTGACCACGGTGACAGCGCCCTCGTGGCCCGCGTTGCTGGCGATCCAGTACAGCGGGGCGGTCAGCGCCTCCCGCACGATCTTCACGCCAATCGCCTCGTCGCCGGAGAGCTCGGCCTCCAGGGAGGTCAGCTCCTTGGCCACGTGGGCGAGCGCCGTGCCACCGCCGGGCACGATGCCCTCCTCGACGGCCGCCTTGGTCGACGCCACGGCGTCCTCGATGCGGTGCTTGCGCTCGTTCAGCTCGGTCTCGGTGGCCGCGCCGACCTTGATCACCGCGACACCGCCGCCGAGCTTCGCGAGCCGCTCCTGCAGCTTCTCGCGGTCCCAGTCGGAGTCGGTGGTCTCGATCTCCTTGCGGATCTGCGCGATCCGCGCCTGGACGTCGTCCTTGGTGCCCGCACCGTCGACGATCGTGGTGGTGTCCTTGGTGACCTCGATGCGCCGTGCCTTGCCCAGCACGTCGAGACCGGACTCGGACAGCTTCAGGCCCACCTCGGCGGAGATCACCTTGGCGCCCGTGACGACGGCGAGGTCGTCGAGGAACGCCTTGCGGCGGTCGCCGAAGAACGGAGCCTTCACGGCCACCGCGGTGATCGTCTTGCGCAGCGAGTTCACCACGAGGGTGGACAGCGCCTCACCCTCGACGTCCTCCGCGATGATCAGCAGCGGCTTCTTGGCCTCCGCGACCTTCTCCAGCAGCGGGAGCAGGTCGGCCAGCGCCGAGATCTTCTCCCGGTGCAGCAGCACGAAGGCGTCCTCGAGGATCGCCCGCTGCTCCTCCGGGTTGGTCGCGAAGTGCGCCGAGAGGTAGCCCTTGTCGAACTGCACGCCCTCGGTGATCTGGAGCTCGGTGGCCAGCGTGGAGGACTCCTCCACGGTGATCACGCCGTCCTCGCCGACCTTCTCGACGGCCTCACCGAGCAGGGCGCCGATGTTGGCGTCCCGGGAGGTGACGGTGCCGACCTGGGCGATGTTGTCGCGGCCCTTCACGGGGGTCGCCTTGGCCTTGAGGGCCTCGATGACCTTGTCCGCGGCCGCCTCGATGCCCCTGCCGAGCGCGGTCGGGTTGGCGCCGGCGGCCACGTTGCGCAGGCCGACCTTCACCAGCGCCTGCGCCAGCACGGTGGCAGTGGTGGTGCCGTCACCGGCGACGTCGTTGGTCTTGGTGGCGACGCTCTTGGCGAGCTGTGCGCCGAGGTTCTCGAACGGGTCCTCGAGCTCGATCTCGCGGGCGACGGTGACGCCGTCCAGCGTGATCGTGGGGCCGCCGAACTTCTTGTCGAGAACGACGTGCCTGCCGCGCGGGCCGAGGGTCACCTTCACCGCGTTGGCGAGCTTGTCCACCCCGCGCTCGAGGGCGCGGCGAGCGTCCTCGTCGAAGTTGATCTGCTTAGGCATTGATGATGTACCTCTCTCCAGGCACGCGAAACGCCCCGGCCCCCGGCTTGCGCGGGGCCCGGGGCGTTATCGCATACGCGGGTCGTCAGTTGATGACGGCCAGCACATCGCGGGCGGACAGGATCAAGTAGTCCTCGCCGTTGTACTTGACCTCGGTGCCGCCGTACTTGGAGTAGATGACGACGTCGCCTTCCTTGACATCCACAGGGATGCGGTTGCCCTTGTCGTCCACGCGGCCCGGGCCCACGGCCAGAACCTTGCCCTCCTGGGGCTTTTCCTTAGCGGTGTCGGGGATGACGAGACCGGAGGCAGTCGTCTCCTCGGCCTCGCTCGTCTGGACAACGATCTTGTCCTCGAGCGGCTTGATGTTCACGCTCACCGGGTTGACCTCCACGGGTCGTCGAAAGCGTTGGCAGGTACCTAGTTGGGTACGGCTCCTACCACCCCCGCCGTCGCGGGTGCCGGGGCGTGTTTGGTGCCGTGCGATTAGCACTCTAGCTAGCGGAGTGCTAGCCGCGCAACCAGGGTCCCAGGTGGTGGCGCACCCGGTCGGCCAGAACGGGTCACACCGCCGCGCACCGAACATTCACCGGTTGATCACCCGATCGGTGAAATCCGGCCATACCCGGAATGCAGGCTGTGCTGGCTCTGACCGTCCGGCCACCACGTTGGGAGTGCCCCGTGCCTTTTTCCGGTGAGAACAGCCCGCTCACGCCGTCCCGCCGAACCGTCCTCGCCTCGGGTGCCGCGCTCGGCGCGGCCGCCGCGGTCGGAACGGCGCTGCCGCTGACCGCGTCGGCGGCGCAGGGAGCGGGCAACCCGAGCGCCGGCGAGGTGTTCACCCTCGGCGTCGCCTCGGGCGACCCCGACCCGTACAGCGTGGTCCTGTGGACCCGGCTCGCCCCGAACCCGCTGGCCGAGGACGGCCTGGGCGGCATGCGCGGCACCGTCGAGGTCGAGTGGGAGATCGCGCGGGACGAGCGCTTCAGCCGGATCGTGCGGCGCGGACGCGAGCGGACCGACGCCGACGCGGGGTACGCCGTACACGCGGAGGTCGCGGGGCTCGCGCCCGGCACGGAGTACTTCTACCGCTTCCGCACGGGCAGGCACCTCTCCCCCGCCGGACGCACCCGCACCGCCCCGGCGTTCGGCGTGGTCGGCTCCGGGCTCGCGATGAGCTTCGCGTCGTGCTCGCAGTACGAGCACGGCTACTTCACTGCCTATCACCACCTCGCCGCCGACGAGCCGGACCTCGTGCTGCACCTCGGCGACTACATCTACGAGTACAAGGCCGACAGCTACGTCTCCCCCACCGGCAACGTGCGGGACCACTCCGGCCCGGAGACCGAGACGCTCGCCAACTACCGGCAGCGGCACGCGCAGTACCGCACCGACGCCGACCTCCAGGCCGCGCACGCCGTCGCGCCGTGGCTCGTGGTGCCCGACGACCACGAGGTGGACAACAACTGGGCAGGCGACGTCTACGAGAAGCCGGAGATCCCCCAGCCGAACTTCATCGAGCGCCGCGCCAACGCGTTCCGCGCCCTCTACGAGAACATGCCGCTGCGCAGGCGGAGCAAGCCCAGCGGCTCGCACATGCGGCTCTACCGGACGGTCCGCTGGGGCGCGCTCGCGAACTTCCACATGCTCGACACCCGCCAGTACCGCGACGACCAGGCGTGCGACGACGGCTGGAAGGTGTGCGCGGACGCCGCCGACCCGGCCCGCACGCTGACGGGCGACGAGCAGGAGGCCTGGCTGATCGAGCAGTTCCGCCGCTCGCGGGCGCGCTGGGACGTGCTGGGCCAGCAGGTGTTCTTCGCCCGCCGCGTCAACGCGTCCGGCGCGACGAGCATGGACTCGTGGGACGGCTACCGGGGTTCACAGGAGCGGATCACCGAGGGCTGGCTCGACGCGGGGGTGCGCAACCCGGTGGTGCTCACGGGCGACGTGCACACCCACTGGGCGAACGAGCTCAAGGCGAACTACGCCGACCCGGACAGCGAGGTGGTGGGCACCGAACTGGTGACCACGTCGATCACCTCGGGCGGCAACGGGGCCGACTCGGACCCGAACGACGACAACAACCTCAAGCTCAACCCGCACATCAAGTTCCGCAACAACCAGCGCGGCTACGTGCGCACGAAGATCACCCGCGACGAGTTCAGGGCCGACTTCCGCGTGCTCGACAAGGTCACCGAGCCCGGGCATCCCGCGCGCACGCGGGCGTCGTTCGTGATCGCCGACCGCAACCCCGGACTGACCGAGGTCACGCCCCGTTAGGCCGCGTCTGACAATCCCGTTGCCGGCTGCGCGGGGCCAGCGCGGCGCTCGGTTCGTGCGGGACACCCGCGCCCGGGGCAGGCGTCGGCGGAAGGCGGTCCGCCTGCGAGGGCCTTCCTCCGCCTGGCGAGGCACCACGCTGTCCCCGCCCGCACGGCAGCGGATCGTCAGATACGGCCTGGATCAGCTGGACGTTGGTTGCGGATGGGCATCGACGATGGTCGGGCCGGGTCGGGCACCGACTCGGCCTGACTCTCGCCCGGCGTCGAGGGAGGATGCGCCTGGCCCTCGGATGTCCTCAGCTGCCCTCAGATGATGCCGAGGGCGAGCATCGCGTCCGCTACCTGGGTGAAGCCGGCGATGTTGGCGCCGGTGACGTAGTTGCCAGGGGCGCCGTACTCCTCGGCGGTGGCGAGGCAGCGGTCGTGGATGCCGTGAATGATGTCCGCCAGGCGTTGTTCGGTGTGGTCGAAGGTCCAGGTGTCGCGGGAGGCGTTCTGCTGCATCTCCAGTGCGCTGGTCGCCACGCCACCGGCGTTGGCGGCCTTGCCGGGGGCGAAGATCACGCCCGCCTCGGTGAACAGCCGGACGGCCTCGGGCGTGCAGGGCATGTTCGCGCCCTCGGCGACGATGGTGCATCCGTTCGCGACGAGCGTGGCGGCGTCGGCACCGTTCAGCTCGTTCTGCGTGGCGCACGGGAGGGCGATGCCGCAGGGAACCTCCCAGACGGGGCGGCCGGCGACGTACCGGGCGACGCCGCCGCGTTCCTCCGGGTAGGTGTGGATCCGTGCGCGGCGCACCTGCTTGATCTCCTTGAGCAGGTCGAGGTCGATGCCCTTCTCGTCGACCACGTACCCCCCGGAGTCCGAGCAGGCGACGACGGTGCCACCGAGCTGCTGGACCTTCTCGATGGCGTAGATGGCCACGTTGCCCGATCCGGATACGACGACCTGCTTGCCCTCGAAGGAGTCGCCGCGGGCCTTGAGGATCTCATCGACGAAGAACACGGTGCCGTAGCCGGTGGCCTCGGTACGCACCTGTGAACCGCCCCAGGCCAGGCCCTTGCCGGTCAGTACGCCGGACTCGTACCGGTTGGTGATCCGTTTGTACTGGCCGAACAGGTAGCCGATCTCCCGGCCACCGACCCCGATGTCGCCCGCAGGCACGTCGGTGTATTCGCCGATGTGCCGGTACAGCTCGGTCATGAGTGCCTGACAGAACCGCATGATCTCACCGTCGGAGCGGCCCTTCGGATCGAAGTCCGAACCGCCCTTGCCGCCACCGATCGGCAGCCCGGTGAGCGCGTTCTTGAAGATCTGCTCGAAACCGAGGAACTTCACGATGCCCAGGTAGACACTCGGGTGGAAACGCAGGCCACCCTTGTACGGGCCGAGCGCGGAGTTGAACTCCACCCGGAACCCGCGGTTGATCTGCACGGCGCCGTTGTCGTCGACCCACGGCACACGGAAGATGACCTGCCGCTCCGGCTCACACAACCGCCGGATCACCGCGCTGTCCGCGTACTCCGGATGCTTGGCGACCACCGGTCCGAGGGAGTCGAGTACTTCGTGCACGGCCTGGTGGAACTCGGCCTCGCCCGGGTTGCGCCGCACGACCTCGGCGTAGATCTCACCCAGCTTCTCGTCCAGACCCGGCACGCGGTGCTCCTCTTCTCGCGAACAGCGACAACCTCCCAAAACGGTCTCATAAGGACCAGGATCGGAGGACGCGAAGACCGTGTGACAACTGCCACCGCGTGCGGATGCCGGGCCGGCGATGGGAGCGCGCTGAACAGCCGCTGCCCTGCTGCGCGACGTCCAGACGGC
>NZ_QEQT01000009.1:0-818 GCF_003311655.1 Prauserella sp. PE36 | reverse complement strand
CATCGAGGTCACAAACTTATTTTTTACATAATGCTGTTATCCCTAAGGTAGTTTTTCCATATTTAAAATAATCGGTTAGTTCATTCAGGAGATTAATAATTTTGCTCCTACGTTGCCCCAACAAAACCATTATGATTAATTTAAATCACACTAAGTAAAACTCTAAGGGTCTTCTCGTCTTTTTTCAAACTATAGACTTTTTCATCTATATAGTAATTTCAAATAAATATTTAGGAGACAGTCGAACCACGTAACTCCATTCATTCCTGACCCTAATTAGAAGCCAACTGATTACGCTACCTTAGCACGGTCAAAGTACCGCGGCCGTTTATCCTCTATACATTGGGCAGGTATAACCTAAGATAAATTCCTGAGGCTATGTTTTTGTTAAACAGTCGAGGTTCATATTTGCCGAGTTCCTTTTAATTAATTAAATAAATAATTTGCTTATCATTATGTAAACTACTTTTTTTTGATATTATTTATTACTCATTTATACATTATTAACTTTATAGCTAGATATTTAAAGAGGTCATATATATAAATAAATAATTAATGAAAAGAATGTTTTTTAAAAAAGACTTCTTTAAGATTAGTTTTTGAATATTAACTTCATCCAAAAATTTTATTTGTAAAAAACCTAATCGCTTTTTACCTAAATTTACAGCACTAAATGCTTTTATAAGACTTCCAGATATCTTAAAAATTGAAAGTTTTTCGCTCCTAGTTACTAATCTCAGAATTATATTTCCACATAATTCATGATACATTCCATTCTAAAAAGTTAGTAAATAGCTCTTCTTATTTCGGGAACTATA
>NZ_QEQT01000008.1:0-484 GCF_003311655.1 Prauserella sp. PE36 | reverse complement strand
TGATGTTCGGCTACGCGTGCTCGGACACGCCGGAGCTGATGCCGCTGCCGATCGCGTTGGCCCACCGCCTGTCGCGCAGGCTCACCGAGGTGCGCAAGAACGGGACGATCCCGTACCTGCGGCCGGACGGCAAGACGCAGGTGACGATCGAGTACGCCGGTGACCAGCCGGTGCGGCTCGACACCGTGGTGATCTCCAGCCAGCACGCCGAAGGTATCGATTTGGACAAGATGCTGGCGGTCGATCTGACGGAGAATGTGCTCAAGCCGGAGATCGTCTCGCTCGGCCTCGCCGCCGAGGAGCCGAAGGTGCTCATCAACCCGACGGGCCGGTTCGTGCTCGGCGGTCCGATGGGTGACGCGGGCCTGACCGGGCGCAAGATCATCGTCGACACGTACGGCGGGATGGCACGGCACGGTGGTGGCGCCTTCTCGGGCAAGGACCCGTCGAAGGTGGACCGCTCGGCGGCGTACGCGATGCGCTG
>NZ_QEQT01000007.1:0-484 GCF_003311655.1 Prauserella sp. PE36 | reverse complement strand
TGATGTTCGGCTACGCGTGCTCGGACACGCCGGAGCTGATGCCGCTGCCGATCGCGCTGGCCCACCGGCTCTCGCAGCGGCTCGCCGCGGTGCGCAAGGAGGGCGTGCTGCCCTACCTGCGGCCGGACGGCAAGACGCAGGTGACCATCGAGTACGCGGGCGAGCAGGCGGTGAAGCTGGACACCGTGGTGGTGTCGAGCCAGCACGCCGACGGCATCGACCTGGACAAGATGCTCGGCGTCGACGTGCGCGAGCACGTGGTGGCGCCCGTGCTGGCCGGGGTGGAGCTCGACTCCTCCGACCTGCGGCTGCTGGTGAACCCCACGGGCCGGTTCGTGGTCGGCGGTCCGATGGGTGACGCGGGCCTGACCGGTCGGAAGATCATCGTGGACACCTACGGCGGGATGGCGCGGCACGGTGGTGGCGCGTTCTCGGGCAAGGACCCGTCGAAGGTGGACCGCTCGGCGGCGTACGCGATGCGCTG
>NZ_QEQT01000006.1:0-610 GCF_003311655.1 Prauserella sp. PE36 | reverse complement strand
CCCGTCGCGGCGGACCCATCGATAGACGCGCGGCTGAGCTGGCCTCCACGGGTTGCGCCCGTGCGAACACACTGCCTCCCCCGTGGCTGTACGCCTACGGCCAGCTCAGGGCGCCGTTCTGCGGGCGTTGCTGGCGCTCAGTTCACGCCTGAGAGGTCGATTTCGTCGCCCACCAAAACCCCCAGGAGAATGCTATTCGAACGTCTCAGGAGGGGCTACGCAGCGAAAACCAGTGTCGTCGTCGCACATCGTCTCCGCTGCATCGTTGAACGTCGAGGGCGTGCAGCGCTCAAACGGCGTAGTCCACGAGCCGCCCTTGAGTTCCCGCCTGCCGTGCTTCGACTCACTCGAACACCACTCCCAGACGTTGCCGCAGAGGTCGTACACGCCGTACGGGCTGATCCCGGTCTGATAGCAGTCCACGGGTGTCGTCGCTCCGACGCCGTTCTCTCGGACGTTGCACTTGGCCGGGGTCGGCTGGTCTCCCCACGGATACACGGTGCCGCGCGTCCCGCGCGCAGCCTTCTCCCATTGCTGACTGGTCGGGAGCGCCTTACCCGCCCACTCCGCGTACGCGTTCGCGTCGCGCCACGTCACGAAGACCACGGGG
>NZ_QEQT01000005.1:0-266 GCF_003311655.1 Prauserella sp. PE36 | reverse complement strand
TGCCCGCCGGTAGCGGGCGTTGATCGACTCGATCGCGTTCGTGGTGCAGATGACCTTGCGAATCTCGACGTCGTATTCGAGGAACGGCACGAACTCGGCCCAGGCGTTGCGCCACAACGCCACGATCGCCGGGTACTTGTCCTGCCACTGCTTCGCGAACTCGTCGAACCGGTCGGTGGCCGCCTGCTCCGATGGCGCCGTGTAGATCGGCTTCAGACCTCGCACGATCGCATCCCGGTGTTGGCGTCCGGCATAGCGGAACGAGT
>NZ_QEQT01000004.1:0-713 GCF_003311655.1 Prauserella sp. PE36 | reverse complement strand
CCCGCCCAGCGGCGTCCCCACAGGACGCCGCCACGGCACCCCCATGCCAAAAAACCGGCACACAGCGTGACCAACGAGAGGCTTCACGATGGACACCCGCACCCAGTTCACCCGCTCCGCCCTCGCGGCCGCTGCGCGCGGCTGGCACGTCTTCCCGCTCATCCCGAACGGCAAGCGCCCGGCCCTGCACGGCGCCGACCGCTGCCCCCGTACCGGCCCGTGCGAGGCCGGGCATGCGGGGTGGGAGCAGCGCGCCACCACCGACCCGGAGCGCATCCGCGCCGCCTGGTCGGCGGGCCCGTTCAACATCGGCATCGCGACCGGCCCGTCCGGGCTGTGCGTGCTCGACCTCGACACCGCCAAGCCCGACGACGGCCCGGTGCCGGAGCGGTGGGCGGCCGAGGGCGCCCGCTGTGGCGAGGATGTGCTCGCTGTCGTGGCCGAGCGGGCCGGGGCCGAGTTGCCCGGCGACACCCTCACCGTGGCCACCCCTTCCGGTGGGCTGCACCTGTACTACACCGCCCCCGAGGGCACTGAGTTGCGCAACACCAGCGGCGACACCGGCAGGGGACTCGGGTGGAAGGTCGACACCCGCGCGTGGGGCGGCTACGTCGTGGCCCCCGGCTCAACCACCCCGCGCGGCCCGTATCGCTACGTGCACGACGGCGCGGTGGCCGCGCTGCCCGGCTGGCTGGCCGAACGGCTCGCCCCGG
>NZ_QEQT01000003.1:0-18810 GCF_003311655.1 Prauserella sp. PE36 | reverse complement strand
TGAAGGCCACCATGCCTGCGCCCACCCGTCTCCCGCCACCACCCAAACGGAGGCGCGCCGCGCCGCTGCGTTCGACCCGGCCGCAGTGAAGGTGGCCTTCACTGCGGTCGGCGGCGAGGTTCGTCGGGTCAGTCGCGCTTCATGATCGATCCGCCGAAGTAGTCGTCGTCCTCCGGATCGCCACCAGGCCGCGACGGGCGAGGCTCTCGCGGCGGGGTGTCGGTGGCGATCGGCGGGCCGCCCGGCTCGATGATGTCGTCGAGCTCGTGGCCCTCCTGGATCATCGTGTACGCCTGGCGCATGCCCTCGACGCCGCCCTCCAGTGCGCTGCGCACCTGCGGGTCGTCGAGGAAGCGCCCAGCCGCGATGTCGTTCCAGGACAGGTCACCGCGGTCGATGCGCTCCTGCAGCTCGCGCAGCTCCCTCGGCGCGTTCTTGCCGCGGGCGTGCTCCTCGATCTGCTCGATGTCCTGTTGCGACAGTCCTGTCTGGGGGACCTGCCGCTCCAGCTGTTTGGCGTCGGCGATGGTCTGGTCGAGACCCACCTCGGCCTCCTCCAGCTTGGCCATGGCCTCGCGGATCTGGGGCGTCTGCCACCAGTCGGGGTTGGTCATCGCGATGTGCCTCTCGTGGTCAACGCGGGAGCTCCACGTTGATGATCCAGTTCTCGTCCTCTTCCTCGAAGAGCCCCACCACGGGGGAGCCGCTCGCCGCGATGCTCACGACGTCGATCGAGCCCGCGCGCTCCAGCAGCCCGGAAAGGAATCCCGGCCGCGAGGGAGGTCGGACCAGTGCCCACGGCAGCTCGAAGGCCCCCGGTCCCGTGATGCACACGTAGCACGACCCGTCCTCGGCGAGCAGGCCGACGGCCTCGGCGTTGTCGCGCCAGGCCTGCTCCGTTCTGCCCACGCTGTCGTCCGCCTCCGCGTCGACGCGGATCTGTGGCCGGACGGCCAGGTTGGCGACCGATCGCGTGGCCGCCTCGGGCGTCGTGCCGTGCACGTCCGCTGCTTCGCCGAGCACCGTGAAGCCCGCTGCCTCGAGTATCTCGGTGCGTTCGCGTTGGTCCATTCGACTCTCCATCATCGCCGTTGATCAGGATGGCGGAGCCACACCGTAGAAGATGTGGTGACTTCCACCGATCTGGCTGTATCGCTCGATCTGGCTGTTCGGCTGGTCGCTCCAACCGAAGTCCACGGCCTCCCGGGTCGGGTCGATCTTGGGTTGCCCGGCGTGGAAATGCGGTCCGGGTGCGTTCGGGTCGCTGGTGTGCTCGGCGATGACCCGCGATCCGTTCTCGGTTTCGAACTGCATGTACCGGCCGTGGGTGCCGAGGTCCTCGGAGTGCCGGTAGTTCTGCTCGCCGTAGCGGTTGTGGTCGTTGCCGACCTCCCAGACGGCGTCGGGCTCGGTGCCGCGCGGGATGCCCGCCCGGTCGTAGGCGGCGTCCAGGGCCTCCTGGCGAGTGTTGTGGTAGGTGTTGCAGGCCGCGAGCCCCCACGGATCGAGCCAGACCGTGGGGTTTCGGACGTACCCGCTCGGGTTGATCGCGGGCGCCAGCCCCAGCGGGTCGTTGCTGACGTAGCGGCCCGTCTCGGGGTCGTAGTGACGCTGGAAGTTGTAGTTCAGCCCGCTTTCGGGGTCGTGGTACTGGCCGGGGAACCGCAAGGGCGTCTCGGCACTGCCCGCGACGCGGGTGAGCGCGTCTCCCCAGACCGAACCGGCCGAGTGCCATGCCAGCGCTCCGTCGGAGCCGACGAGCTCGGTCGGCGTGCCCGCGATGTCGGTGACGATCGAGTAGAAGCGCTCGTCGATCCATTCCTGGGCCGCGGCGCTCGCGCGCGATCTGGCGATCTGGGTGAGTGGCCGGAAGGAGCCCGGAGCCCAGTCCCAGGCGGTCGCCGAGCCGTCGGAGCCGGTCTGTTCCGCGAGCACGGTGCCGTCCCACGTGAAGTCGATCCGTTCGGCGACCGCGCCGTCGGCGTCGAGTCGCTCCTTGGCGACGCGGCGCCCGAGCGGGTCGTACCGGTAGCGCCAGCGCGTGCCGTCCGGGGTCACCACGCCCACGAGCCGATCCTCGGCGTTCCAGGAGTAACGCCAGGTGCCGGGTTTGCGCGAGAGCCGTTTCTTCTGCTGGCTGACCAGGCGGCCCTGTGCGTCGTAGCGGTAGCTGACGTTGCCTGCCTCCTGAACCAGGGTGCCGGTGTGACGACGGGGACCGGAGGTGTCGGCACCCGGCAACGCGGCGTCCACGATGTTGCCGAGCGCGTCGTAGGCGTAGCGCTCACGCCACCTTGCCGCGGCGACACCGGTGATGCGGCCGACGGGATCGAAGTCGAAGCGGCGCGTGCCCGTGAGCCGGTCGTCGACGGCGGTGACCTGACCGTCGGCGCGGTAGTGGAACTTCCGCTCCTGGATGACCCGTGCGGCTCGGCCCCCGGCGGGCGCCGGCGCCGGGGCGACCGCCGAGATGGTCTGCGCCGCAAGCCGGTAACCGGGCTCCCACGACTGGGCGAGCACCGTCGTGTCGTCGACGATGCGCTCGGTCTCCCGCCCCGCGGGGTCGTAGCCGAACGTGATGGTGCGCCCCGCGGTGCGGAGTTCGACGGGCCGGTGGTTCGCGTCGTAGCGCCACGTTGCCACACTGCCGGTGGGGGTGCGGCGCATGGTCCGCCTGCCCGCCGCGTCGTAGCCGTAGCTGATGGTCCTGCCGTTCACGGTCTCGGCCACCACCCGGCCCGCCGGGTCACGTTCGATGACGACGTCGGCGTCGTCGTTCGCTGCCCGGACCAGGCGTCCGGCCGGGTCGAACTCGAAGCGGGACACCGACCCCTCGGCGTCACGCCGCTGGACGTTGCCGAGCACGTCGTAGGTGAAGCGGGTCACCTCGCCAGCGCCGTTGGTGCGGGAGGTCAGCTGGTTCGCGGCGTCGTACTCGTAGGAGAGCGTCCTGCCGTCGAAGTCGGTCTCCTCGACCAGGTTGCCCGCGCCGTCGTACTCGTAGCGCCAGACGAGTCCGCTGGAGGTCGTGACGCTCGTGGTCCGCAGGTTGGCGTCGTAGCCGAACTCCACCCAGGAACCGTCGGGCAGGGTCTGGCGCTTCGGCAGGTCGAAATGCGTGGTCTGGAACCGCGTCGCCTGCCCGAGCGCGTCGACGTACTCGACGTTGTTGCCCTCGCCGTCGTAGCGCCAGCTCTCGATCGCCCCGCCCGCGTCGGTGCGGGCGAGCACCTTGCCCTCGATGCTCCAGTTGAAGCGGTTGCGGCCGCCCACAGGGTCGATCGTTTCGGCGATCCTCCCGAACTGATCGCGGATGTGCTGGAGCGCGGCGCCCATCGGGTCCGTGACGACGAGGGGGAGCCCGGCGGCGTTCGTCCGGACGGTCCGCGTGCCACCCGCCTCGTCGACGGTCCTGATCAGATGGCCCTGTTCGTTGTACGTGTGCTGCCTCGTCGCTCCGTCCGGTCCTGTGACAGCGACGAGGTTGCCCCGCTCGTCGTACTCGTTGCGCCACGTGGCGCCGTCCGGATCGACGACCGTCGTCGGCTGGCCGAGCTCGTTGTACTCGGCGTGCGCCTGGGAGCCGTCGGCCCTCGTGATCGTGGTCAGGTTGCCGTCGGCGTCGTAGGAGTAGGTGGTCGTGCGGCCGAGCGGGTCCGTGCGGGACAGCAGCCGATCGTGGTCGTCCCATTCGGACGTGGTGGTGTGGCCGAGCGGGTTCGTCCGGGCTGTCACGTTGTTCCGCTCGTTCAGCCGGTACGTGGTCGTGTGCCCGAGTGCGTCGGTGAACCTCGTGGTCCGGCTGCCGCGGTCGTAGGCGAAGGTGCCGTTGAGGAAACCTCCGGAGCCCTGGTTGGCGATGCACCGGCCTTCGGAGTCGTAGAGGTAGCGGTACCACTCGCCGTTGCGGTCCGTCCACTGTGTCAGTCGCCCTTCGCCGTCGTAGGCGAAGCGCAACGGCCTGCCGGACGAGTTCACCACGTCCGTCAGCAGGCCCTGCTCGTCGTAGCCGTATCGCATCAGGGGGACGTCGGCGGTGTTCGGGGCGCGCAACCGCAACTCGGTGGCTCGTCCGGACTCCGTCGTCACCGCGATGTGGTAGCCGCCGCTGTGCCGGATGTCCGTGACGCCGCCGGTGTCGTCACGGACGATCTCGATGCGGTTCCCGTTGCGGTCGACCACGGCGGTGAGCGCCAGCGTGGCCGAGCGTGCCGTGGCGAAGTGCAGGACGCGACCCGGACCGCGCGGCGTGACCGTGAAGCCGTTCCCGGTCGCTTCGAGCGGCCACTGTGGACCGGTGTGCGGCAGCACCCGTTCGCCGACGGCGGGTCGCGGGTACGTGAGGATCATGCCGTCCTCGGCGACGAACACCACGCCGTCCCGGTCGAACTCGAGGCGCTGGTCGAGCGTGGACGCCCAGTTCGGGCCGAAAGTCCGGCCGGCCCGGTAGGACGAGATGTGGGTGCGCTTGAGGATCAGCGGTAGCACGCCGGGCAGCTGGACGTCGGTCTGACCGAGCACGACCTCACCGCTGGCGATGTCGACCGGGTCGTTCTCGCACACCCGGAAGTCCTCGGGCGTCCTCGTCTGCTCGGGGTCGGACGGGCGCGAATCGCTCTGACCGTCCGCGGGCGGACGGTTGCCGGTACCGCTGTCCGTGCCGTTCGTGGTGCCCGTGGTTCCGCTGGTGTCCGTGCCGGAGGTGGCGCTGGAGTCCGTGCGGGCACTCGCGCGTTCGTCGGCGAGGCCGCGGGCGTTGTCCGCCGCGCTCGAGGCCGACGTGCGCGCGTCGGAGACCGCGCTCGACGCCTGCGTGGCGCCGTCCCGCACGGACGACGCGCCCTCCCGGACGTCGGCGATGCCCTGACCGGCCTCGTTGGCGACGTTCAGCAGGTCGTTCACGCTGTTGGCGCTGCCCAGCTTCGACAGCGCCGTGCCGACACCGATGATGCCCTGGATCACCTGCTGGGCGCCCTCGATGATCTGCTGGATCCCCTGGATGAGGTTCATGATCGCGTTGTAGAGCTGGATCCCGTCGTAGACGAGCTTGACCGCGCGGCCCCAGCCCACCACCGGGATGGGCAGCATCGCCGCCGCCTCGATGAGCTTGTTCACCAGCTTCTCGATCAGCGACAGGATCTGGTCGCACGCCCGCTTCGAGCCGTCCGCGACCTTCGACAGCGCGATTCCGATCAGCTTCGCCGCCTGCGCGTCCGCCTCGATGCCCAGCGTCCACGTGGTGCCGATCAGGTCGTAGAAGGCGTCCGCCGCCTCACCGGACCACGAGGGCCGAAGCTCCTCCAGACCGCCGTTGAGGTTGTTGCGCACAGCCTGCAGCGCGTCGCGCACGTTGTTCCACTGTGCCGCGCCCTTCGCGATCTGCTCGAAGTCGCCGGTGATCGGCGTGATGATCGACGAGACCAGGTCCTCGCCGACCACCTTCTCCCACACCCAGTTGACCGCCTGCACCTGGAACCCGGCGTCGGCGATGGCGTCCTCGATGCTGGATCCGCCCTCCAGGCCGGGATCCTGCGCGAGCAGCGCGCCGGGGTCCTCCACGTCCGCGTAGCCGGGCATCACGCACCCCCGACCGTCGGCTGGGAGACCGCGTCGAGGTTGCCGCCGAGCCGGTCCATCTCGGAGCGGTTGTCGGCATCCCGCGCGTCGTACTGGTCGGCCGCGGTCTCCAGGTTCTCCCGCACCTCGGTGAGCTTTTCGTTGGCGAACCGCAGGGTCTCCGCGTACAGGCTCACGACTCCGGTGACGACCGGCGCGAGCAGTGCCAGCAGGCCCGTGTAGCCGCTGGTGTCGCCGCCCTTGTCCCTGGCGTGCTGCTCGATCGCCGTGAAGTGCCGGGCCTGCCGGTCCAGCAGGCCCGCGTACCCCCGCAACTCGCCGGTCTCCACCTGATGCCCGCCACCGGACATGTCACACCCCCAGTCGAATTCTGAAACCGCCGCTTCGACGCAACGTAGCGCCGTGTCGTTCCTCGGGCACGAGGAAGTGGCCACTTGGCGGGTTGTTCCGTGAAATTCGCGAACGCTTCACGCGGAATCGGCGACGATGCTCTACTCTGCCCGCGCATGAGTACTCAGGACGACGAGCTCGACCCCCCGACGACGCGGATCAGCGCCGGCCAGTACGACAACAGCGGGTTCTCCGCTGACGGCGGGTACGGGCAGACCACGAGCCTGGCGCCGGAGATCGACGACACCGACGACGCGAGCGAGGACCGCAACCGCTGGCACGGCGGGCTGGACTTCGGCCTGCTCATCCTGCGCCTGTTGCTCGGCGGCACGATGATCGCCCACGGCCTGCAGAAGTTCGGCCTGTTCGACGGTCCGGGAATCGGGGGGTTCGCGGACGCGCTGTCGAACTTCGGGTACACGAGCCAGACGACGCTGCTGTCGTGGCTCACGGCGATCGCCGAGGTCGGCGGTGGTGCCCTGCTGGTGCTGGGCCTGTTCACGCCGCTCGGCGCCGCGGCGATCCTCGGCGTCACCGCGAACATCATCTATGCCAAGTACGTCGCGGGCGGCCGATTCTTCACCGATGACGGCAGCGGTTTCGAGTACGAGCTGCTGCTGGCCGGTACGGCGTTCGCGCTGCTCTTCACCGGCTCCGGCAGGGCGGCGATCGACGTGCACACCCCGTGGCGGCGCAAGCCGCTGCCGTACGCGCTGCTCGGCCTCCTGCTCGCCGCTGCCGCGTCCGTCGTGGTGATCCTGCTCTTCCGTTAACCCGTTCAGCCCCGTCCCCACCGGTCCCGAAAGCGAGCAAGGGAGCTTTACTACCGTTTTCCGGTAGCAAAGCTCCCTTGCTCCTGTCTGGGGCGTTACGGTGCGTTACTTGTTCGGGTCGCGGACGGCGCCGGTGTCGGCAGAGGTGGCCATGCGGGCGTAGGCGCGCAGCGCCGCGGTGACCGGGCGCTGCCGCTCCACGGGCTGCCACGGCCGCTCGCTGGCCTCCATCTTCGCCCTGCGCTCGGCGAGCACCGCCTCGTCCACCAGCAGTTCCAGTTTCCGCTCGTGGACGTCGATCAGGATCCGGTCACCGTCCTGGACGAGCCCGATCACACCGCCCGCCGCGGCCTCCGGCGAGATGTGCCCCACCGAGATGCCGGAGGATCCGCCCGAGAACCGGCCGTCCGTGATCAGCGCGCACACCTTGCCGAGGCCCGCGCCCTTGAGGAACGCCGTCGGGTGCAGCATCTCCTGCATGCCGGGTCCGCCAGCGGGCCCCTCGTAGCGCACCACGAGCACGTCGCCGGGCAGAACGTGCTTGCCGAGGATGGCCGACACGGCCTCCTCCTGGCTCTCCACCACGCGCGCGGGACCCTCGAAGCGCCACAGCTCCTCGTCGATGCCCGCTGACTTGATCACCGCGCCGTTCTCGGCGAGGTTGCCGCGCAGCACGGCGAGCCCGCCGTCGACCGTGTAGGCGTGGGCGATGTCGCGCACGCAGCCCTGCTCCGCGTCGGTGTCCAACGAGGACCACCGGTTCGACGTCGAGAACGCCTCCGTGGTGCGCACTCCGCCCGGAGCGGCGTGGAACAGCTCGACGGCCTCGGCCGAGGGCGACTCCGACCGGATGTCCCACGTGGACAGCCACTGCTTCAGCGAGGGCGAGTGCACGGCGTGCACGTCGGTGTTCAGCAGCCCCGCGCGGTACAGCTCGCCGAGGATGGCCGGGATTCCGCCTGCCCTGTGCACGTCCTCCATGTGGTAGTCGGAGTTCGGCGCCACCTTGGCCAGGCACGGCACCCGCCTGCCGATCGCGTCGATGTCGGCGATCGTGAAGTCGATCTCGCCCTCCTGCGCGGCGGCGAGGATGTGCAGCACCGTGTTGGTGGAGCCGCCCATCGCCATGTCCAGCGCCATGGCGTTCTCGAACGCCTTGCGGTTCGCGATCGAGCGCGGCAGCACGCTCTCGTCGTCCTCGCCGTACCAGCGCTTCGCGATCTCCACCACGGTGCGGCCCGCGTTGGAGAACAGCTCGCGCCGCGCCGCGTGCGTGGCCAGCGTCGAGCCGTTGCCGGGCAGCGAGAGACCGAGCGCCTCGGTCAGGCAGTTCATGGAGTTCGCCGTGAACATGCCGGAGCACGACCCGCAGGTCGGGCACGCGGACCGTTCGACGGCGGCCAGGCCCTCCTCGTCGACGGACGCGTTGGCCGAGGCCGAGATCGCGGTGATCAGGTCGCTCGACGGGTGCGCGACGCCGTCGAGCACCACCGCCTTGCCGGCCTCCATCGGACCGCCCGACACGAACACGGTGGGGATGTTGAGCCGCATCGCGGCGTTGAGCATCCCCGGCGTGATCTTGTCGCAGTTGGAGATGCACACGAGCGCGTCGGCCTGGTGCGCGTTGACCATGTACTCGACCGAGTCGGCGATGATCTCACGCGAGGGCAGTGAGTAGAGCATGCCGCTGTGGCCCATCGCGATGCCGTCGTCGACCGCGATGGTGTGGAACTCGCGCGCGACGCCGCCGGCCTCCTTCACGGCCTCGGCCACGATGTCGCCGAGGTCCTTCAGGTGCACGTGCCCCGGCACGAACTGGGTGTAGGAGTTGGCGATCGCGACGATCGGCTTGCCGAAGTCGCTGTCGGTCATGCCGGTCGCCCGCCAGAGGGAGCGGGCCCCCGCGGCGTTGCGGCCATGAGTCGTGGTACGGGAACGCAGAGCAGGCATGACGCTCAGGTTACGCCCGGCCGATCACCGTCCCACGTGGTGGCGGCGAACTACTGCTTCTCGGCCGGAGCAGGGGCCTCCTCGACCGTCTCCCCGGCCTTCTCCCCGGCCTCGGTCGCGGGCTCCTCTTTCTCCGGTTTCTCCGGCTGGTCCAGCACTCCGGACGGGTCGGCGATCGCGCCCTCGCTGACGAGGGACAGCACCGGGATGTGGCGGGTCCGCACGCTCGGCAGCGCGACCTTGGTGCCGTCGTTCAGCACCGCCTGCACCTTCGACTTCGGCGTGATGGCGAGGCCCTTGAGGTCGCTCCAGGCCAGCTCGCGCGTCTGGAAGAGAGACCGGACGGCGAGCCCCTGCCGGGTCGCGGTGGTGCGGTAGCCGGCGACCAGCACGATGACGGCGATCGGCAGGATGTACAGCGCCTGCAGGCCCGGGGCCGCGAACGCGGCCGGGGTCACACAGAACAACAGGATCGGGATGGTGAGCAGTGCCGTCGGCGGCACCCGGAAGACCGCGCGCCTGCCCTCGGCCTGCGGTGTCTGCTGCTCACGCGGTTCGTCTGCCACCCCTCGATGGTGCACCCAACGGCCTCGCGCGCGGAAAGCGGGGGAGGCCAACTGTAGGAGTGTCCAGTATTCGGAATCACCATCCCGCAGAGTTGACACTGTTGACACGCAGCGATTAACGTCCTCGGCGTGACACCGCAGATCGGTCTCGTACTTCCCAAGCGCGTCGACGCTTAGGAAGCAATTCTGCGTCGACGCGCGACCCTCGTACGGCCATATGGTCGGCGAGGGTTTTTTAGTGCCCGGAACAATAGAAGAGCCCACCAGCACCGAGAACCCACGAGGCAGAACCGATGACAAGCGCGACCTCGCGATCGGAAACGAACGCCGGGCCAACGGCCCCGGCGTCGTCGAGTCAATCAGGAGCACGGCCGAAGCCGGCGCCGCCCGCAGGGACACCCGTCAGGGTGACCGGGGCGCAGTCGCTGGTCAGGTCACTCGAGGCGGTCGGCGTCGAGGTGGTGTTCGGTATTCCGGGCGGCACCATCCTGCCTGCGTACGACCCACTTCTCGACTCCACGAAGGTGCGGCACGTCCTCGTCCGCCACGAGCAGGGCGCGGGCCACGCGGCCACCGGCTACGCACAGGCGACCGGCAAGGTCGGCGTGTGCATGGCGACGTCGGGACCGGGCGCCACGAACCTCGTCACGCCGCTGGCCGACGCCAACATGGACTCGGTGCCCGTCGTGGCCATCACGGGCCAGCAGACGCGTGCACTGATCGGCACCGACGCCTTCCAGGAAGCCGACATCTGCGGCATCACGATGCCGATCACCAAGCACAACTTCCTCGTCACCGACCCCGTGGACATCCCGAGGGTCATCGCCGAGGCGTTCCACCTGGCGAGCTCCGGCCGTCCCGGCCCGGTCCTGGTGGACATCCCGAAGGACGTGCTCCAGGAGGCCACCTCGTTCTCGTGGCCGCCCGAGCTGCACCTGCCCGGGTACCGGCCCACGCTGCGCCCGCACGGCAAGCAGGTGCGCGAGGCGGCCCGGCTGATCACGCAGGCCCGCAGGCCGGTGCTCTACGTGGGCGGCGGCGTGCTCAAGGCGCAGGCCTCCGAGCAGCTGCGCGAGCTGGCCGAGCTGACCGGTATCCCCGTGGTGACCACGCTGATGGCTAGGGGCGCCTTTCCCGACTCGCACCGGCAGCACCTCGGCATGCCGGGCATGCACGGCTCCGTGGCCGCGGTCGCGGCGATGCAGCGAGCCGACCTGCTGGTGGCGCTGGGTGCCCGGTTCGACGACCGCGTGACCGGTCAGCTGTCCTCCTTCGCGCCCGACGCCGCGGTGGTGCACGCCGACATCGACCCGGCGGAGATCTCGAAGAACCGCAAGGCCGACGTGCCGATCGTGGGTGACTGCGCCGAGATCATCGGCGAGCTGATCGCGGCCGTGAAGGCCGAGACCGAGCGCGACGGCAAGGCCGACCTCACGCCGTGGTGGACGCAGGTGGACGCCTGGCGTGACACGTTCCCCGCGGGCTACGAGTGGCCAGCGGACGGCACGCTCTCGCCGCAGTACGTCATCGAGCGCATCGGCGAGATCGTCGGCCCTGACGCGATCTACGCGGCGGGCGTCGGCCAGCACCAGATGTGGGCGGCGCAGTTCATCAAGTACGAGAACCCGAGGACGTGGATCAACTCGGGCGGGCTCGGCACGATGGGCTTCGCGGTGCCCGCCGCGATGGGCGCGCAGTTCGGCGCACCCGGCAAGCAGGTGTGGGCTATCGACGGTGACGGCTGCTTCCAGATGACCAACCAGGAGCTGGCCACGTGCGCCATCGAAGGCGCGCCGATCAAGGTCGCGGTGATCAACAACGGCAACCTCGGCATGGTCCGCCAGTGGCAGAATCTCTTCTACGCCGAGCGCTACTCGAACACCGACCTCGGCACCCACAAGCACCGCATCCCCGATTTCACCCTCCTCGCCGAGGCGCTGGGCTGCGCGGGCCTGCGCTGCGAGACGAAGGAGGAGGTCGACGACGTGATCCGCAGAGCCATGGAGATCAACGACCGGCCCGTGGTGATCGACTTCGTCGTCGGCAAGGATGCCCAGGTGTGGCCGATGGTCGCGGCGGGCACCGGCAACGACGAGATCATGGCCGCACGCGGCATCCGGCCCCTTTTCGACGACGACGAGGTGTCCCAGTGAGCGCTGACGACCGGAGGGAGGAAGCGCTCCGAGCAGCACAGCGTGGTCGTGCCTCATGGGCGTTTTCGCGGACTGAGGAACGAAGGGAGCAAAACGCTCATGAGTAACCACACGCTCAGCGTTCTGGTCGAGAACGTCCCCGGCGTGCTCGCCCGCGTGTCCGGCCTGTTCTCCCGCAGGGGCTTCAACATCGAGTCCCTCGCCGTGGGCCCCACGGAGAATCCCGAGGTGTCCCGGATGACGATCGTGGTCGCCGTCGAAGAGCTACCGCTCGAACAGGTGACCAAGCAACTCAACAAGCTCGTCAACGTCATCAAGATCGTGGAGCTCGACCCGGCCAGCTCGGTGCAGCGAGAACTACTGCTCGTGAAGGTCAGGGCCGACGCCACGGTGCGTAGTCAGGTCCTGGAGACCGTGCAGCTGTTCCGCGCCAAGGTCGTCGACGTCTCACCGGAGGCGCTCACCATCGAGGCCACCGGGACCAGCGACAAGATCGGTGCGCTCCTGCGCATGCTGGAGCCGTACGGTGTGCGTGAGCTGGTGCAGTCGGGCATGGTCGCGGTCGGCCGCGGCGCCCGGTCCATCACCGCGACCTCCACTCGTTAAGACCAGCCCTCGCCCGACCACCGCTCCGAACGAGGCGCTCCGCGCCACTGTTTTATCCGGAAAGGAAGTACCACCCCTCATGTCAGTCGAAATCTTCTACGACGACGACGCCGACCTCAGCATCATCCAGGGCCGCAAGGTCGCCGTCATCGGTTACGGCAGCCAGGGTCACGCCCACGCCCTGAGCCTGCGTGACTCGGGCGTCGACGTCCGCATCGGTCTGCCCGAGGGGTCGAAGTCGCGGGCCAAGGCCGAGGAGGAGGGCCTGCGCGTCCTCACGCCCGCCGAGGCTTCGAAGGAAGCCGACGTGATCATGATCCTCGCGCCGGACACCAAGCAGCGCACGATCTACGCCGAGGACATCGAGCCGAACCTGAAGGACGGCGACGCGCTGTTCTTCGGCCACGGCTTCAACATCCGCTACGAGCTGATCAAGCCGCCGGCCAATGTGGACGTCGCGATGGTGGCCCCCAAGGGCCCCGGTCACCTCGTGCGCAGGCAGTTCGTCGACGGCAAGGGCGTGCCCTGCCTGATCGCGGTGGAGCAGGACCCGAGCGGCAACGGGCAGGCGCTCGCGCTCTCCTACGCGGCCGCCATCGGTGGTGCGCGGGCCGGTGTCATCAAGACGACGTTCAAGGAGGAGACCGAGACCGACCTGTTCGGGGAGCAGTCGGTGCTCTGCGGTGGCGCCTCCGCGCTCGTGCAGACCGGCTTCGAGGTGCTCACCGAGGCGGGCTACGCGCCGGAGATCGCCTACTTCGAGGTGCTGCACGAGCTGAAGCTCATCGTCGACCTCATGTACGAGGGCGGTATCGCCCGGATGAGGTATTCCATCTCCGACACCGCGGAGTACGGCGACCTCACCCGCGGCCCCCGGGTGATCACTCCGGAGGTCAAGGAGAACATGAAGGCGATTCTCGCCGAAATCCAGGACGGCACCTTCGCCCGCGAGTGGGTCGCCGAGGACGAGGCGAACCGGCCGAACTTCCGCAAGCTGCAGGAAGCCGGCGAGCAGCACCCGATCGAGGAGACCGGCAAGAAGCTGCGCGACCTCATGTCCTGGGTGGACCGGCCGATCACCGAGACCGCCTGACGCGAGGATTTTTCACGGTCCCCAAGGCCGCTTTTGGTCAACACGGGCGACGCGCAGTGGGCGCGCTCAATGCACCGAAGGTGGCCTTGGGGGCTTTCTCGTCTTGGCTTACCGTGGCGGCCATGAGCAAGGATTCCTCGGCCATCGTCGACGACAAGGCCGATCTTCGGGGGGCGCTGGATCTGAGCGACGCCGAATGGCACCGGGTCCAGCCGGAGGGCGACACGGTCGAGTACACCTTCGTGCCGCACACGGACGGTGTCACTTATGTCGCCTTGCGTCAGTCGTCCGACCCCGGCGGCGTCGTTCTCGTCTTCACACCGTCCGAATGGGACGCGTTCCTTGCCGGTGTGCGCGACGGGGAGTTCGACCGGCCCGCGTGAGGCGCGGTGGGTGAACGCCGTTGACCCTCGACGGCCCGGCACCGGACGGTCGCGCTCGGCAGGCCCCGGCACGGGTCGGGACGGGGCGGAAGCGCCGTGAACGCTCCGTTCGCGCCCGCATCTTGCGTTGTGGACGGATGTCCGCCACGTTAACGCCTGGAGCTAAACTGCGGGCGCCCCGGCACAGCGCCGTGCCCCCGAGCGCGTCTGCGACACCGAACCGAGCTACGAAAGGCGCATCGTGACCAATTCCAGCCAGCCCGTCGTTCTCCTCGCCGAGAAGCTCGCACCGTCCGCGGTGAGCGTATTCGGGGACGAGGTCGAGGTCCGGCACGTGGACGGCACCGACCGCCCCGCGCTGCTGGACGCGGTGAAGAACGCCGACGCGCTGCTCGTCCGATCCGCGACCAAGGTCGACGCCGAGGTGCTGGGCGCCTCCAGCAGGCTCAAGGTCGTCGCGCGCGCCGGGGTCGGGCTGGACAACGTCGACGTGCCCGCCGCCACCGAGCGCGGGGTGCTCGTGGTCAACGCGCCCACCTCCAACATCGTCTCCGCCGCCGAGCACGCCGTGGCGCTGCTGCTCGCGGTCGCCCGCCGCGTGCCCGCCGCGGACCAGAGCCTGCGCGGTGGCGAGTGGAAGCGCAGCTCCTACACCGGCATCGAGCTCAACGGCAAGACCATCGGCGTGGTGGGCTTCGGCAAGATCGGCCAGCTCGTCGCGCAGCGGCTCGCCGCGTTCGACACGCGGCTGATCGCCTACGACCCGTACACCTCGCCCGCCCGCGCCGCGCAGCTCGGCGTCGAGCTCGTCTCGCTCGACGAGCTGCTCGCCCGCGCCGACGCGATCTCCATCCACCTGCCCAAGACGCCGGAGACCAAGGGCCTCATCGACGCCGCCGCGCTCGCGAAGACCAAGAAGGGCGTGCTGATCGTCAACGCCGCCCGCGGCGGGCTCGTCGACGAGGAGGCGCTCGCGAACGCGGTCCGCGACGGTCACGTCGGCGGCGCGGGCATCGACGTGTTCGCCAGCGAGCCCACCACCTCCAGCCCGCTGTTCGACCTCCCCAACGTCGTGGTGACCCCGCACCTCGGCGCCTCCACCGCCGAGGCGCAGGACCGCGCGGGCACCGACGTCGCGCGCTCGACGCTGCTCGCCCTGCGTGGTGACTTCGTGCCGGACGCGGTGAACGTCGCGGGCGGAAAGGTCACCGAGGAGGTCCGCCCTTACCTCGGGCTCGCGCAGAAGCTCGGCACGGTGCTCTCGGCGTTCAGCGCGAAGGCGCCCTCCTCGGTCGCGGTGGTCGCCAGCGGTGAGCTGTCGGGCGAGGACGTCAGCGTGCTGCAGCTCGCGGCGCTGCGCGGGGTGTTCTCGGGTGTGGTCGAGAACCAGGTCACCTTCGTCAACGCGCCTCGCCTCGCCGAGGAGCTCGGCGTGCAGGTGAGCGTGACGACCGAGCCGGAGAGCACCAACTACCGCAGCCAGCTCACCGTGCGTGCCGTGCACGCGGACGGCACCGTGCACACGGTGTCGGGCGCGGTCACCGGCAAGGACGAGGTCGAGAAGCTCATCGAGGTCAACGGCAGGCACTTCGACATCCGTGCCGAGGGCAACATGCTGCTGCTCGAGTACCCGGACCGTCCGGGGATCATGGGCCGCGTCGGCACCCTGCTCGGCGAGGCCGGCATCAACATCGAGGCCGCGCAGATCAGCCAGACCACGGACCGCTCCGACGCGGTGATGCTGCTGCGTGTCGACCGCCCGGTGGACGCCCACCTGCTCGACCCGATCGGCGCGAGCGTCGACGCCCGCATGATCCGCGCGATCACGTTCGCCTGAGGCGCCCTCGCGCTCCACAGTGGACGTCGCGCGGTCAAGTGGAGTGCGGGCATGGCGGCGCCGGCCGACTGCGAGGCCGGTCGGCGCCCCCTACGCGCATGATGATCATCTTGGGTAGCACCGTGCCACCATCGGGTGGCACGATGTGCGGCCACTGCGGCGTAAGGGTGGTAGTGCTTCGGGCTTTTGTCGACTGCGGGTAACCTGCCGACGCTGGAGTTCGATGCGAATGGGGCAATCGGGACGCCGGTCGCCCGACTGACGGAGGTGTGTGGATGCGGCTCGCTGTGATCCCCGGTGACGGGATCGGGCCCGAGGTGGTGACCGAGGCACTCAAGGTGCTGGCCGAGGTCGTCCCGAACGCCGAGACGACCAACTACGACCTCGGCGCCACCCGCTGGCACGCGACCGGCGAACTGCTTCCCGAGTCCGTTCTCGGCGAGCTCCGCCAGCACGACGCGATCCTGCTCGGCGCGGTCGGCGACCCGAGTGTCCCCAGCGGCATCCTCGAGCGCGGCCTGCTGCTGCGCCTGCGCTTCGAGCTCGACCACCACGTGAACCTCCGCCCCGCGCGGCTGTACCCGGGCGTGCGTGGGCCGCTGGCCGACCCCGGCGACATCGACATGGTCGTGGTGCGCGAGGGCACCGAGGGCCCGTACGCGGGCAACGGCGGCCTGCTGCGCAAGGACACCGAGCACGAGATCGCCACCGAGGTCAGCGTCAACACGGCGTTCGGCATCCGGCGGGTGGTGGCCGACGCGTTCAAACGGGCCGAGGAGCGGCCCCGCAAGCACCTGACGCTGGTGCACAAGACCAACGTGCTGGAGCACGCCGGTTCGCTGTGGTCGCGCATCGTCGAGGAGGTCTCGCTGGAGCACCCCGACGTGACGGTGGCCTACTCGCACGTCGACGCGGCGACGATCCACCTGGTCACCGACCCGAGCCGGTTCGACGTGATGGTGACCGACAACCTCTTCGGCGACATCATCACCGACCTCGCCGCCGCCGTCACCGGTGGCATCGGCCTCGCCGCGAGCGGCAACCTCGACATCACCAGGCGCAACCCGAGCATGTTCGAGCCGGTGCACGGCAGCGCCCCGGACATCGCGGGGCAGAACCTGGCCGATCCGACCGCCGCCGTGCTGTCGGTGTCGCTGCTGCTCGACCACCTCGGGGAGAAGGAGGCCGCGCGCCGCATCGAGGCGTCGGTGGCCTTCGACCTCGCCACCCGCGACCAGGCGTCGCCGGGCGCCACGCAGGCGATCGGCGACCGTCTCGCCGCGCTCGTCTCCTCCAACACCCGGCAGGCCGGCTGACCTGCCACACGTGTGTGACGCACCTCCCGGGGGAACCCTCCCCCGGGAGGTGTTTTCACATGTGGACATGGTTGCGCACCTTGCTGGCCCGCAGGGAGCCCGCCGAGTCGACCGCGCCCGAGGCGGACGCGGCCACCGACCCCGCCGTGGCCAAGGCCCGGCCCAAGCGGGACACCGGGACGTTCGTCGGCAGGACCCAGGGCGAGGACGAGGGGTACGCGGGGGAGACCGGAGCCGAGCGCAGGCAGGAGGAAGACTGACGACCGGTACGTGAAACCGGTCGCTCACGGGTTGGACATCGCGCGCCGCTGTGGCATGATGCCCGGCATGAACACGTCTCGCGTGATCATTATCGCCAAGCGCGCCGGATAGGGCTTTCGACGAAAGCAGCCGGCGCGCAGACCTCTCGCATCCGCGAGGGGTCTTTTTGTTTGTCAGGAAACACCTTCGAGGAGAACCCCGTGACTCGCACGGAACCAGCCGGAACCCCGCTGGGCGACCAGTTCCACCTGTACGACACGACCCTGCGCGACGGCGCGCAGCGGGAGGGCGTCACGTACTCGGTGGCGGACAAGATCGCTGTCGCGGGTCTGCTGGACGAGCTGGGTGTGGGGTTCATCGAGGGTGGCTGGCCCGGCGCGATGCCCAAGGACACCGAGTTCTTCGCGCGCGCCGCCGCCGGGGACCTGGTGCTCAAGCACGCCGTGCTCGTGGCGTTCGGCTCCACGCGCAAGGCGGGCGTGCGCGCCGCCGAGGACTCGCAGGTGCGGGCGCTGCTCGACTCGCAGGCTCCGGTGGTGACCCTCGTCGCGAAGTCCGACGTGCGGCACATCGAGCGCGCGCTGCGCGTGGACGTCGCGGAGGCGTGCGCCATGGTCGAGGACACCGTGTCGTTCCTCGTCGGGGAGGGCAGGCGCGTCTTCCTCGACGCCGAGCACTTCTTCGACGGCTACGCGCACGATCCGGACACCGCGCTGCGGGTGCTCGACGCCGCGGGCAGGGCCGGAGCCGACGTGGTGGTGCTGTGCGACACCAACGGAGGGCAGCTTCCGCTCGGGCTCGCCGAGACCGTGCGCGAGGTCGCCGAGCGGACCGGGCTGCGGCTCGGCATCCACTGTCAGGACGACACCTCGTGCGCCGTCGCCAACAGCATCGCCGCTGTGCAGGCGGGCGCCACCCACGTGCAGTGCACCGCGAACGGTTACGGGGAGCGGGCCGGCAACGCCGACCTGTTCGCCGTGACGGGAAACCTGGTGACCAAGCTCGGCATGGACGTGCTCCCCAGCGGGGGCGCGGCCGAGCTGACCCGCGTCTCCCATGCCCTTGCCGAGATCGCGAACATCGCCCCCGACACCCACCAGGCCTACGTCGGGGCGTCGGCCTTCGCCCACAAGGCGGGGCTGCACGCGAGCGCGATCAAAGTGGATCCGTTGTTGTACAACCACATCGATCCCGCTTCGGTCGGCAACGACATGAGGGTCCTGGTCACCGAGATGGCCGGCAAGGCGAGCCTCGAGCTCAAGGGACGTGAGCTCGGGGTGGACCTTGCCGGTCGGCCCGAGGCGCTCGGCAGCGCCGTCGCGAAGGTCAAGACACTGGAGGCGAGCGGCTGGTCGTTCGAGGCCGCGGACGCCTCACTGGAGCTGTTGCTGCGCAGGGAGGTAGCCGGGGCCGAGGGGACGTCGCCGGACGAGCCGCCGTTCACCCTCGAGTCCTACCGCGTCGTGCTCGACCACCGCGCCGACGGCGAGGTGATCGCCGAGGCGACCGTCAAGGTGCACGTCGACGGCGAGCGGGTGATCGCGACGGCCGAGGGCAACGGGCCGGTCAACGCGCTGGACGCCGCGCTGCGCAAGGCACTCCTGCCGCACCTGTCCTGGTTGGACAAGGTGGAGCTCGCGGACTACAAGGTCCGGATCCTCTCCAACCACGCGGGCACGGACGCCGTCACCCGCGTGCTCATCGAGTCCTCCGACGGCGAGCGCGAATGGACCACCGTGGGCGTGCACGAGAACATCGTGGAGGCCAGCTGGCTCGCGCTGTGCGACGCACTGCTGCACAAGAGCCTGCGGATTTGAGCAGGGCCCGCCCGTCTCCCACCACCGCCCGGACGGACACGCTCCGCGTGACAGCCTACGCCCGCCCGTCTCCCACCACCGCCCAAAC
>NZ_QEQT01000002.1:0-598 GCF_003311655.1 Prauserella sp. PE36 | reverse complement strand
GCACGGCTTCGAGCAGGCTCTGCACGCCAAGCTGCCCGGCGCGAAGATCGTCGCCACCCTGCGCCGAACCGTGGAGACGGCGGCGCCGCTCGCTGAACGCCTCGGCCTCAGGCCGTCCGTGGAGGAGGACCTGCGCGAGGTGCATCTCGGCGAGTGGGAGGGTGGCCTGTTCCGCAAGCACATCGCGGAGGGCCACCCGGTGGCGCGCAGGCTCGCCGAGGAGCAGCGCTGGGACGTGATCCCGGGCGCGGAGTCCAACGACGCGTTCGCGGCGAGGGTCGGCGGCGCGCTGAACCGGCTCGCGGCCGCGCACCCGGACGAGCAGATCGCGGTGTTCACCCACGGCGGCGTGATCGGCCAGGCCATGGCGCTGGCGAGCGGAGCCCAGCCACTGGCCTTCGCGGCCGCCGAGAACGGCTCGATCTCGGAGCTGGTGGTGACCGGGGAGCACTGGCTGGTGCGCCGATTCAACGACCAGGCGCACCTGGACTAGTGCCCCCGCCGGAAGTTCGCCACATAATTCGGCGGCCCAGCTTCCCGCAGGCTGCGTTGCCGGTCCGCCCAAGTACGGCCCAGTACGAGGACGAACCGGCGCCTT
>NZ_QEQT01000001.1:0-9555 GCF_003311655.1 Prauserella sp. PE36 | reverse complement strand
GATCACCGGTTTGAACAGCGTTGTGTGCTTCTGGTGCGCGGCATCCCACTCCGAGAAGTGAGCCGGAACGAACCGGCACAGCCCGGTAGCGGACTTACTTCTTCTTCTTGGCGGCAGCGGTGGTCCGCTTGGCCGCGGTCTTCGGGGCCGCCTTGGCGGTGCTGGCCTTCGCCGTGCTCTTGGCGGGGGCCTTCTTCGCGGTGGTGGCCTTGGCCGTGGTCTTCGCGGTGGTCTTCGGAGCCGCCTTGGTGGCAGTGCTCTTCGCGGCCGTCCTCGACGAGGCGGCCTTGGTCGCCGTGCGGCCCGTGGTGCTGCGAGCCGTCGTGGCGCGGGAGCGCGTGGTGGTGCTACGCGTCGCGGTCGGCCTGCTGGCGGCCGCCCTCGTCGTGGTGCCAGTGCTCCGCGTCGACGTGGAAGCCGTCGAACGCTTGGCCGTGGTGGCCTTCGGCAGCTTCTTGGCGCCGCTCACCACGTCCTTGAAGGTCGTACCGGCGCGGAAGGCCGGGACGTTGGTCTTCTTGACGCGCACGGTCTCGCCGGTGCGCGGGTTCCTGGCGGTACGGGCAGCCCTGGCGCGCTTCTCGAACACACCGAAGCCGGTGATGTTCACCTTCTCGCCCTTGTTGACCGTACGGATGATGATGTCGACGAGGTTGTCGACAGCCTGCGAAGCGACCTTCTTGTCGCCCAGGCGCTCGGAGAGCGCCTCGATCAGTTGGGCCTTGTTGGCCATTCCAGTCCTCCAAGAAGAACTACTTGTTACCCGGCCACACCGGCCGACATGCGCACACGGTATTACCAACGCAGCACAAATTCCAAACGGCACGCGGATTTTTTCCTTATCGGGTGCGCTGTTACGCCCCCGGCGGGCCCCGTTCGGGGCCCTTCCGCAGCCGTTTGGCGTGGTTTCGCCGGCCGCCGACCGAGCGCGGATTCCCTTTCTGAGCAGGGAATCCGTGTCTCAGGAAGCCGCTTGAGGGGTGGTCAGGGGCTTCCAGGAGGGCCGCTGGGCCTCGAACGCGGCGATCTCGTCGGCGTGTCGGAGGGTGAGAGCGATGTCATCGAGCCCCTCGAGCAGCCGCCAGCGGGTGTAGTCGTCGATCTGGAAGGGCGCGGTGAAGTCCTTGGCCCGTACTGTCTTCGCCTCGAGGTCCACCGTGACCTCCGTGCCGGGCTCGTTCTCGAGCAGCTTCCAGAGTTGCTCGACGTCCGACTGCTCGCACTGGGCGGCCACCAGACCCCCCTTGCCGGAGTTGCCTCGGAAGATGTCGGCGAACCGGGAGGAGATGACCACCCGGAAGCCGTAGTCCTTGAGCGCCCAGACGGCGTGCTCGCGGGAGGACCCGGTGCCGAAGTCGGGGCCGGCGACGAGGACGCTGCCCTGCCGGAACGGCTCCTGGTTGAGGATGAACTGCTCGTCACCGCGCCAGGCGGCGAACAGGCCGTCCTCGAAGCCCGTGCGGGTCACGCGCTTGAGGTAGACGGCCGGGATGATCTGGTCAGTGTCCACGTTGGACCTGCGCAAAGGCACTCCGACGCCGGTGTGCTTGGTGAAGGGCTCCATGGTTTCGTGACTCCCTGACTGAGGTCTAGTTGAGGTCTTCGGGCGAGGAGAGGGTGCCCCTGACAGCGGTCGCGGCTGCCACGAGCGGGGACACCAGATGGGTCCGGCCGCCCTTGCCCTGCCGTCCCTCGAAGTTGCGGTTCGAGGTCGAGGCGCTCCGCTCCCCCGGCTTCAGCTGGTCCGGGTTCATGCCGAGGCACATCGAGCAGCCGGCCTGCCGCCACTCGGCGCCCGCGGCCGTGAAGACCTCGTCGAGCCCCTCCTCCTCGGCCGCCTTGCGCACCCGCATCGAGCCGGGCACCACGAGCATGCGCACGTTGTCGGCCACCTTGCGGCCCCTCAGGACCCCCGCGGCGGCCCTCAGGTCCTCGATCCGGCCGTTCGTGCACGAGCCGAGGAAGACGGTGTCCACCGCGATCTCCCTCAGCGGAGTGCCCGGTTGAAGATCCATATAGGACAGGGCCTTCTCCGCGGCGAACCGCTCGGTCTCGTCCGCGATGGCGGCCGGGTCCGGCACCGACTCCCCGAGCGGGAGGCCCTGGCCGGGGTTGGTGCCCCAGGTGACGAACGGTGTCAGCTCGTTCGCATTCAGGTGAACCTCGGCGTCGAAGACGGCGTCGTCGTCGGTGCGCAGCTCCCGCCAGTCGGCCACCGCGGCGTCCCAGTCGGCGCCCTTCGGGGCGTGCGGGCGGCCCTTCAGGTAGGCGAACGTCGTCTCGTCGGGGGCGATCATGCCCGCGCGGGCGCCCGCCTCGATCGACATGTTGCAGATGGTCATCCTGGCTTCCATCGACAGCGACTCGATCGCGCTGCCTCGGTACTCCAGCACGTAGCCCTGCCCGCCGCCCGTGCCGATCTTGGCGATGACGGCGAGGATGATGTCCTTCGCCGTGACGCCGGGGCGCAGGTCTCCCTCGACATTGACCGCCATCGTCTTGAACGGACGCAGCGGGAGGGTCTGCGTGGCGAGCACGTGCTCGACCTCGGACGTGCCGATGCCGAACGCCATCGCGCCGAAGGCGCCGTGCGTGGAGGTGTGGCTGTCGCCGCACACCACGGTCATCCCCGGCTGTGTGAGGCCGAGCTGCGGGCCGATGACGTGCACGATGCCCTGCTCCGCGTCCCCCATGGGATGGAGCCGCACGCCGAACTCCTTGCAGTTGCGGCGAAGAGTGTCGACCTGTGTCCGCGAGACCGGATCGGCGATGGGGAGCTCGATGTCCACCGTCGGGACGTTGTGGTCCTCGGTCGCGATCGTGAGGTCGGGCCTGCGTACCTGGCGTCCCGCCAGCCGCAGTCCGTCGAACGCTTGCGGGCTCGTGACCTCGTGCACGAGGTGCAGGTCGATGTAGAGCAGGTCAGGCTCCGCGCCTTCGCCGCGCCGCACCGTGTGCGCGTCCCAGACCTTCTCTGCCAGCGTGCGGCCCCGCTTCTCTGCCATCAGGGCTCCTCCATTGAATGAGCGTGTGTGCGAGCTTGAGGAGTCGGCTCCGTCCCGGATTCTGGACTTCCCAAACTCCGGGATTATAGTATCGCCTTGTGGGACAGCATAACCCTGACAACCAGCAGAGCGGTATCGGCGTCCTGGACAAGGCCGTCGCCGTCCTGCACGCCGTGGCCGAGGAACCGTGCGGCCTGGCGGAACTGTGCACCCGCACGGGGTTGCCGCGCGCCACCGCGCACCGGCTCGCCGTCGGGCTCGAGGTGCACCGGCTGCTGCGCCGTGGCCCCGACGGCCGCTGGCGTCCCGGTGCCGCGCTCGCGGAGCTCTCCGGTGGCACCACGGATCCCTTGTTGGACGCGGCGAGCGTGATCCTGCCGAAGCTGCGCGACATCACGGGCGAGAGCGTGCAGCTGTACCGCCGCGACGGCGTGCAGCGCATCTGCGTCTCCACCGCGGAACCGCCGAGCGGGCTGCGCGACACCGTGCCGATCGGCGCGCGCCTTCCGATGACGGCGGGTTCGGGCGCGAAGGTGCTGGCCGCGTGGGCGGATTCCCACACCCAGCGCACGATCCTGGCCGAGGCCGTCTACGGCGAGCGGACGCTGCTGGAGGTGCGGCGCCGCGGCTGGGCGCAGAGCGTCGCCGAGCGGGAGCCCGGCGTGGCCAGCGTCTCTGCTCCGGTAAGGGACTCCTCCGGCACGGTCATCGCCGCGGTGTCGGTGTCGGGACCGGTCGAGCGCATCGGGCGCAAACCAGGAGCCCGCTGGGCGGCCGACCTCCTCGCGGCCGCGGACGCGATCCAGGAACGCCTGTAGCGCCAGGGGTTGCCGGGTCAGGTGAGGCGCACGGGGTTCACGATGTCGGCGGTGCTGGTGAGCACGAGCCCCGGTGTCACCGTGGACAGTCTGGTGTAGTCCACGGGCGACCCGTCGGCCCGGCCCCGCAACGCGCGGATCCGGTTGCGCGGCCGCTCGTACCAGACCACCGCGATGTGCCCGCCGCCCAGCGGCAGCAGCGGCGACGTGTCGAACACGGCGGGGAACAAGGTCAGGCCCGCGCCACGTCTGCGCGAACATGTCGCGTGCGAAGCCCGCGGCACCGGGGACGGCCCCGGCCTGGCCCGGTGCCGACGATCTCGACCGGACCGTCTTCCTGTGCTTGTGGACGGTCGACGCGCGCGACGTCCACGGTCAGCGGCAGCACCTGGCCGTCGCGCTCGACCTCGATCGCGCGGGCGCGAGGCCGCCCGGCCCGCACGCGGGCGCGGGAGCCTCGCCGACAGTACGTGCGTCGCGGGCTCACGGTGGACACCCTCACGGCCGGCGCGGAGAGCCACGAAGCCGACGCGCACGTTGACGGCGATGCCGCTGCCCATCACCCCGGTGCGTTCCAACGCGGCGCACCGCCAGATCGCACTGGGCTGCTCGTCGAGCGTCGTCGTCAGGCCTGTTCGGTCTCGCCCCGGCGGAAGGAGAACATCTTCGGACCGAAGCCCACGAAGAACCGCCGTACCTTCATCGCAAAAGCCTTGGTGGCGAGCAGGTGCCCCGCCTCGTGCAGGCAAGCACCCGACCATCGGCTCCTGCCGAAGGGCCTACCTACGGGGGTCCGGGGGCGAAGCCCCTCCGGGCGGGGTGTGGGGCTTGCACCCCCACAAGACACAACGGAAAAGGCCTCTGTCTGCGCTTTCCGCAGACAGAGGCCTTCGCCTTTTACGTACCCCCGATGGGATTCGAACCCACGCTACCGGCGTGAGAGGCCGGCGTCCTAGGCCGCTAGACGACGGGGGCTAGGAGGTGTTGCTTCCTTGTTGCTGGAGAGAAACTTACCAGACCGGTTTTTCCCTCTGCAGCTGGGGTACCAGGACTCGAACCTAGACTAACTGAACCAGAATCAGTCGTGCTGCCAATTACACCATACCCCAAAGAGGTGCCTCGCCCGAGCGCGCTCCGGCTCAGCACCACTGGAGAGAAATACTAGACCACGCCGGAAACGGCGCCTCAACCGGCCCCGGCTGTCAGCGCTGCGCGGGCACGCCTACCCGCACGAACTCGGAGACCAGCAGTTCAGGGAGCTCGGCGAGGCCCGAGATGACGTGCACGCCAGAGGGCACGTCCGTGACGGCCTCGCCGCGGTTGAGCCAGACCCCACCGAGACCCGCGTCACGGGCACCCACGGCGTCGGTGCGCAGCTTGTCGCCGACATGCACCGTCTCGGACATGTCACAGCCGAGCTTGAAGCAGACCGAGTGGAACATCACCGGATCGGGCTTGGCGACCCCCACCTCGCCCGCGATGGCCACGTAGTCGAAGAAGCGCGCGAGCCCCAGGCCGGCCAGCTTCTCGCGCTGGTGGGCTCCCGAGGCGTTGGTCACAGCGGCGATGCGCACGCCTGCGGCGGTGAGCCACTCCAGGCACGGCAGGACATCGTCGAACAGCCGCCACGACGCGCGCAGCAACTCCTTGCGGCCGGCCTCCAGCTCGGCCGCCTCGACGAGCCCGACGCACGTGCCCAGCTCGGCCAGGAACGCCTGCGTGCGCCTCGCGTGCATCTCGGCGTAGTCCAGCTCGCCCGACACGACCCTCGCGACGTGCTCGTCGGTGACCCGCTCCCACAGCTCCCACGCGTCGGTCCTGCCGATGAGCGCCTCGAGCGATCTTCGGCTGGCGGCCGTGAAATCGATCAACGTGTCATCGATGTCAAGGCACACGAGCCGGAGCGCGGGTGGTTCCCAGGGAGGCGCGTCGTCGCGAGCGGAAACGGTTTGCGGTGCTGTCGGGGAGCCAAGCGCAAAAGCCACCCGCCGAGGCTAGGGCACTTTCCGCTTTATCGACTCGGCTGAGGAGGTGATAAAACCGGGTCTGTTTCGGTCCAGGTGGTCTACGCTCAGTTGCCCGGCAGCGCCCGACGCAACCGGCCGAGTGAACGCTCCCGGCCGAGCAGTTCCAGCGACTCGTACAGCGGCGGCGAAACCGTGCGTCCCGTCACCGCCACCCGCACGGGTGCGAACGCCTTGCGTGGCTTGAGCCCGAGTCCCTCCACGAGTGCGTCCTTGAGCGCCTGCTCGATGGCCGCGGTCTCCCAGGACGGCAGGGCCTCGAGCGCCTCGATGGAGGCCCGCAGCACCGGCTCCGAGTCGGGGCCGAGCGCCTTCGTGGCCGCGGCCTCCTCCGGCGCGAAATCCTCCTCCGCGATGAACAGGAACCGCACCAGACCGGTCGCCTCCGAGAGCACGACCACGCGTTCCTGCACCAGCGGTGCGATCGTTCGCAGCTTCCCGAGCTGCTCCTCGGTGGGTTCGGCGGGCAGCACCCCGGCCGAGACGAGGTAGGGCACCGTGCGCTGCACGAAGTCCTCGTGCGCAAGCGCCCGGACGTGCGTGCCGTTGATGGCCTCGGCCTTCTTCACGTCGAAGCGGGCCGGGTTGGCGCTGACCTTCGTGATCTCGAAGGCCTCCACCAGCTCCTCGACACTGAAGACGTCGCGGTCGTCGGCGATCGACCAGCCGAGCAGGGCGAGGTAGTTGAGCAGCCCCTCGCGAATGAACCCGCGGTCCCGGTAGTTGAAGAGGTTTGAGGAGGGGTCCCGTTTGGACAGTTTCTTGTTGCCCTCGCCCATCACGTAGGGCAGGTGCCCGAACTCGGGCGTGAACTCGGCGACCCCGATCCGCGTCAGCGCCTGGTACAGGGCGATCTGGCGGGGCGTCGACGGCAGCAGGTCCTCTCCGCGCAGGACGTGCGTGATGCGCATGAGCGCGTCGTCGACCGGGTTGGTCAGCGTGTAGAGCGGCTGACCGTTGGCCCGCACCAGCACCGGGTCGGGCACGGTGCCGGCCTTGAACGAGATCTCGCCGCGCACGAGGTCGTTCCACGACAGGTCCTCGTCGGGCATCCGCAGCCGCAGCACCGGCGAGCGGCCCTCGGCGCGGAAGGCGGCCTTCTGCTCCCCGGTGAGGTCGCGGTCGAAGTTGTCGTAGCCGAGCTTGGGGTCCTGTCCCGCCGCCCTGCGCCGCTCCTCCACCTCCTCGTTGGTGGAGAACGCCTCGTACAGCTCCCCCGCCTCGAGCAGCCGCTTGGCGACATCGGCGTAGATCTCGCCGCGCTCACTCTGCCGGTAGGGGCCGTGCTCGCCGCCGACCTCGGGACCCTCGTCCCAGTCGAGGCCGAGCCAGCGCAGCGCGTCGAGCAGCGCCTCGTAGGACTCCTCGGAGTCGCGCGCGGCGTCGGTGTCCTCGATCCGGAACACCAGCTTGCCGCCGTGATGGCGGGCGAAGGCCCAGTTGAACAGCGCCGTGCGGATCAACCCGACGTGCGGGGTCCCGGTCGGCGACGGGCAGAAGCGGGCGCGGACGGCGATGTTCTCAGTCATAGCCCATCCAGCGTATCGCCCTTGACGTGCGCGGCTTCTCGCTGCATGGTGAGTTTATTCAACGAACGATGAATAAAGGAGCGAGGGCGATGAACGAACGGACGACGTGCGTGGTGGCAGGCGGCGGACCCGCCGGGATGGTGCTGGGGCTACTGCTGGCGCGGGCCGGAGTCGAGGTCACCGTGCTGGAGAAGCACGCCGACTTCCTGCGGGACTTCCGCGGCGACACGGTGCACCCCTCGACCCTGCGCCTGCTCGACGAGCTGGGGCTTGGGGAACGCTTCGCGAAGCTGCCGCACGACCGGATGGAGAGGATCGCGTTCCCCGTCGGCGAGCACGACGAGGTCACCGTCGGCGACCTGCGCAGGCTCAGGACCGCTCATCCCTACATCGCCATCGCACCGCAGTGGGATGTGCTCAACCTGCTGGCCGAGGCCGCGGAGGAGGAACCGGCCTTCCGGCTGCGGATGCGCACCGAGGTCACGTCGCTGATCCGCGAGGGCGGGCGCGTGCGAGGGGTGCGTTACCGGACCCGGGACGGTGAGACCGGATCCCTCTACGCCGACCTCACCGTCGCCGCCGACGGACGCTGGTCGGTCGCGCGCCGGGACGCCGGGCTGGCGCCCAAGGAGTACCCGGTGCCGATCGACGCGTGGTGGTTCCGGCTCGGCCGCGAACCGGGCGAGGCCGGCGGCACCCTGACGCCGAGGATGCGCAACGGCCGCATGGCCATCGTGATCCCGCGCGACACCTTCTTCCAGATCGCCTACCTCGGCAGGAAGGGGATCGACGCCCAGCTGCGCGCGGCCGGAATCGAGAGCTTCCGCGCGGAGGTGGCCGAGGTGGTGCCCCAGATGGCCGACCGGCTCGGGGAGCTGGAGTCGATGGACCAGGTCAAGCACCTGGACGTCCGCCTCAACCGGCTGCGCCGCTGGCACGTCGACGGGCTGCTGTGCATCGGCGACGCCGCGCACGCGATGTCACCGATCGGCGGCGTCGGCATCAACCTCGCGGTGCAGGACGCGGTCGCGGCGGCGACGCTGCTCGCCGGGCCGCTTCGCAAGGGCACGGTCTCGCCCTCGGTGCTGGCGAAGGTCCGCGCGCGCAGGCTCGTCCCGACGGTTCTGGTGCAGGCGCTGCAGCGGCTCCTGCACCGGACGGTCGCCCAGCCGCTCGTCGACGGAAAGCGGCTGGGCCCGCCGAGGCCGATGGTCGAGTTGCTCCGGCGTGTGCCGCGGGCTTCGGTCGTCCCCGCCTACCTGATCGGGATCGGCTTCCGGCCGGAACACGCGCCGGAGTTCGCGAGGCGGGTCTGACGGATCTTTCGGCCAGGCGCCTCAGGCGTTAGGCCTTCTGCACCGAGTTGGTCAGCGTGCCGATGCCCTCGATGGTGATGGAGACCTGCTGCCCGTCGGTGATCGGGCCGACGCCCTCCGGTGTGCCGGTGAGGATCGTGTCCCCGGGCAGCAGCGTCATCACCGACGACACGAACTCCACTAGCTGCGGGATCTTGTGCACCAGCGCCGACGTGCGCGAGTCCTGCTTGATCTCGCCGTCCACCTCGGACTTGAGGGCGAGGTCGGCAGGGTCGATCGAGGTCTCGATCCACGGCCCGAGCGGGCAGAACGTGTCGAACCCCTTGGCCCTGCCCCACTGCCCGTCGGACTTCTGCAGGTCCCGCGCGCTCACGTCGTTGGCGATCGTGTAGCCGAGGATGGCCTGCGCCGCCCGCGCGGCGGGCACGTTTCGCACCGGCTGACCGATGACCACGGCCAGCTCTCCCTCGAAGTCCACACGCGACGACGCGGGCGGCAGCTTGATGGCCGCGTTCGGGCCGATCACGCTCGTCGACGGCTTCAGGAAGATCATCGGCTCGCCGGGGACCTCGTTGCCGAACTCCTGCGCGTGCGCGGCGTAGTTCCGGCCCACGGCGATGACCTTCGACGGCAGGATGGGGGCCAGCAGCCGGACGTCGGCCAGCGGCCACTGCCTGCCGGTGAAGCTGGGCGTGCCGAACGGGTGGTCGGCGATCTCCTTGACCACAGCGTTGGTGTCGTCGCCCTCGACGGACACGAACGCGACGCCTTCGGGATGAGCAACTCGAGCTAGACGCACTCTTGAATCGTAGGCTGTCACGCGGAGCGTGTCCGTTTGGGCGGTGGTGGGAGACGGGCGGGCG
>NZ_QEQT01000111.1:0-238974 GCF_003311655.1 Prauserella sp. PE36 | reverse complement strand
CCTTCGCGATTGGTCGTAGCAAAGTCGATTCCCGTCAGCACTGATTACGGCGACGCCTCGTATCTAGAACAAGCGCGGTCCGACCTCTTGCGCCTTGTTGCGTTGGACAACCGGTACGGCGCCGCCGACATTGTGAAAATGTCACACAGGTTATTTAAGAAGCTGAAGAACCTAGTCGGCACTGGTGCATACGATCCAACATTAGAAAAGGACTTCAATTCCCTCACAGGGGAAGTTGCCGAGCTTACCGGCTGGTTGGCCTACGATGCTGAGCTTCACGACCTTGTGCGCGTGATGAATAACGAATCACTCTTCTACACGCGCTTGGCGGGTGACCGCGACATTGAGCTACTTACGCTCCAGAACGCAAGTATGCACGCGGGAGCGATGGGCAGACACGGAGAGGCTTTGCAGATTGCCTGTTCGGTCCTGGAGGGCAACTACAGCCTATCGCCACGGCTGCAGGCGCTCTTTCTTATGAGAAAGGCGCGCGCATTAGCGCAGGGTGGCGACGAATCCGCCCTCGCCATGTTCGACCAAATATACTCGCTGTACCTGGAAGGCGTCCGCGACGATGACCCGGCGTGGGGATGGTGGATCGACGAGCGTGAATTGGCATGGCATAAGGCTATGGCCAGGCAGGCGCTCAGCAGGGATAGTCTTGCACTAGCGGAGTTTGAGCATTCTGTGGAAGCTACTGAACCCAGCGAGACACGGAGTCAGTACCTGCACCGCGCATATCTGCTTCAAGCTCAAGTTGACGCCGCCACATGGGACGACGCGGAGGCCACGATCATGTCATTACTTCCCCTGATTCCGGAGGTTGAGTCCACGCGCACGAAGGTTCTTCTAAGAGGCGCGATCTCCAAGGTGGCTGCACACAACAAGATCCCTGGAAAGATCGAGAGCGGAATTGCTCAGCTCGGAATAGCGTTGGATGAAGCAGACCTTACGGAGGCATGGTGAACAACGACGAACTGAGCACGCTTGCTGATTCGCGACTTGATCAATACTTCCTCGTGTCTCCTGAGAAGCTTGCTCTGCTCTTTGAGGCAGCCGAGATCCGGCCAGACGATGCCGTACTAGAAATCGGCGCCGGTGCAGGGACCGTCGCACGCAACATGCCGCCCTGTAAGAGCCTCACCGTGGTCGAACTCGACAAGCGGCTGATCGAGACGCTTCGGCAAGAAGTCCCTCGCGCCACTGTTGTGCAGGGCGACGCACTCCAGCTCGTGCGCGAGTTGCCGCACGATGTGCTGATCGGCAATCTGCCGAATGTCGTCACAGAGTCCCTGATGGAGGTCCTGCCGGAACTCTCCTTCCGTACTGCCGTACTCGCAGTGGGCCTGTGCGCGAACCTCGATCGGCTGCACGAAACCTTCGATGTAGCCGAGGTCACGGCGATCTCGGGCAGCGACTTCGCACCGCCGCAGCCCAGCGTGTCGAGAATCGTCAAGGTTGCTCGCCGTGTCGCCGACCCGCAGAAGAGCCAACAGCCCCGCTCGCGCAAGGGCTGAGTTGGCCGCAGAGAGGCAGACCGACATAGGCCGGGCCGATACCTTAGCCGGTCCGGTTCACCTCAGAACGGGACTCTCAGCGGAAGTTGTGCCGAGGACGTGCCGAAGTAGGCCGTTCCAGCCGCCCAGGAATCGCGTTAGCGCAGGTCAGCGCGCTAATGGTTCGCGAACGACGTTCACTCTCCTAAAGCGGGTGTCGCAGGTTCGAATCCTGCCGGGGGCGCACAACAGATGGGAACAGGGGGGACGAGCCGCTAGGCGCCTCGTCCTTCTCGTTCGCGTTGGTCTCGGTGCCATGCTTCTTGCCCGTTGGCTTCTTGAAGGGGAGCACCACCCCGCTCTCTTGCGCGGTCTGTTGAAGCGCTGGGAGCGTCTCACCACTCAGCGTGATGCGGCAGACGGCGGTGTTGTCTGTCTTGTTGTAGTGGATCTCCAACCGGAGCGCCTCGAACAGCTTGCGGGCGAGGTCCTCCGGTAGTGCGTCGAGGTCGCAGGCGCCGACGGGGAGCAAGCGGAGCAGGTCGGGGTTCTGCTGATCGTTGACCTGCTCTTCGAGGGTCTCCAGCTCAGCGGCCAGCTTGGCGCGCTCCGCCTTGATCTCGGCTCGACGGTTCTTGATGTCCTGGATGAGTTCCTGGTCCGGCTCTTCATCATCGTCGCCGGTGACTTCGAGGGTGCGGATCAGGCGCTTTTTCCGGGCGTCGAGGTCGGCGATCGACTTCTTGATCGCCGCGATGCGCTCGGTCCGTGTCTGCTCAGCCTGCATGTCCAGGTCGCGCAGGGCTGAGGAGAGCAGCTCCTGCCGGTACGGACCGAACACGTGGTGGCTGAGGAACTCGTTCAGGCCGTCGAGGAGCGCGACTTCGCGCACCCACAGGCTGTCCGGGTGCCCCTCGGGGACGTAGCCCTTCTTCGGCGCGCAGGCGTAGTACGCGTGCTGGCGGCGCGTCTTGCCGAACATCCGGCGACCGCAGATCTCACAGAACAAGTAGGACCGCAGCCGGTAGGTGCGCTTGGTCTGCGGATGGGTGTTGGCGCCAGCCTGCGTGCGAGACCGTTCGCGTCGCCGGACGACCTGCTGGGCCGCGATGAAGTCCGTGAGGTCGATGATCTTCTCGTGCGTGGGCTCCGTGGACCAGACCCACTTCTCCATCGGGTTGGGGCTGCCGTTGCGCGTCTTCATCGCCCGCCGGTTCCAGACCATGTAGCCGGTGTACTTGGGCTGGTTCAGCACGTCCCGAACTCTGCTCCACGTCCACCGGCCGACGGCTCGTTCGGGGTCTGCTGGGGTCGGCGGCGGGTTGGTCGCGAGGTCGAGGTTGAGTCGCTCCGCGATCGCCTCGTAGCTGAGCCGCTCGGGGATCCGCCAGTCGTAGATCTTGCGTACGACCGCGGCCTCGATCGGCTCCTTGACGAGCTTGCTCTTGGTCCGCGGACCGTTCCGTCCCTTCCCCCGGTTCCCAGACCGAGCGCGCCCCGCCCGCTTGGCATCGCCCTTATCGGAGGCATGGCCGCTGTCGGAGTCCTTGTCGAGCCGAACCTGGACGGTGCGGTAGCCATAGCACGCCTTGCCGACGTTGTAGCCCTGGTCGGTATGGGTCTCGAACCCGTCGCGAGCCCGCTTGATCATGTCCAGCGCGTACCACTCAGCGATGCCCTGCTTGACCCGTCGGGTGAGCACCGTGGTCGGGTCGATGAGCATGTCGGTGTCGAGCCGGATGGGTTCATCGGCGGCCCACAGTCCGACGTTGGCTGACTGCAGCTGGTGCTCCACGAGCGTGCCGTAGTAGGTCCGGCGGGCGATGCGGTCGATCTGTTCGCAGATGACTGCCTGGAAGCGCCGGTTGGCGCTGGCCGCCTCTTTGAGCAGATCGTGGATGCCGCCGTCACGCGGGATAGGGATGGCGAGCCGCTCGTGACGGTCGCCCCGGCCGCGCACATCGAGGTCTTTGCGCCCGGACTCGACGTCGTAGAAGTACGCGACGATGACGCAGCCCTCGGGCAGCGCTTCCTGCGAGATGCGCAGCTGGCGCAGCAGCGATCCGACGGGGTCCTGCTGGTCGTGACCTACCGCGCGTGGGAACGCCCGAAAAGCCGCGGGTGGCAACAACAGCACGGTGAGCCGCCGTGAGGTCGTGGTCATGGTTCGTCCGGACTCGCCGCGGATAGCGGCATGCGTCGAAGGCCAGCGCCGCATGTTCCAGGCCGATTATCCCTGCCCCCGGCCGCTAACCGCCCCGACTCCCTTTCGGTGACGATGTCGCAACCGCGGAGGCGTACGTCCCCGGCGGTGCGATGCTCCCCAGCGCGGACCACACGGCCCTGGCCTTCGCTGAGGCGCTCGCGCGGCTGATCCGGCTGGCCCCCGGCCAGGCGCGCGGCAGGCATGGCCGGAGATGACGCTTGATGAGCGGCGCGAGTTCCTGCGCCTCTTCATCGAGCGGCTGACCATCAACCCAGCGACGGTCCGTGGAAGCAAGAAGTTCGACCTGACCCGCACCAAGATCGAGTGGAGGCGACAGCGAAGCGCTACTGACACACGGCGAGTCACGCAAAACAAACCGAGTGGTTATCCCTAAACATCAACCGGCCGCTGCACCTCATCGGACATGATGGCAGTCATGGACGGGATACAAGCGGATCGCCTTGACAATTTCAGGGAGCAGGAGATCGCGAGCGGAGTCGGGTTCCCCGTGTACGGCGTCACGGGCTGGAGCGGGTGGAAATGGCTTGACTCCGTTGATGGCTACAACACTGGGGCCGTCTGGATTGGGCACGCCACCAGGGATCGACAGGCAGGCGTACTCGTGGGGACGTTGCCCCGAGACACATTTGATCGCGAGTTCTGGCCGGAAAACCGCGACCGCCAGGAGGCCGCCGCCATGGCAGCTCGGGACCAGTTCATCAACGTGCTAGGACCACCCATGCCCCTGCCTGAGAACCTCGGCAACGCCATTGTTGAGCATGTTGATCACCAGGTCAATCGGCACGCCGCCTGGAAGCAGGTGGGGTGGACGGTAGAAGGCACTGAGTCATCGGCGAAGGTGTACGAATTCGCTGGTGCTTGGATGGGTATTAGCGAGGAACTGCCGCATGCGCATCTGGTCGCAGTAGGCGTCGGCCTTCCTCCCGTATTGGACCTATACAAAGCACGCGGTGAGTGGTATGGCGTCGACTTCGCCGCGCCCATCAGGATTCGTCACTTACAGCGTAGGCCCGAGAAGGCCATGCCGTACGCCAACGAATCTCTGCACGCCGAGCAGCTGGCACTCGTCCGTACAGAGTAATACGAAGAGAAACTCGCGCTTGTTTGGTGCACGGTAACTCGTTTGGCGGTGCTCTCTCGTTGGTGTTAGTCGATATACCTTGTGCAGGGGGCCCACTGGGGGACTCCGAGTAAATCGGTTTAAGGGTAATTTTTTTTGAGTCGAAGACATGCCACCACCAAGTCGCGCGCTCTGATCACAGCAGCATTCTCGCTCCTCGCGCTGTTGTCGACGTCCGTTGGCGTCGCGAGTGCGCAAACGGAAGCGTCAAGCGAAAGCGGAGATAGCTGCGCAGTCTTGCTGGAAAAGCTGCAGCCCGGCGAGTCAGAATCGGAGGTTCTCGCGGAGGCCTGCGGGGCAACACAGAACGAGGCGAAGGCGAACCTCAACGCAGAGATAGCCGACGAGGGGATCCAGCAGCAGGCCAACTACCAACTGGTTCACCTCTATCAGCATTCGTACCAGGGCGGCAGGAGTACAACCATTTTCGGTGAGAGCGCCTGCGACTCTGCCGGGTATGGCATGTCGGACCTTCGAAACGCTAACAGCGTGGTGGGTGGGATTTCTTCCTATCGCGCCGACCCGACGTGCAATGGGCAGACTTTGTACCATGAGCCGAATTACGTCAGGCAATGCGGCGCGCATCAGACCGGAACTCTCAAGAATGTTCCGTGGGAATGCAATGACCATCTCTTCTCCATGAGGGTTTACCGCGCATATAGCTGATAGTCCCGTTTGCTGAATCGTGAACCTCGGGGCTCCTTCGTTGAGCCCCGAGATTCGCGCACAATTAGTGTGCGCGAAGAGGCACCCGAGTCCGGCGCCTTCTTTAGGTCTGACTGCGACGCCTGTGAGACGCTTCGGCCATTGGTAAGATCTTCCAGTGTGCGACTCGTCGGAGCCCAATGAACTCGGACCATCAGAGCGAGGACACAGGGGTGGCCCAAACAACTGACAGTGTCCTCACTGGCCGCGCCGTTATCATCGTCGTCACAGCCGGGTTGCTCACAGGGGCGTTCGCGTCCGCTACCTACTACTCCGCGTCTCTGCGGTCGCTGTCGCACGCCTTTGTCATCTGGATCCTGCTAGCCGCGGTGCTCGCTCGTGGACGCAAGCCCGTCGCAGCTTGCGTCCGTGTCACTCTCGCACTAGTCGCTGCTGTGTGGACCTTCTACCTGGGAAGGGCCGTCATCTACCAGGTGCTGTATTCGGCCGGCGATGACAACATCAGCCTGTTCAAGCTACTGGTGTGGACCTGTTTGGCCCTGATTGCGGGAACGGTGCTCGGATTGGGGCTACGGTTCGTCGGCGAGCATGGCTGGAAAGGGGTCACCGCGACTGGAGGAGCCATCGGGCTGGTCTGGGGCGATATCCTCCGGAGGACAGGGTTCGACCTCCTGCATGATCCGGTGCTCGTCGTGCTCGCGGCCGTAGTGTGCGCGCTCCTGCTCGCGATCGGGACTCAGTCGCCCACGCAGTTTGCGTGGACCGGCCTGGTCGGCGTCCTTTTGATCGCCCCGGGGTACCTGCTTGCCTCGATGCCCGACCTTTTGGAACAGCTGCTAATCACCGGGGGTCTCTCAGGCATCCTCTGACCTGCTCACGGTCGTTGCATCGTGCTCGCCATCTCCACGTGCCAGACGCGGGCTACCGCTGAGGCGACCGAAGCCAGGCGGAGGCCCCGCGAGCGGGCTTCGTCAGGGTCGGTGGGGCGCCAGTGGGGGATCTAGACGATGCGCGTCCGGCGACGACATGTCCTTTGAGCCAGCGCAGTGTGGCCCGCCGCAGAGCCCCCAGCATGCGAGGCTGACTCGGCACAGGCGAGATCGGCGGCTCACGAGCGACCTCCTGTTGGCGGCTCATCTTCACCGGCAAACGGAGTCGGAACTGCTCCGCTACTCCGATCGAGTGAGATCCGATGTTCAACGACCAGACGTCCTCTTAAGAAACCCCTGGTCGAAGCTGTTCCCATCTGTTGTGTGTCCTGCCGGGGGCGCACACCCCCTGGTCGAGAGCTGACCAGGGGATCTACGGCGAACCTCCCCACGTTTAACCCTTGTCTTTGGGATTCGTGATCGGTGGCCGCTCGGCCAGCGCCGGACCAGCGTCCTCGCCCACCACGCCACGTTCCATGTAGTCCTCCTGCGTCGTGCTGATGCGCTCATGTCCGAGATAGTCGGCGATCTCTCGAGCCGTCAGCCCTGCGTCATCGAGGACGCCCGCGACGTAGTGCTGGAAGTCATGCGGGTGCAGGCCCTCGAAGGAAGTACCAGCGACCACCTGGCGGATGCGCGCGCGGGTGTTGTCGGGGTCGCGCAGCGTGCCGGTTGACGAAGGGAACACCCACGGCGAGTCGGACTCGGCATGGCGTCGCTTCAAGATGTCCATCACCCAAGCTGGCGGGCGTATGGTCCGCATGCCCGCGACGCTCTTCGTGTGGTTCTGGACGAACAACCCTTGCCCGGTCACCCGGTCCACCAGGTCGACAAGGTCCCAGCGCTCAGCCTCAGGTGAAGCGTGGAAGACGCCCACGACAGCGCCGATGGCGCGGCCGTTGACCGTGCGCTCCTTGCGGCGCTTCATCTTGCCCAGGCTTTCGATCTCTCTGACGACCGGCCGACACCGACGTTCACACGGAATCGAGCCTGTTGATCAAGCTGGGCGCGGCGGGTCAGCTCGAGCGTGCCGCTGACCAGGAAGAACTGCGGGGTTCAGGGTGACCGTCAGGGTGTGCTTTCAGGGTTTCACCGGGTTGGCACGCCGGGTGAGCGCTGGCACTGTCACCGCATTCCCGTGACACGCAGGAACCAGCGACCGTCTACCAGTCGAAGGGCTGACATCGATGAGCGAGCAGCTTTCTCCCGACGCCCCAATCAAGCTAGCCATGAGCGTCGACGACATATTGCAGTTTCGCGGGTTGCCGTACCCGGACGGCTATTCCGCGCACCGTGTTGTCCGTTCGCTGTGCCGGTCGTTCGCAAGCCACGGCCTTCCGGCGGTGTACTCATTTTCCAACACCTCGCCGGCTGAGGCCGACAGCGACCTGTTCCGGGCGTTCGACGCATGGTGCGAGGCCGGCAACCATGTCGGCAATCACGGGCACTACCACGCGAGCCTGAATTGGGTGGACCCCAAGCAGTACATCGAGGATATCCAGCGCAGCGAGGAGCTGATCGGTCGATGGCTCGGGCAAGCTCCCACCCGGTACTTCCGGTACTGCATGGACATGTGGGGAGACACGGAAGCCAAGACGAACGAGGTTCAGGCCTACCTGGCCAGCGCCGGGTATCTGCCGGCACCGGTGAGCTGCTGGTTCTACGACGCCCAGTTCATCGTTCCGTACTGGCGCACCCTGGTCGCGGGTGACGACGAAGCACGCCGCTGGGTACAGGACAAGGTCGTGGAATCCGCGGTCTCGCAGTTGAAGAGCCAGTGCGCGGCGGCGCGGAAGATCCACGGCCGAGACCCCATCCACATCGGACTGATGCACGGTACCGCGGTGATGGCCGATACCGCGGACCGGATCCTGGAGGCTTACCAGGACCTGGGCGTCGAGTTCGTCACACTCGAGGAGGCTATGGCGGATCCCGCCAACGCCATTCACCCGCCGGTGACGACAAAGATGTTCCGTAACTCGACGCAGAAATGGGCGGAGTACGCCGGTGTGGACGTGGAAGGCACACCGCCGCGGAAGCTGCTGGCGGAGGTACGCGCGGTCACTCCGGTGGACGGCATGAGCGAGGAAGAAGTACTCGGCACGATCATGTTGAACGCCGCGCAGGCGTTCGGCGCACAGCCGGCATTCGACGAGTTCGACTGGTAGCCGCGGTGCCAACGGAGGACAGCGCGGCCGGGTATTTCTCGGTCGGCGGTAAGACAGCGCTCGTGACCGGAGGCTCGCGCGGGATCGGGTACATGATCGCCAGTGGCCTGGTCGATGCCGGGGCGCGGGTACTGGTCTCGTCCCGCAAGCCGGATGCCGTCGAAGCGGCCGCGAACGAACTGGCCCGGCGCGGTGATTGCCGGGCGGTCGTGGCCGATGTCGCCACCGGCGAGGGGCGGCATGCCCTCAGCGACGCGGTACAGCAGTACGCCGGCGGTGCGCTGGATGTGCTGGTTAACAACGCGGGTGCTACCTGGGGTGCGCCCATCGACGAGTTCCCCGAACATGGTTGGGACAAGGTGCTCGACACCAATGTGAAGGGTGTCTTCCAGCTGACGGTGGCGCTGCTACCGGCGTTGCGTGCCGCCGCGACCAGTGCCGATCCCGCGCGGGTTATCAACATCGGCTCCACGGCTGGGCTGGTCGTACCCGAGCTGGACAACTACTCGTACAGCGCCAGCAAGGCCGCCGTGCACATGCTGACCCGCCACCTGGCCAGGCATCTGGCGGCGGAAGCGGTCACCGTCAACGCCGTCGCGCCGGGCTGGTTCGAGACGCCGATGTCGCGACACCTGCTGGACGACCCCGAGCACCGTGCGCGGCTGCTCGAACAGATCCCGCTCGCCAGGACCGGCGAGCCTGGTGACATCGCCGGCATCGTCCAGTTCCTGGCGTCCCGGGCCGGTTCCTACCTCACCGGCACCGTGATCCCACTCGACGGTGGTGTGAGCGGGTGTAGCTGAACGGCACCGCGAACCCTCCCCGATCAACGACGAAGAAGGGTGTATGCGATGGACAACGCGACTACCTCCACCAATGCCCCCGGGCTGCACGCCAGCACGTTGTGCGAGGCGTTTCAGCGCACCGTCGAGCGGTTGCCCGACCAGCCTGCGCTGCGCACGCCGGGCGATGAGGTGCGGCTGACTTGGCGGCAGTACGCCCGCCGGGTGCGGCGTATCGCCGAAGCGCTCGCGTCGCTCGGAGTGCGCCGGGGCGATTCGGTCGGCATCATGCTGGCCAACCGGCCGGAGTTCCATCTGATCGACACGGCCACGCTGCATCTGGGTGCCATCCCGTTCTCTATGTACGTGACCTCGGCGCCGGAACAGATCGCGTACGTGCTGGACAACGCGGCGTGCCGGGTGCTGTTCGTGGAAAGCCGCTTCCTGCCGCGGGTGCGCGGAGCAGCGACGCCGTGGCTGGAGCACATGGTGGTCATCGACGGCGATGAGGGTCTCACTCTCGAGCGGCTGGAGGCCGGCCATGCGCGGGGCTTCGACCTTGCCGCCGCAGCCCGGCAGATCCGACCCAGTGACCTGGCTACGGTGATCTACACGTCCGGGACAACCGGGCCGCCCAAGGGCGTGGAGCTGACCCACGCCAACATGATGTACGCGATCCGCGGCTGTGACAGCCAGGTGCGGTTACGGGTCGCTGGCAGCGCCGTTTCCTACCTGCCGCACGCGCACCTCGCCGACCGGCTGGTGGCGCACTATGTCCCCATGGCAACGGGGGCGGAGACCACGACGGTGGCCGACCCCGCCCAGGTCATGAGCGCCCTACCCGGGTGCCGGCCGTCGATGTTCATGGCGGTGCCCCGGGTGTGGGAGAAGCTGCGCGCCGCGCTGCTCACCGGTTTCGCGAAAGAGCCACACGAGCGAGCCGAAGCCATCGACCGCGCTGTCCGTACCGGACTCGAGAAGGTCCGCGCGGAGCAACGCGGCGAGGCCGTCCCCGCCGAGGTGCTGCGGGAATGGCAGCGGGCGGACGAGACCATCTTCGCCGGAATTCGGGAACGCATCGGGCTGGACAGGGCCGATTGGATCATCAGTGGTGCGGCGCCGATCCCGACGGACGTGGTGGAGTTCTTCTACGCGATCGGTGTCCGGGTCTGCGAGGGTTGGGGCATGACCGAGACGAGCGCGCTCGGAGCCATCAACCGGCCGGATTCGATCCGCATCGGCACCGTGGGCCCACCCATGCCGAACACCGAGCTGCGTTTGGACGTCGACGGCGAAGTGTTGGTGCGGGGGCCACACGTCATGCGGGGCTACCGGCATGACGCTGAGCGGACCGCAGAGGTGCTGAGTTCGGACGGGTGGCTGCGCACCGGCGACATCGGGCGGCTCGACGATGCCGGACACCTCGTGATCATCGATCGCAAGAAGGACCTCATTATCAACGCGGCCGGCAAGAACATGTCACCTGCCAACATCGAGGCAGCACTGATGAACTCCTCGCCGTTGATCGGGCAAGCGTGCTGTATCGGCGACGCCCGGCCGTTCAACGTTGCGCTACTCGTGCCCGACCCGGACAGCGCCGCCACGGTGGCCCGCTCCCACGGCCTATGCGGCACGTCGCTTGCCGACCTGATCGGCGGTGGATTTCTCGACGAGGCAATCGCCGCCGCCGTGGAGCGTGCCAACGCCACACTGTCCAGAGTGGAACAGGTCAAGCGCTACCGCGTGCTGCCCGTCGAGTGGCTACCGGACGGGGACGAGCTCACCCCGACGTCGAAGCTGAAACGCAAATCTATCGCGGCGAAGTACGCCGACACCATCGAGGAGCTCTATGCCGACAGTTGAGCCGGGCCACTCGCTCGCTGTCGGCGTGGCTCAGTCCGCATCCTCGTACGCCATCCGCTCCATCATGCTGGCCACCGCGGCCCTCGAGGAAACGCCCAACTTGTCGAATACCTGCGCGATGTGTGACTCCACGGTTTTGAGACTCACGAACATTTCATCGGCGATCTCGCGGTTCTTCAGGCCGCGGGTGATGAGCTCGGCGACCTGACGCTGGCGGCAGCTGAGCACACCGAGACCGCGGCACGCGTAAGCGGACTGTCCATGGTGGATTACTCGCCGCCCCAGCGCGCGTAGTCGTTGCGCGGCCTCGTCCCGGTAGCGCGCCGCACCGCACCGGGCAAGGGCGAAGTACGCCTGCTCGAAGCGTTCCGTCGCATGCTGCTGCTCGGCCATCTCGAGCAGCGCGCGCCCCTCGCCGAGCCACGCTCGCGCGGCGTCCACCGTCCGGCCGACGCCGACGAAGTCCCGCGCTGCTGCCGCCGCATCGGCGGCTGCCTTGACCGGCTGTCCGCGCGCCAGCGCGACGTTGGAGGCAGCCAGGCGCGCGTCGGCAAGCTTGCCGGGCAAGCCCAACTGCTCGGCGGCGGATTGGGCGCGGCGTGCCCAATCCGCCGCGGCGCCCACATCGCCGAGTGACAGTTCGGCCGAGCACAGCATCGCGTAGCAGTACGGCCGCCACCCGAGCTCGATGGGCGAGAGCTCCGGGCCGCCGCAGTGAATCAGGATCCGCTCCCTGCCACGAGCGACCTCACCACTCTCGATCTGTGCCAACCCTGCCGACCACTGCAGGAACCAGCCAAATCCCTTGGCAGAAAGTGACTCCCCCATGGCCGTGCCGCGCTCGCCGTACCGGATCGCGTCGTCGAGATCGCCGAGCAGCAACGCCGCCCAGCTGCGGAACCCGAGTGCCCAGAATGTGCCAGTATTGCGCGCGAGGTGCGTGGCTTCGATGACGGCCTCGGCGAGTTTCGCGCCATCCCGCAGATTGCCGAGCCAGAGGTGTGCCATCGACAGCGCGGCCATCGCCGCGGGAAACGCCCTGCCGTGGTTGCTGGCGCGCGCGATGGCCAGGGCACGTTCGGCGTGCCGCACGCCGTCGTCGTAGCGCTCGACGCCGATTTCCGCGGCCGCGAGCAGGCCGATCGCCTCGGTGTGCGCGACCAGCTCGGCGTCGGTTAGGCGGTCGACGACACCACTGGCGCGATCCACCGACCGCACCGTCGCGGCCGTGTCGCCGAGGTAGTACCGGCCGCAGGCGAGAATGCTCGCCCCGGACGCTTCGAGTATCGGCTCATCCAGGGAGCGTGCCTGCGTGCAGGCCCGCTTGGCCAGCCGCACGGTTTCCGCCCAGTCCCCCAGATGTGCGTGGTCGCTGGCGAGTTCGAGGGTGACCGCGGTGACACCGACCGAGGCGGTATCCCCCAGCTGTGCCAATGCGTCACGCAGCCGCGAGCTCGCCTGCCGGCGCGCGTCGCCGCATAGGTGGTCCAGCCGCACGAGCGCGCCGAGCAACCGCGCCTTGCCGACCGCGTCGTGCTCCGGCACCAGCAATGTTGCTTCGCTGAGCGCCGCGCGGCTGTCCTCGAGCCGGCCGGCGGCACTGAGCGAGTTGGCAAGGGCGACCAGCAGCTCGATGCGCCGCTGTTCGCTGGTATCCGGCGGCAGCAGCCGAATCGCCGCCCGCAACCAGCCGGCCGCCACTGCCGGGGCACGCGACGCGCTGGCGGTGGCCGCCGCGCTGAGCAGGTCACTCGCTTGCCCATCACCGGGTGAGGCGGACCGCTCAACGTGGTGGGCCCGTGCTGCCAGCGGTGCCCCGGCCCCCGCGAGCAGCGTGGCCGCTCGGGCGTGCGCGGCGATCCGGGCACCATCACCGACCGATGTGTACACGGCGTGCCGCACGATCGGGTGGCGAAACATGTACAGCTGCGCGCTGTCGATGGCACGCACCAACCCGCTTGCCGTGAGTTCGTCCAGCGCGGACAACGCCGTCGCACGCGCGATGGCTGCTACCGCGGCGGCGAACTCGATGTCGAACGGCTCGCCTGCCACCGCCGCGGCCTGTGCCAGCGCCCGTGCGTCCGGGGAGACGCTGTCGAACTCGTGCGTGATCGCCTGCTGCACCGCGGGGGGCACCGCGGCCTCGCCCATTCGTCGCTGTGTCGCGTCGGGGTTGTCGGCGGGCAGGCTCCGTGCCAGCTCGGTCAGGAAGAACGGGTTGCCGCCACTTTGGTGGTAGCACTCCTCGAAATGGGCCCCACCGTCCACACCGAGCAGGCGCTGGGCATCGGCGCGGTCCAACGGGCCAACTTCCAGCAGCGTGGTCGTTCCCTCTCGCACCCCGCTGGCCAGCGCGTGCGAGAGCATCCGCGGCAGGTGGATCGGACGGTAGGCGACGGCGATGCATATCGGCCCGGCACAGCCGTGACTGAGCAGGTGCGCGAGTAGCTCGGCGGACGGCTCGTCAGCCCAGTGGACGTCGTCGAACACGACCAGCAGTCCCCGGTGCTGGCCCAGCTCTTCCAGAGCCGCACGGACCGCATGGTGCAGGCGGAACCTCTCGATGGCCAGGCCGCGAGCGTGGCTGCCCGCCGAGCTGAACGCGGGAAACACCGCGCGCAGCTCGGCGAGCCGTTCCTCGCCGAGCCGGCTCAGATCGTGTGCCGGATCGTCGAACAGCCGGCCCAGAACGTCAATTGCCAGTCCGAACGGCACGTCCTGTTCGAACTCGGTCGCCCGTCCACTGGCGATGCGCAAACCCGATTTCGTGGCCTGCTCGCGCAGTCGCCGAAGCAGCAAGCTTTTGCCGATCCCGGCCTCTCCGGACACGGCCAGGCGCCCGTCACCACGGCGGGTTGTGGACTCCAGGGCAGCGGCGAGCGCGTCGAGTTCTGCCGAACGCCCTACAATCACATCGCGTTCCTTGGGCGACCAGCGCGTGTCGCCAGTGGACTGATCGGCCGTCCCGCCGCGGCGGGCACTGTATAGCGACGAGACCACTCTGCCTCGGCCACCCATATCGGAACCTTAGCCGTTGCCGGGCGCATCCGAAAGGTGCGCGCGTAGTGCGTACGGTGCCCGCACGCGGGCATCATCCCCGATGCCCAGCGCTAGGCGTTCAACGCCCGGTCACCTGGTAGACGGTGAGGACCGCCGCGCCGCCAAGCCCGAGATTGTGCTGTAGCGCGGTGCGCGCCTTGGGTACCTGTCGGGCGCCCGCGGCGCCTCGTAGCTGCCAGCACAGCTCAGCGCACTGGGCGAGTCCGGTAGCACCGAGCGGATGGCCTTTGGAAATCAAGCCACCCGACGGGTTCACCACAGGTCCGTTCCCGCCGTAGGTGGTGGCTCGCGTCTCGACCAGCTTGTGCCCCTCGCCTTCCGGCGCGAGGCCGAGCGCCTCGTAGGTGATCAACTCGTTGGTCGAGAAGCAGTCGTGCAGCTCGATCACGTCGAGATCACTCGGCTCGATCCCGGCGGCGGCGTAGACGTTGCCGGCTGCCTCTAGCGACATGTCGTAGCCCACCACGGTGCGGCAGTTCGCCGTCGTATCGAACGTCGATGTGGTGTCGGTGACCATCGATTGCGCGGTGATCTCGACGGCATTGGCCCACAGGTCATTGGCATCGACGAAGCGTTCCGAGGCCAGGACCGCGCAAGCCGCGCCGTCCGAGGTTGGCGAGCACTGGAGTTTGGTCAGCGGGTCGTGAATGACCTTGGCCTGCTCGACTTCCTCCAGCGTGTACTCCTGCTGGAACTGCGCGTAGGGATTGTGCACCGAATGCTTGTGGTTCTTCCAGCCGATCCAGGCGAAGTGGTGCGGCGCCGAACCGTACTCTCGCATGTGTTCGCGTCCCGCGTTGCCGAACATCTGGGGAGCAAACGGGACATCCTCCGGAGTGACAAGGCGTTGCAGCGCCTCAATGTGCCGATCCATCGGGCTGGCGCGGTCCGGGAACTTGGCGCCCAGTGAGCCACGCTCCATCTTCTCGAACCCGGCGGCCAGCGTACACTCGGCAAGCCCGTACTGGACGGCTTCGCGCGCCAGGTACAGCGCGGTCGAACCGGTGGCGCAAGCGTTGTCGACGTTGATGATGGGGATACCCGTCAGCCCCAGCCCGTACAGCGCCCGCTGTCCGCTGGGCGAGTCGCCGTAGACATAGCCGACGAAGGCGCGTTCGATCTGCTCGTACCGGATCGTGGCCTCGGCCAGTGCGGCGGTGCCGGCCTCGGTGACCCAATCCGGGTAGTCACCCTCCTTGGTGCCCGGCTTGGCGAACGGGCTCATGCCCACGCCGATGACGAATACTCGATTACTCATGATGCGCTCCAGGAATCGCTGCGGTACGGATCTCGTGCACGGTGCGCGGGACACTCCTGCTCAGGCGGTCATCCCCAGCGGCAGGCCACCGCCGACATTGAGTACTTGCCCGGTGACGTGGTCGCTCCACGGCGAGCACAGGAACGCGATCCCGCCGGCGGCCTCCTCCGGGGTGGCGCTCCTGCCCAGTGGCACGAGTGAGCTCATCATCGAGCGCAGCTGCTCGGGCACGCCCACGTGTACCTCTTTGTCACCGATCGCGATGACCGAGTCCTTGGTTTTGGCTTGGGTAAGCCGGGTATCGACCAGTCCAAAGGCGACGGCGTTGACGTTGACCTTGAACGGTCCCCACTCCTTGGCCAGCGTCTTGGTCAGGCCGATGACGCCGGATTTGGCCGCGGAATAGTTGGCCTGGCCCGCATTGCCGTAGGCGGCCATCGAGGTCACGTTGACGACCTTCCGGAACACCTCGGTCCCTTCTGCCTTCTCCCGCTTCGCGGGTTCGCGCAGGTGTGGTGCGGCGGCGCGCAGGACCCGGAAGGGCACGACCGTATGAATGTCGATCATGTCCTGGAAGTCCTGGTCGCTCAGCTTGTGCAGGGGGCCGTCGGTGATGTACCCGGCGTTGTTCACGACGATGTCGAGCTTTCCCCACTCGTCGATCGCGGCCTGGATCAGCGCATCTGGTTCGCCCTCGTCGCACAGGTTGCCGGCATGAGTCGCGGTCTCGCCCGCGATCGCCTCGGAGGCAGCCTTCGCGGCGTCCGCGTCGAGGTCACTGATCAGTACCTTGGCGCCGCCCGCAGCGAGCGTCTCGACCGCCGCCCGACCGATGCCGCGTGCGCCTCCTGTCACGACGGCCACCTTGCCCTCAAACATCGATGCTCCGTTCTGTTGCCTGGCGGATGCCGGCACCGTAACATAAAAATCCATCCGGATGGATTTTTTAGGAGGATCGATGGTCGACACTGGAATCGTCGGCCGGGAGTTGGGCACGGTCCGCTTCCCGGTCGAACGCAGCAAGCTCGCCGAGCTGGCGCGCTCCTTCGGTAGCACGGACCCGTTGTGGAGCGACCACGATGCCGCCGCCGAGGCGGGTTTCGACGATATTCCGGTGCCACCGACGGTCACGGTGCTCGCCGACCTTTGGCGGGAACACGGCGCGTTGGACGGTGCGGTACGGCTGGGCCTGGACCTCGCCCGGCTACTGCACGGTGAGGCCAGCTGGACAATGCTGCGACCGATTCGCTGCGGCGACGAGCTCACGGCACGCAGCTCGGTGCTCGATGTCGCCGAACGCGTGGGCAACCGCGGCGGGTCGATGACGCTGGTGACGATCGAGACCGGTTTTACCAACCAGCACGGCGACAGCGTGGCCACACGCCGCGACGTGGTGATCGAGACCGCAGGACCGACAGGGAAGGAGCAGTCGTGACCGTCGCAGGTAGCAAGATCCCAGTAGCACCGGTACCGATGGCCGAGGGCGACAGCATGGCCGAGCACGAGTTCGGTCCACTGACCAGGACGCATATCGTCCGGTACGCCGGAGCGAGTGGCGACTTCAACCCCGTCCACCACGACGAGGAGTTCGCCAAGGAAGCGGGACTACCGGGCGTATTCGGCATCGGCATGATGCACGCCGGGATACTCGGGCAGCGGCTGGCCGCCTGGGTGGGTCCGGAGAACGTGCGATCCTTCTCGCTGCGGTTCACCGGCCAGGTGTGGCCGGGCGACGTGCTGACCTTCCGCGGGGTGGTCACCGGGGTGGAATCCGCCGAGAGCGCGGACCCGGTCGCACGCATCGATCTCACCGTGACACGCCAGGGCGGTGGGTGTGTACTCACCGCGGCAGCGACCGCGCGAGTGGCGCCGGCGGGCGATGTACCCGCCGGCGACAGGTGAACCGTGGTCGGACAGGTGCGGCTAGGATCGGTGGTCCGATGTCCATCCAGTTAGGCTCGAACCAGGAGCCCCCTAAACAAGAGCGCAGCGCGGAAACTCGCAGGCAGCTGCTGGACGCTGCCGCGGACGAGTTGCTGGACGGTGGTTTCGCGCGGTTCACCACACACGGTGTGGCACGCCGGGCGGGCATCTCCCGAGGCGCGCAGCAGCATCACTTCCCGCACAAGCATCGCCTCGTCACCGCGGCGGTGCATCACCTGGCCGAGCGCAGCCTGCAGCAACTGGAAGGCATCACCAGCGACGGCAGCCTGAACTCAACTCGCCGGGTTCTCGACGCCCTGTTCGAGCAATACGCCGGCCCGCTGTTCGCGGCGATGCTGGATCTGTCGCTCGCGGCGCGTGCCGATGAACAGCTCCGCGACGCGGTGCAGCGCGAAGAGCACACGGTCAACCGCATGATCGACGAGTGGGCGCATCGCAGGCTGACAGGATGCGACGATGCGCCGGCGGACTTCGATGAGCTGTTCGCCATGGCGATCAGCACGGTGCGCGGGGTGGCGGTCCTGCGGCTGCTCGGACACTCGCAGGAAAGCGTCCAGCGGCAGTGGAAGTACACGCGTGATCAGCTGTTACGACTGCTGGTCGAGAACAGGAGTTGAGTGTGGTTGCGCCGCGAATCATCGTTCCAGCGCGAACGCGCCCGGTCGCGGATGCGGCGGGACGAGTGCGTGCCTGCCCAGTCGATCCGCGACCGAAAAAGCCGGAGCGACTCCGCTGAGGGCATGTCCTTGCCTGCCGGATTCCACGCCAAGAACGGCCGTCCGGCGACCCGGTGGCGCGTCATCCACCTCATCGAGAGACACCGACCACGCCTGGATGTCACGTTGCTGCGCAAGGAGAACGCCTTGCCGAAGGTGCGGCTCCGCGTCGCCGAAAGCGATGGCATCTGCTGTACCAACTCGCCTGGTTCCTGCACTTCAACTTCTCTCCGAGTACGTCCTGCCGAAAGACGTGAAGACGTTCGTCATCGGCGGCTCCCTTGGGAGCCCAAAGCAGGCGAAGGCTGCTCGCGCAGCTTTGCATGAGTGATGCGAACAGGTCGGAGACGGCCGCGACTCCGTACTCTGCCGGTGGGAGAGCAAGGTCAACTAATGTGGGAATTTCTCACAAACTGCCGGGTGTGGTCGGAGAGCTCGTCGGTGGCGTGTTGCTCTGGTCCACCTAGTTCGGCGAGGCGCATTCCGGGTTCCTCCTTCCCGCCCACATCCTCCCCCCTGCTCAACGCGCTCGCCAACGTCGGTATCGCGTTGTTCATGTTCCTCATCGGGTTGGAGCTCGAACGGCGGCTCGTGCGGGAGCGCGGGCGGGGCGTCGTGAGCGTGTCGCTCGGATCCGTGCGCGTAGCCTTCGCGCTCGGTGTGCTGCTCGCGCTCGGGTTGTACGACGACAGCGATCGGCTCGTCTTCACGCTGTTCCTCGGCGTCGCCATGTCCGCGACCTCCTTTCCCCGTCCTGGCAAGGATTCTCGCCGATCGCTGGCTCAGCGACAGTAGGCTCGGCGGCCTTTCGATCGCCAACGCCGCCGTCTGCGACAGGACCGTCATCGTCGCCGGGGTGCTCGCCTCGTCGGCGCTCACCGAGTGGATGGGACTGCGCCTCGTCTTCGGGGCTTTCTGTTCGGCCTCGCGCCCCCCGCACGGCGGCCACGCCGGACCTCACCACCAGGATCAGTCACATCGACGGGCTCCTGCCCGTGTACTTCTTCGTCGTCAACATGAAGTCGGCTTGTCGACATTTGCTCTCGCAGCACTGCTCGGGCTGCTGTGCTTGTCGCGGTTGATGGCAAGTTCGCAGGCCTCTACGGCCCCGCGCGCCTGCATCGCATCGACCGCCGCGAGTCCGCGTCACCGTCCGCGCGGATGAACACCAGGGGACTCACCGAGTTGGTTTGAAATCGGCGTGCTCGACCAGCACTTCTACTCGCTCATGGTGGTCATGGCCATCCTGACCACGTTGATGACCGGCCCGCCGCTCAATCTCCTCGGCACGAGAACCTTGACAGTCGCTGACAGGGTTTCGGCGTAGCGTCCGCACCCATGGCCACCTGGAAAGAGTTCGCTGACGCCGCACCACGGACCGCCGGGGTGTTCGCCCGCCGCCACGCCGCCACCGGAAACCTCTGCCTGCTCGCGACGCTGCGTTCGGACGGGTTCCCCCGCATCAGCCCGCTGGAGCCGCGGTTCTTCGAGGGGCAACTCTGGCTCGTCGGCATGCCCGGCACCACCAAATTCCGCGACCTCGCCCGCGATCCCCGCTTCTGCCTGCACACCGCGACCGTCGACACCGAGGTCAAGGAGGGCGATGCGAAGCTATGGGGCGTGGTCGAGGACGTCCGTGACCGGGACCTGCACCAGCGCTGGGCCACCGCGCTGTACGAGGAGACCGGGTTCGACCTGCGTGGCCAGGAGTTCGACCACTTCTACGCGGCCGACATCGTCGGCGGCTCGGCGGTAGAGGTTCGCGGCGACCACCTCGAGATCACGGTATGGAAGCCCGGCGAGCAGGAACGGGTGGTCGAAAAGCGGTGAAACCGCGGTGAATCCAGCCCGCCCATCCTCGTTCCCGTCGTGGCCGCCAGAGGCCACCGGACGAGACGAGGAGACCATGACCACCGTTTCTACCCAGCGGCGATCGCGGTGAGCGCGCTGCGCAGGTCGTACGGCGAGCACCGCGTGCTCGACGGCATCGACCTGCACGTCCTAACGGGCACGACCTTCGCGCTGCTCGGCCCCAACGGACCCGGCAAGAACACCACGGTCCAGATCCTGTCCACCCTGATCGGCGCCGACGATGGCACCGCACCCGGCGCAGGCAGCGGGCCGCGGCACTGCTGGAGCGCTTCGAGCTCACCGACGCCGCGTGGAAGCCCGTCGCCACGTCCGCTTCGAGCACCGCGCGCTGCCGAGTGCGTCGGCGGAGCCGCCCGGCATCACCATCGGCTAGGGCGGCGCTGGAGATCGGCAGCCCCGTGCGGCTCGGGACAGGCTGACCGGCCCCCAAGGCCACCTTTGTTGCGTTCAACGCAACAAAGGTGGCCTTGGGGGCCTAACGAACCAGGTGGCGGTGGTGGCGCGGCTGAACAAGTCCGAAACGTCCTTGAAGCTCTCTCAGCACAACCGCGCTCCACGATCCAGGCGCAAAGCGCCACGGGTGGGTCGACGAGCCCGTAGCCGATGGTCTGCGGCTTGATGGATATCTCCGCCGCGTAACCGGACTTCCGCCGGCGGCGCGCTCCGGTGCGGGAAGCGAGGCCCGCCTACGGGCAGGTCGATTCCCGCGGAACGGCTTCGACCTCACCATGAAGGCGAGGCACCAGAGGAGGATCCCATGAAATACGTGCTGATGATCTACAGCTCCCCGGCGTCGTGGAATGCCCTTTCGCAGCAGGATCGGGACCGGGTCGGGCGGGAGCACGCCGCGCTCGGCGAGGAGCTGCGGGAATCCGGTGAGTGGGTGGGCGGCAACGCGCTGGCCGACCCCTCGCGTTCGGTGGCCGTCCGCGTGCGCGGCGACGTGGTGACGGCGACGGACGGGCCGTTCGCCGAGGTCAAGGAGCACATCGCCGGCTACTACGTCGTGGAGTGCGAGACCCTCGACCGCGCCGTGGAGATCGCGGCGAAGATGCCCGACTCGAAGCTGTGCCACGTGGAGGTGCGTCCCGTGATGCGCCCCGGCGGGCTGGAGATGTGACCGCTCAGCGGTGGTGCACGGGCTCGCCCGTGTGGAGGGTGGGCTCCGACCTCGCGATCCGGCGAGCTGCTGGGCAGCTGGGCACTAGGCCTTGTCCGAGTCGCCGTTGCCGGTAAAGCGGCCCCAGACCTTGCCCGCCGCACCGGACACGGCCTCGCCGACGTCGGCGAACACCTTCGCGAGCGGGTCGGCCGATGCGGTGAAGGTGTCCTTGTACGACCTCGCGGCCGACTTGACGTCGGAGGCCCAGGTCGCCTGCGGCTCGTCGCCGTCGCGCCTCGGGTAGTCGCCGCCCAGAACCGCGCGGTACTCCGGCGACGCCGCCCACTTCTGCAGCTCCGCAGCGCGGACAACGGCGAGCGGGTGGGACATCAGCTCGATGTTGCGCAGCTTGAGCAGGCTGTCGCGAATGCCCTCCACGTTCTCGTACTCGGCCGCCTGCTGCAGGAACGACGGCACGTCGACCTGCGCGGGGTCCACACCACCGGCCAGCAGGACGTGCGCCCGCAGCGCGGCCTGCGGGTCCTGCCCGCACAACAGCCCCGCCCGGTCGCACGAGAGCTCCGCCTTGCGGAACCACTCGTTGAGCGCGGCGACCACCGCGCGCAGACCGAGTGCGCTCACCGGCGTCCACGACATGCTCAGCTGCAGCTTGATGAGGCGCAGCAGCATGGTCCGGTACACGGCGTGACCGGAGAGGACGTGCCCCATCTCGTGCCCGATCGCGAACCGCAGGCCTTCGGCGTCGAGCAGCTCGACGAGCCCGGTGGACAGCACGACGAACGGCTCGTCCATGCCGATCGTCATGGCGTAGGCCTCCGCGCCCCGCGCGACGAACACCTGGGGCACCGGGTCGACATCGAGGGCCTCCGCGCACTCGCGGCGCAGCCGGTCGATCTCGGGGTACTGCGCGGATCCCACTCGGATGGCCGAACCGAGCGCCATGAGCCGCTCGCCGCGCTCGTGGAAGAACCCCGCCATCGCCTTGAGCACCTCGGCGAAGCCCGGCGCCATCCGCAGGGTCGCGAGCGCGCCGCGGTCCACCGGGTGCTCGTAGGCCCTGGGACTGATCCCCGGAAAGCGCACTCTGCCCGTCGAAGCGGAAACCTCCGCGCTTTCCTCCACCCCAGCCCCTTTCGTTGTGGCGTCAGCGTAACGGACATTCCTGACACACAGCCATCAGGCGCTGGCGGAAACGGTGCTCCCACGAATCGACCCCGGCTGCGACGTCCAGGACACCGCGCTGATCAGCGAGCCGTCGCGGCGAAAGGGCAGCGAGACGACGTGCGAGGCGGCGCAACGCCTCGTGGCTGGTGCTACCAATGGCAGCGCCAGCCGTTCATGCAATCCGGATGGAAGCCGACCCTGCCAGGCGCGGCCGGTCACACCAGGCCCTGGCGGGCCGCCCACACCACGGCCTCGATGGGGGTGCGGAACCCGAGCTGGTCGCACATCGCCCGCAGCCTCCTGCGGATGGTGCGTTCCGAGAGCTGGAGTCTTCTTGCGATGGCCTCGATGGGCAGCCCACTGGCCAGCAGCCGGAGCAACGTCAGTTCATCTCTGCTCAGCGCAACGCCTTCGTTGGCAATCACCACGCCGCTCTCCCTGGCCGAGTCCGCTAAATCGTTTCAAACTCGCGCTGCAAGCCTGCGGTGTGCGCTCCCGGGTGTCAAGGGTTCCGGCTCGTGAACGTCCACTCGCCATGCCCGGCGGAGTACACCGCAAAGCCGGGTTCTGTCCGCGCGAACCGGGTCCTCGCGGCGCATGAACGTCGTCGCGGGCCGCCGGGGGCACGTGCGCCCCGGCCGTCACGCCCACCGGCAGGACCACGGTGAGCCGTAGCTCGCCGTCGAGGCGCGCCCATCCCGCGCTCACCTCACCGCGCACGGTCTCGAGGGACGTGCGCGCCCACGGCACGCGCGTGCGCCCGGCCGAACCATGAACCGCGCGTAGCCCGCGTCGCCTGGCAGCAAGCCGCCCACGTTCTCGTGGAGTCACTGCGAGCTGAGTCGCGATGGCGTGCGCGACCTCGGCGTGGCCGTGCCCGCTGAGCACCCGCAGCAGCACACTCGTGCCGAGCACGCCGGTGTTGAGATGGTCGCCGCGGGCGCGGATGTCGACGGGGAGGCTCGCCACCACGGACGCCTCGCTGCCGGGCGGCACGAGCCCGAACACGAGCGGGCACCGCGTTGAGCGTCTGCCGGCAGTCCGGATCCTTCGCGGTGCGGTAGTGACCCTCCGGCGAGGAACGCGGTGTTGAGCGCGGCCTTCAGCCCGTCGGCGACGGCCGGCAGCGCGTCGCCACGTCGCGCTGCCCGAGCAGGTCGCCCAGCTCGGCCGTGCCGAGCAGCGCGTTACAGGTAGGCGGCGGTGAACCGCGTGTCCTCCGGCGGGTTGCCGCCGTAGCCGGGCGGCAGGAGTCACCGAGCGCGGTCACGGCGAGCCACCTCGATGGGCCAGTGGTCCTGCGCGCAGCACGCCCGTCGGCGCGGCCGACAGATCGGGCGGCGCCTGCCAGTCGCCGTCGTCGAAACCGGGCTCGGTCCAGCCCCTCGGCGGGAGGCGGCGAAGCCGGGGTCGAGCACCTGGGCCTCGTAGCAGGCAAGCCCCACGAGAGGCGCGGCTCGGCGGGATCGGCGCCCGCCAGGGTGGGCGCGTACTCCACCGTGGTGCACTCGACCCGCGGCCCGCAGGGCGGCGCGGCTTCCGCCTGCGCGGCGGGGAGCGTGAACGCCGCCGACGGCCGAGCCCGTGGACGAATTCCTGCGGCTCGAGGCTTGAATCTGAATCGTTTCAAGTCTGTCACGTGCCGGAGGTTGGTCCGACTTCCCCACAGGACCGCCGAGACACGCACCGAGCCCGACAACAGAATCAGTCTTGACAATAAAAGTTGTCGGTGCGACAGTTCTCGTGTCCGACACGACAGGAGAGCTGACATGGGCCACCGATTCGAGAAGCACGACGAGGTCACGCTGGACGCGACGCCGGAGCAGGTCTGGGACGCGATCGCGACCGGCCCCGGCATCGACTCGTGGTTCATGGGCCGCAACGACGTCGAGCCCGGCGAGGGAGGCACCGTCCGCACGCTGTTCGGCGGGTACGCGCCCGAGTCGCCGATCACCTCGTGGGAGCCGGGCAAGCGGCTGGCCTACGGAGGCGAGCAGGCCGAGGACGGCCGGTTCGTCGCCTACGAGTTCCTCATCGAAGGCCGGGGCGGCGGCAGCACCGTCCTCCGCATGGTGACGAGTGGCTTCATCCCCGGCGACGACTGGGCCGACGAGTTCGAGGCCATGAGCAAGGGTGGCGCACTGTTCTTCAGCACCCTGGCCACCTACCTCACGCATTTCGCGGGCCGCGTCGCGACCCCGCTCACCGTCTTCGGCCCTCCGGTCGGCGACTGGGAGCGCACCTGGAGTGCCGTGCGCGCGGCACTCGGCCTCGGTGAGCACGTCTCCGAAGGCGACGCGGCGCGGTTCACTGTGGACGGAGAAGTCGTCGAAGGCGTGGTCTACTCCGTGAACTCGCAGACGCTCGGCATCCGCACCCCCGACGCGCTGTACCGCTTCCTCCAGGGCTTCCACGGCTCGCTCGTGGCGGGCCACCACTATTTCTCCACTGTGGACACCACACGTACCGAAAACGTCTGGCAGGCCTGGCTGGCCGGCCTCTCCCAGGAAGGCAACGACAGATGAGCACCGTGACCTCCGCCGACGGCACCAGAATCGCCTACGACCGGATCGGCGGCGGCGAACCGCTGATCCTCGTCGACGGCGCCATGTGCTACCGGGGACAGGGACCCATGACGGCACTCGCCAAGGAGCTGGCGCCCTCGTTCACCGTCTACACCTACGACCGCAGGGGCAGGGGCGAGAGCGGCAACACCGAACCGTACGCCGTGGAGCGCGAGCTGGAGGACCTCGCGGCACTACTGAAGGAAGCGGGCGGATCCGCGCACCTCTTCGGCGCCTCGTCGGGCGCGATGGTGGCACTGGAGGCGGTGAACAGCGGCCTGCCGGTGCGCAGGCTGGCGATGTACGAGCCGCCGCTGATCGTCGACGGCAGCAGGCCGCCGATCCCGGCCGACCTCGCCGCGCAGTACGAACGGGCGCTCGCGCAGGGCAAGCCCGGCGACGCCGTCGCGAACTTCATGCGCCAGGTCGAGGTTCCCGGTTTCATGATCGCGCTGATGCGGCTGATGCCGGTGTGGCGCAAGCTCAAGGGCGTGGCGCCGACGCTGCCCTACGACGCCGCGTTCGTGACGCCGTACCAGCAGGGCGAACCGCTGCCGGAGAACCGGTGGACGGGCGTCGGAGTGCCCACGCTCGTCGCCGACGGAGGCAAGAGCCCGGCGTGGATGCGAAACGGCGTCAAGGCGCTGGCCGACCTCCTGCCCGGCGCCGAGTACCGCACCCTCCCCGGTCAGACCCACATGATCAAGGCAAAGGTCCTGGCCCCGGTGCTCGCCGACTTCCTCTCGAAGCCCTGACCAACCGCAGTGAAGGCCACCTTCACTGCGTGGAATCAGACACAGCGGCGCGCAGCGCCTCCGCTTGGGCGGCGGTGGGAGACGGGCGGGCGCAGTGAAGGTGGCCTTCACTGCAGCCGCGGCACCGGGCGGCGTCGCCGCTTCCGTAGGATCGCGGGGGTGACTTCCCCCGAGGTGTCCGAGACGCTGCAGGTACTCAACCGGGTCTTCGGCTACGACTCGTTCCGGCAGGGTCAGCAGGAGATCGTCGACCACGTCACCTCCGGTGGCGACGCGCTCGTGCTCATGCCCACCGGCGGCGGCAAGTCACTGTGCTACCAGATCCCGGCACTCGTGCGGCAGGGCGTCGGCGTGGTCATCTCACCGCTCATCGCCCTCATGCAGGACCAGGTCGACGCGCTGCGGGCGCTCGGCGTGCGGGCGGGATTCCTCAACTCGACGCAGGATCCCGACGAGCGTCGCATGGTCGAGGCCGAGTTCCTCGCCGGTGAGCTGGACCTGCTGTACCTCGCGCCGGAACGGTTGCGGGTGGAGTCCACGCTGCAGTTGCTCGACCGCGGCAAGGTAGCGCTGTTCGCGATCGACGAGGCGCACTGCGTCTCCCAGTGGGGGCACGACTTCCGGCCCGACTACCTCGCGCTGTCCGACCTGCACGAGCGCTGGCCCGACGTGCCGCGCATCGCACTCACGGCCACGGCCACCAAGGCCACGCACGCGGAGATCGCGTCGCGGCTGAAGCTCGAGGACGCCCATCACTTCGTCGCGAGCTTCGACCGCCCCAACATCCAGTACCGCATCGTCCCCAAGAACGAGCCCAAGAAGCAGTTGCTGGACCTGCTGCGGAGCGAGCACTCCGGCGACGCGGGCATCGTCTACTGTCTCAGCCGCAAGTCGGTGGAGGAGACCGCGGACTTCCTGGTACGCAACGGGATCGAGGCGCTGCCCTACCACGCCGGACTCGACGCGCGAACCCGCTCCGAGCACCAGGCGCGGTTCCTGCGGGAGGACGGGCTCGTGGTGGTCGCCACGATCGCGTTCGGCATGGGCATCGACAAACCGGACGTCCGTTTCGTCGCCCACCTCGACCTGCCGAAGTCGGTGGAGGGCTACTACCAGGAGACCGGGCGCGCCGGGCGCGACGGCCTGCCCTCGACGGCGTGGCTGGCCTACGGCCTGCAGGACGTGGTGCAGCAGCGCAAGCTGATCGACGGCTCCGAGGGCGACGCGGCACACCGGCGCAAGCAGAGCGCCCACCTCGACGCGATGCTCGCGTTGTGCGAGACCGTCGAGTGCAGGCGGGTGCAGCTGCTCGCCTACTTCGGTCAGGACGGCGCCGCGTGCGGCAACTGCGACACCTGCCTGGCGCCGCCGGAGTCGTGGGACGGCACGGTGGCGGCGCAGAAGCTGCTGTCGACGGTCGTGCGGCTGCGCCGCGAGCGCAGGCAGAAGTTCGGCGCGGGCCAGATCATCGACATCCTGCTCGGCCGCAAGACCAGCAAGGTCGTCCAGCACGACCACGACTCGCTGAGCGTGTTCGGAGTCGGCACGGAACTCGCCGAGAGCGAGTGGCGCGGCGTGGTGCGGCAGCTGCTCGCCAAGGGCCTGCTCGCCGTGGAGGGCGACTACGGGACGCTGGTGACCACGCCGGGCAGCGACGAGGTGCTTTACCAGGGCCGTCAGGTACTCCTGCGCCGCGAGCCCAAGCGGGCGGCGAAGGCGTCCACGCGCACGCGCCGGGCCGAGACCGCCGAGTTGCCAGAGGAGGCGGCACCGGTGTTCGAGAAGCTGCGCGCGTGGCGGGCGGCGACGGCGAAGGAGCAGGGCGTCCCGGCGTACGTGATCTTCCACGACGCGACCTTGCGGCAGATCGCCACGGAACGGCCGAGCACGCTCGCCGAGCTGGGCGGCGTGAGCGGGGTCGGCGAGAACAAGCTGGCCAAGTACGGGGAGCAGCTGCTCGAGGCACTCAGCGCGTAGCGTCCCCCGCGTCCTTCGTCTCCCGGGTTCTGGCCCGCCTGCGCCGGACCACGATCACCACGGCGGCCACGGCCACGACGACGCCGAGCACGATCCAGCCGCCCGCGCCGACAGCCTTCTCGATCTGCCTGGCCGCCTCGCCGGCGGCGACCCCGATGCCGATGTGCAGCGCACACCAGGCCGCCGCGCCGACCACCACGGCAGGCAGGAACTTGCGCAAGGAAAGCCTGGCCGCGCCCGCGGCGGCGGGCATGAGCGTGCGCAGCACGGGCAGAAAGATCGCGATCAGCACGGCCCACGCACCACGCCTGCGCAGCACGTCGGTGGTGCGGTCCCAGCCGTCGGCTCCGTGCCTGCGCACGACCTTGGTCTGCCGCAGCTTCGGGCCGAGCTTCCAGCCGATCAGGTAGCCGACCGAATCGCCCGCGATCGCGCAGGACGTCGTCACCGACCACATCAGAAGGAACTCGGGCACGCTGCCGACGGTGGTGCCCAGGATGAACAGTCCGGTCTCGCCCGGTGCGACGAAGCCGAGCCCAAGGGTGCACTCCCCGAACACGAGCAGGCCCGCGGCGGCGACCAGCCCGGCGGGGGGAAGGCCCCGCAACCAGTCGAGGACGTCGGTCAGCAATGGCGATTCCCCTTCGAATCGGGACCCGGAAGTCGCATTTCTTCATCCTATCGGGCCATTTGGCGTGTCGCCCTTTATTACCCCTTGCTCACCCGCCACCACCAATGCAGGTGGCCACCCCATTCACGCGCTGGCAATGACCCACACCCAGAGTGAACGACTGAAAATGGCGTTGTCGCTCCTCGTCGGATTAGGCGGGCACTAAACATCGATCATATGTGATCTGAATCACAACCAAGTCGGGTGAGAAGATCCGCAAATGCGCCGCTGTACACAGGCTCGCCAACGAGTAACTTCGTCGCCGGTTGCGGTGATCACGCGGCCGAAGCAAAACCGAAACCGAGTCGATTGGAATGGTTGAAGTGTTGAAGAAATCTGCATTTGTCGCCGCGGCGGCGGCCGGACTGATGATGATCGGCTCGCCCGCGTTCGCCGGCGGTGAGATCGACAAGGACAAGGAGCAGAACCACACTGGCCAGATCGGCCTCGTGAACGTCAACGATGTCCTCAACGACAACAACGTCGGCGTCTGCGACAACCACGTGAACGTCCTCGGCGTCCAGGTCGCCGACGCGCTCAACGGCCTCGGCGTGCCGCTTCTCTCCCCTGCGGCCGAGACCGAGGCGGCTGCCAACGACATCTGCGTCGCCGAGTCCGAGGACTGATTCGCCGGAACTTCAGCGCGAACACACACATACACACACTCGAGCGCGGGTGGGGCGGACGCCCCGCCCGCGCTCGATGCGCTTTCTTGATCCTTTTTGGATTCGACAATAGGGCGACTCGACGGCCGATCGTTGTCGAAAGCCGGACGGGGTCAATCCAGCAGCGCGGAATCCGTCGCGACGGAACGAAGCCGGACCAGTAACGCGGTCCGCACGCGGTCATACAGTTTTGGATCATCGTGCAGCAGCGCGTCCTGGCCGCCGCCCCTGGCCAATGCGTCGAGTTCGAACGCCAATTGCGCGGCATCGGTCTCCGGCGTGATCTCCCCGAGTTCCCGAGCCTCGTGGATGGTCCGTTCGTAAAGGCGCTGCCAGTCGCGGCGCGCCGCGGCCACGGCGTCACGAACCCGGCCCGGCCTGGCGTCGAACTCGGCCGCCACCGACAGGAAGAAACAGCCACCGGGAAACACCGGTTCCGTGGCGTACGCGAGCCAGCACTCGCACAGCGCGCGCACCCGCCGGATCCCCGCTGGCGCCCTCCGCGCCGGCCGGACGACCTTGTCGACGTAGACCTCGACCGCGGCGCGCACCGTCGCGAGCTGCAGCTCCTCCTTGGATCCGAACTGCGCGAACACACCGCTTTTGCTGAGTTCCAGCTCGGCGGCGAGGCGCCGGACGGACAGGCTCTCGAGCCCTTCGACAGAGGCGATGTCCATGGCCCGGTCGAGGATCGCCCTGCGGGAGTGCTGCCCGCGCTCGACGCGCTTGTCGACCCGCGGCCCGGCCATCACGACACCTGCCCTTCGCTTCTCGCCCCAGCCTAAAGCATAGGACGACCGTCCAAGAAGTGAAGCTCCATTGGACGAGACATTGACTCTTCAACTGGGAAAGTTTTACTGTACGACCGTCCACCTACTTCGAGGTGATGAGATGAGCCTGAGCGAGCACACCGATCCGCACTGCCTGACCGACGAGGTCCTGTTCCCCCTGCTGTCCGGCGCGCCGTGGCGCCGGTTCGCGGTGCTGGGCGACAGCGTCGCCGAAGGCGTCGGCGACCTGCTCGACGGCTACCCGCCGGTGCCGTGGGCCGACCGGGTCGCCGCCGCGCTGCGCGCGCACAACCCCGTGCTGGAGTACCTCAACCTCGGCAAACGCGGGCTGCTCGCCGAGGAGGTGAGCCGCTTCCAACTGTCCCCGGCACTCGCGTTCGAACCCGACCTTGCGGTGGTGGCGTGCGGCGGCAACGACATGCTGCGCCGCTCGTACGACCCCGGCGCGGTGGAGGTGGTGCTCACGGGCATCGTGCGCGCGCTGCGCGAGTCGGGCCGCGCGGTGGTGACGGTCGGCCTGTTCGACATCACCAGGTCACCGGTGCTGGCATCCGAGGTGTCCGGTGGGCTCGAGGCTCGGCTGCACGACCTTTCCGACCGCACGCGCGCGATCGCCGAGCGCGAGGGCGCGTGGCATGTGGACCTGACCTCACACCCAGCCTCGGCGGATGCGTCGATCTACAGCGCCGACGGCATCCACGTCAACGGCAGGGGCCACGCCATCGCGGCCACCGAGACCGTCCGCCTCCTTGCCGCCCACTTGCAGTGAAGGTGGGTGAGCTTGACTGCCCAAGGTTGACTGCCCCCCAAGGCCACCTTTGTTGCGTTGAGCGCACCAAAGGTGGCCTTGGGGGCAGTTGCAGCGGCAGTGAAGGCCACCTTCACTGCGTTGAACGCAGGCAGGGTGGCCTTCACTGCCGTCGGGCATCCAACCGGATCGCCTTCAGGAGCCGGTCGGCGAGTTCGGGCCTGCTGATCACCAGATCGGGCAGGTACGGGTGGGACTCGTTGTAGCGCAGGGGAGAACCGTCCACGCGGGACGCGTGCAGCCCGGCCGCTAGCACGACGCCGACGGGCGCGGCGGAGTCCCATTCCCACTGCCCGCCGGCGTGCACGTAGGCGTCGGCCTCGCCGCGCAGCACCGCCATCGCCTTCGCTCCCGCCGAGCCCATCGGCACGAGGTCGGCGTCGATCCGTTCGGCTACCGGCGCGGCGAACGCGGGGGGCCTGCTGTCGCTGACGAGCACCCGCGTGCGCCCGGCGTGCCCAGGTCCGGACGAGGCTTCGTCGCTGGCATGGACCACTCCGAGCGCAGGTTGGGCGACGGCGGCCGCCGTGATGCCCCTGTCCCGTTCCCACAGCGCGACGTGCACCGCCCAGTCGGCGCGGCCCGGCTTGCTGAACTCGCGGGTGCCGTCGAGCGGGTCGATGATCCACACGCGGTCGGCGTCGAGGCGCGCCGGGTCGTCGGCCGACTCCTCGGAGAGCACGGCGTCGCCGGGTCGCTCGGCCGCGAGCCTGCGCAGCAGTAGCGCGTTGGACTCCGCGTCACCCCGCTTGCCGAGCGCTTTCGGGTCCAGGTCCGCCCCGTTCTCCCGCACGGAGAGCAGCAGGTGTCCGGCTTCGTCGGCGAGCTGGGCGGCGAGTCGTGCGTCGGTGGTCACCGGTCCAGCAAAGCAAGAACGTTGCCGGCGAGTGCGGCCGGGTCGCCGTCGCCGGGGTGGAGGACGAGGTCGGGGGCCTGCGGGGGCTCGTAGGGGGCGTCGATGCCGGTGAAACCGGTGAGTTCGCCGGCGCGGGCGCGGGCGTAGAGGCCCTTGGGGTCGCGGGCCTCGCAGACCTCGAGCGGGGTGTCGACGTAGACCTCGACGAAGGGCAGCCCCGCGGCCTCGTGTGCGGCGCGGACGCGGTCACGGCCCGCGCGGTAGGGACTGATCAGTGAGACGACGGCGACCACACCGGCGTCGGCGAACAGGCGGGCGACCTCGCCCGCGCGGCGGACGTTCTCGGTGCGGTCGTCGGCGGTGAAGCCGAGGTCGGCGTTGAGGCCGTGGCGGAGGTTGTCGCCGTCGAGCAGGTAGGCGGGGCGGCCGATCGCGACGAGCCTGCGTTCCAGCTCGACGGCGATGGTGGACTTGCCGGAGCCGGACAGGCCGGTGAGCCAGATGGTGGCGCCCTGGCTGGGCCGCTGCTCGCGGGTGACGGCGGCGGACTGCCACACCACGCCCGCGCCCGGCTGCCGCGGGCCGGTGATCATGCCTGCGGCGACGGTGTCGTGGGTGGCCGGGTCGATGAGCACGAAGCCGCCGGTGGCGCGGTTGCGGCGGTACGGGTCGAACAGCAGCGGTTGCCGGGTGCGCAGCCGGACGCGGCCGATCTCGTTGAGGGCCAGCCCGGTCGCGGTCTCGTCGCGGTGCAGCGTGTTGACGTCGAGCCGGTAGTCCAGCTCGGTCACCGTGGCGGTGGTCTCGCGGGTGGTGTGGCGCAGCAGGTACCGCCCGCCGGCGTCCAGCCCGGCGCGCTCGGAGAACCAGCACAGCATCGCGTCGAGGTCGCTGCCGGCGTGCGGGCGGTTGCCGGGGCGGCAGAGCAGGTCACCGCGGCCCACGTCGAGCTCGTCGGCGAGCTCGACGGTCACCGCCTGCGGAGGGAACGCCTCCGCCACCGGCGTCCCGCCGGGGCCCCACACCGCGCGAACTGTGGTGGAGAACCCCGAGGGCAGGACCAGCACCTCGTCACCTGGCTTCAGCACGCCGCCCGCCATCGTGCCCGCGTAGCCGCGGAACTCGCCGTCGCGGATCACGTACTGCACCGGCAGCCGCACGTCGATGAGGTTGCGGTCGGAGGCCACGTGCACCTGCTCCAGGTGGTGCAGCAGCGACGGACCCTCGTACCACGGCATCGCCGCACCCCGGTGCACCACGTTGTCGCCGTGCAGCGCCGAGATCGGCACGAACGTCAGATCGTGCACGTCCAGCCGGGTCGCGAACCGGGCGAAGTCGTCCTTGATCTCCTCGAACCGCTCTCGCGACCAGCCCACCAGGTCCATCTTGTTGACGCACAGCACCAGATGGCCCACCCCGAGCAGGCTCGCCAGGAACGCGTGCCGCCTGCACTGCTCCACCACGCCCTTGCGCGCGTCAACCAGGATCAGCGCCAGGTCCGCGGTGGACGCGCCGGTGACCATGTTGCGGGTGTACTGCACGTGCCCTGGCGTGTCGGCGAGGATGAACTTCCGCGCGGGCGTGGCGAAGTACCGGTACGCCACGTCGATCGTGATGCCCTGCTCGCGCTCCGCGCGCAGCCCGTCGGTCACCAGCGCCAGGTCCGGCCCGTCCCCACCACGTTCCCGGCTCGTGCGCTCCACCGCCGCCAGCTGATCGGTGAACAACGCCTTCGAATCGTGCAGCAACCGGCCGATCAGCGTGGACTTGCCGTCGTCCACACTGCCCGCCGTGGCCACGCGCAACAACGGAGGCACTAGAAGTACCCCTCCTTCTTGCGATCCTCCATGCCCGCCTCGGAGATCCGGTCGTCCGCCCGCGTCGCGCCCCGCTCGGTCACCCGGCTCGCCGCCACCTCGGCCACCACCTGCTCCGGCGTCGCCGCCGACGACTCCACACACCCCGTGCACGTCGCGTCCCCCACCGTGCGGAACCGCACCACCGCCTCGTACGGCTCCTCCCCCGGCCGCGGAGCCAGGTGCGGCGAGCACGCCAGCAGCATCCCATCCCGCTGGAACACCCGCCTGCGATGCGCGAAGTACAGCGACGGCAACCCGATCCGCTCCGCCGCGATGTAGGACCACACGTCCAGCTCGGTCCAGTTCGACAACGGGAATACCCGGATGTGCTCGCCCCTGCGGTGCCGCCCGTTGTACAGGTTCCACAGCTCCGGTCGCTGTCTGCGCGGATCCCACTGCCCGAACTCGTCGCGGAAGCTGAACACCCGCTCCTTCGCCCGCGCCTTCTCCTCGTCCCGGCGCGCCCCGCCGAACACCGCGTCGAACGAGTGCTCCTGGATCATCCGCAGCAACGTCACCGTCTGCAGCCGGTTGCGGCTCGCTCCGGGTCCGGTCTCCTCCACCACCCGCCCGGCATCGAGGTCGTCCTGCACGCGCCCCACCAGCAGCCGCACGCCCAACTCCCGCACCAGCCGGTCCCGGAAGTCGATCACCTCGGCGAAATTGTGCCCCGTGTCCACGTGCAACACCGGGAACGGCAACGGCGCGGGCCAGAACGCCCGCACCGCCACGTGCAGCATCACCACGGAGTCCTTGCCGCCCGAGAACAACAGCACCGGCCGCTCGAACGTCGCGGCCACCTCACGGAACACATGCACGGCCTCGGCCTCGAGCACACCCGACTGCGAGAGCTCGTAGCCCGTCATTCGAGAAAATTAGAACAAGTTCTTGAATCTGGTCAAGGGTGCGCGGAAGCTGAAGGCCATGGACATCGCCAGCCTGGAAGAGATCAAACGCGTCAAGTACCGCTACCTCCGCTGCGTGGACCTCAAGCGCTGGGACGAACTGGAGGACGCGCTCGCCCCCGACGCCACGGCCCAGTACGGCACGCCGTCGGGCGGCGGCCCGCTCCGCTTCACCGGCCGCGACGCGATCGTGGACTTTCTGCGCAACACGCTCGGCCCCGGCATCATCACCGTGCACTCGGCCGGGCAACCGGAGATCGAGATCGACGGCGACACGGCCGAGGGCACGTGGTCCTTCGAGGACACGGTGCTGGCCACTGAGCACAACCACACGATGATCAAGGGCGCCGCGTTCTACGAGGACCGCTACACGCGTGGCGCCGACGGCGTGTGGCGGATCCAGCACACCGGCTACACGCGCACCTACGAGTACCTGGTGCCGCTCGGCGACCTGCCCGGCTTCAAGCTCACGGCCAACCGCTGGACGGAGGACGCTCCGTCGACGTCATTGACCGGAAGATAGAACACGTTCTACTCTCGGTCGGTGCTCACCCAGCCGTTCGCCGACGCCGTCGTCGAAGCAGAGAAGGTCATCGCCGAGGCGCCGCACATCCAGACCGAACAGGATCTGATCGAGGGCTACGACTACCTCGCGGGCAGCATCAGGGCGTCACTGCAGCTCGCCTGGGCCTACGAACGGGACTTCCCGTACTTCGTCACGTCCACGGGGCCCTACACGAAGATGGGCCTCGACAACCCCGACGCGCTGTACTTCCATTCGTACCTGCGCGACGACGCCGAGTACGTCGTCACCGGCACCCGTGGCACCACGCGGGATCTGAGCTTCCAGGTGCTGAACGGCGACTACTCGCCGGTGGAGGTGCCCGACAGCCTCGCGGCGTTCGACGACCGTGAGCTGGAGATCGGCGACGACGGGCGGTTCGAGCTGCGGTTCGGCCCCGACCGAGGCAAGGCCGGACCCGGCTACTTCGTGCTGGGCAAGGGATCGGCGATGCTCGTGGTGCGCGAGGTGTACAGCGACTGGGCCACCGAACGGCGCGGCACCCTGCGCATCCACCGGGCGGACCGCCTCGGCGCCGCGCCGGAGCCGAAGGACCGCACGGCCCTGGAGAAGCGCTACGGGGTGGCGGGCAAGATCCTGCTCAGCAGACTGCGGACGTTCCTCGCGTTCCCGGAGTGGTTCTACCTGAAGCTGCCCGTCAACACGATGACCGAGCCGAGGCGCACGCCCGGCGGGCTCGCGACACAGTTCTCCTCGGCAGGCCACTACGACCTGGCCGACCACCAGGCGATGATCGTCACCGTCCCCGCGTCCGACGCTCCGTACCAGGGCATCCAGCTCGGCAGCCGGTGGTACGTCTCGCTCGACTACATCAACCACCAGACGAGCCTCACCGCCGATCAGGCGCGCGTGGACCCCGACGGCAGGCTGCGGTTCGTGATCAGCGAGCGCGACCCCGGCGTCGCCAACTGGCTGGAGCGGCTCGGGCACGCCCGCGGCTACGTGCAGATCCGCTGGCAGCGGCTGTCGCGCGACCTCACGCCGGAGGACGGTCCCGAGGTGGAGGTGGTGGACGTGAGCGAACTGCCCGCGAAGCTGCCCTTCTACGAGCACGCCAGGGTTTCGCCCGAGGAGTGGACCGCGCGCATCGCGGCAAGGCAGAGCGCCGTCGCGACGAGGATGCTCGGCTGATGTTGTTGCGGGACAAGGTGGTGGTGGTGTCCGGCGTCGGGCCGGGCCTCGGCCGCTCGATCGCGATCCAGTGCGCGAAGGCGGGCGCCGACCTGGTGCTAGCGGCCAGGACGGAGAAGCGGCTCGACGAGGTGGCCAAGGAGGTCACCGAACTGGGCAGGCGGGCCGTGACGGTGCCGACCGACATCACCGACGACGACTCGGCGCAGCGGCTCGCCGAGACCACAGTGGACGCCTACGGGCGCATGGACGCGCTCGTCAACAACGCCTTCGCCATTCCGCCCATGACCGACCTGCTCGACGTCGACCTCGACGCGGTGCGGACCGGCTTCGAGACCAACGTGCTGGCGGCACTGCGGCTCACCCGCCTGTGCACGCCCGCGCTCGCCGAGACCGGCGGCGCCGTCGTGATGATCAACTCTGCGGTGCTGCGGCACTCCCGGCGCACGTTCGGCGCGTACAAGATGGCCAAGTCGAGCCTGCTGTCCCTCGCGCGGAGTCTGGCCACCGAACTCGGCCCGCGCGGCATCCGCGTCAACTCGGTGGCGCCCGGCTACATCTGGGCGGGCTCGCTCAAGTGGTACTTCTCCCACCTCGCCAAGGAACGCGGGGTGGACCCGCAACAGGTCTACGACGAGACCGCGGCGACCATCGACCTGCGCAAGCTGCCCGAACCCGACGAGATCGCCGATGCCGTGGTGTTTCTGGCCTCCCCGCTCGCACGGGCGATCACCGGCCAGTGCCTCGACGTCAACGGCGGCGAGTACCACCACTGAGGGGAACCCGATGAGCGTTGGCACCGTCGCCGATCTGCACGCCTCGGCAACGAAGATCACCGGACTCGACGACTTCGGCACCGACGACTACACCGACGGACTCGCGGTGCTGCTTGAGTCCTACGAACGCGAGGCGGGCCTGACCCCGCTGGGCCGCAAGGTGAAGCGGGCGTTCCTGCGCAGCGCGCTCGTGGCGCGGCTGCTGAGCGAGGCCGCGTGGAAGGCCCGCCCCGAGCACGCCGACGTCGCGATCGAGCGGCCGATCTTCGTGACCGGCCTGCCGCGCACCGGCACGACCGCACTGCACCGGCTGCTCACGGCCGACCCCGCCCACCAGGGGCTGGAGGTGTGGCTGACCGAGGTGCCGCAGCCGAGGCCGCCCCGGGAGACGTGGGCGGACGACCCGGTGTTCCAGCGCATCCAGGCAGGCTACGAGCGGTACCACGTCGAGCACCCCGAGTTCCTCGGCGTGCACGCGATGTCGGCGGACGAGGTGGAGGAGTGCTGGCAACTGCTCCGGCAGTCGCTGCGCTCGATCTCGTACGAGTGCCTCGCGCATGTCCCGACGTACTCGGCGTGGCTGTCCGAACAGGACTGGACACCCGCCTACCGCAGACACCGGCGCAACCTGCAGCTGATCGGGCTGCCCGACGCGGGCAGGCGGTGGGTGCTCAAGAACCCCAGCCACCTCTTCGCGCTCGACGCGCTACTCGCCGTGTACCCGGACGCGCTCGTGGTGCAGACCCACCGCGCCCCCGAGGTCGCGGTCGCCTCGGTGTGCAGCCTCAACGCGCAGGCGAGCGCGCAGTGGTCGGAGACCTTCCGCGGCGAGACGGTGGGCCGCGACCAGCTCGAGTTGTGGGCGCGCGGGCTGGAGACGTTCACCGCCGAGCGGGCCAGGCACGACCACTCGCAGTTCTTCGACGTCGACTACGACGACTTCGTCGCCGACCCGATCGGCACGGTCGAGTCGCTGTACGCCCACTTCGGGCTACCGTTCACCGATGGGGCTCGGGCGGCGATGCGCACGCTGCACGCCGAGAGCACCACGGGAGCCCGCAAACCGGCCCACCGCTACCGCCTCGCCGACTTCGGACTGTCCGAAGGGGACGTCGCCGAACGGTTCAGCGCGGTGGGCATGGCCCCCTGAGCCTCCCGCGAGCACCGCACCGGGCCCGCTGGCTGCGCCCAGCTTGCGCAGCGCCACGGCTCCGACCCGCCCGTTCCAGCCCGTGGGCAGGGACGTCGCACCACGGGCAGCACGAACAACCGCCCGGTCAGCGACACGAGCCTCCCGCCGCCGAGCGCGGCACCGCACCGAGACCGCGGCCGACGAGCGCGGCCACGGCCGGAATCGGCGCCGACGCGAGCTCGTACGGCACACCGTCGGCAAGGGAGGGCCACGGCGCGATGGGCGCGGCCGGTCGCCCGCGAGCACGCCGGGCTCGACGGCGTGACCGCGCGCGAGCGTGGGGTGCTCACCCTCGTCGCGACCGGGCCGTCCAACACCGAGCTGCCCGTCAGCCTGGCCACGGTGAAGACCACGTCGGCGGGTTGCTCACCAAGCTCGCCGCGTGCGACCGGGCGTAACCGGTGATCGCGGTCCACGAGAGCGGCATCGTCTGCGAGGTAGCGCCTTGCAACTAAAATTGCCTCGTATATCATTGACGCAACCAAGGGAGGCAATCTCAGTGATCAGGCACTCGGCGACCCTGGCGATCAACGAGAAGCTGCAGGCGAAGCGGGCTGCGGGCGAGCAGGTGCTGCACCTCGGCTTCGGGGAGGCCGGGCTCCCCGTCCTGCCCGACGTCCGGGACGTGCTGGCCGGGGCAGCGCACCGCAACGAGTACGGCGCCGTCGTCGGTTCGGCCGAGGCCCGGCAGGCGGCGGCCGGCTACTTCAGCAGGCGCGGTCTGCCGACCGAGGCGGACGACATCGTGCTGGCCCCCGGCAGCAAGGCGCTGCTCTTCGGACTGCTGGCCGTCCTGCCCGGCGACGTCGTACTCCCGCGGCCGTCCTGGGTGAGCTACGCCGCGCAGGCTGCCCTGCTGGGCAGGCGGGTGCTCGGCGTGCCGGTGCCGGGCGACGCGGGCGGCGTGCCCGACCCCGAGCAGCTCGACCGGGCGTTGACCAGCGCGCGCAAGGACGGCGCCGAGCCGGGCGTGCTGATCTTGACCGTGCCCGACAACCCCACCGGCACCCTCGCCGGTGCCGAGCTGGTCAAGGAGGTCTGCGCTGTCGCCGGCGCGCACGGGCTGACCGTGCTCTCCGACGAGATCTACCGCGACCTCGTCCACGACTCGGCGGCCGTGCACAGCCCGGCGGCCGAACTGCCTGAGCACACCGTTGTCACCGCCGGGCTGAGCAAGAACATGGCCCTCGGCGGTTACCGCATCGGGTTCGCACGGGTGCCACTGCCCGAGCAGCGCGCCGCGCTCGTCGGCGCGGCGAGCGAGGTGTGGTCGAGCCTGCCCGCCCCCATGCAGGAGGTCGCCGCATACGTGCTGGCGGAGCCGCCCGAGGTCCGCGCGCACATCGACGCGAGCAGGGCGCTGCACGCCGCCGTCGCGCGCGCCGTGCACGCCGAGTTCACCGCGGCAGGGGCGGCCTGCCGCGCACCGCGGGCGGGTTTCTACCTGTACCCGGACCTGGAACCGTTGCGCGCCAAGGGATTCGCCACCGGCGCCCAGCTGGCCGAACACCTGCTCGACCGGCACGGTGTCGGTGTGCTGGCTGGTGCCGAGTTCGGTGACGACCCCGCCGCGCTGCGGTTCCGCGTGGCCACGAGCCTGCTATACGGCGACGACGCCGAGCAGCGCTGGACCGCGCTGCGCAGCCCCGATCCCGTCACGTTGCCGTGGATCGCGCGATCACTGGGGCACCTGCGTGACGCGCTGTCCGCCGTTTTCGACGGCGAGTAGCCGTAGGAGGGCCCCCGGCGGCACTTCGAGCACCTCCTCGAGGTACCTCAGTGCGGCCAGGGAACCGGGGCGCTCTGGGCGGCAACGGCCGGACTGCCAATGGCTCAGCGTCGCCAGACTCACCGGCACGCCGCGCCGGCGCAACCGGTATTGGATCCGCTCGAGCCCCAGGCCCCTGGCACGTATCGCCGCTCGTAACGCCACGGCGAAAGGTCCGGTCGCCAGTAGCGACTCCACCTCGCGCGTAGCGCTCTGCCCCCGGTCCATCTGTTGTGTTCTCTGACCGGTCATCGCAGCTCCGCTCATCGAGGAACCGGTGCAGCGTATGGGCAAGGCGCGAGGCGCAGGAAGAGGCAAAGGTCCCTTGTCAGCGTTCCCGCGCGAGTCCCCCGCTCTCGCCCGCGAGTCCCCCGCTCTCGACGCCGAGTTGCCCGCTCTCGCCCGCGAGTTCCCCGTTCCCGACGCCGAGTCGCCCCTTCCGGACAACGCTCCCCGCGCCGGAACGCACCATCCCGCTGTCCTGGACGCAAGACTCGGCAGCCGGAGCGGGCAACTCGCGCGCCGCAGCGGGCAACTCGCGCGCCGCAGCGGGCAACTCGCGCGCCGCAGCGGGCAACTCGCGCGCCGGAGCGGGGGACTCGCGCGCGGCGTCAGCGGACGGCTACCGACAGCGCCTGCGCGATCTCCGTGCCCAGTGCGTGGGTCTCCGCACGCGCCGGAGGGCCCACCTTGACCACCACCGGGCCACCGAAGGGCTGCCGCTCGACCACCTCGATCCGGTCACCCAGGGTGATCGAACGCTCCGCCAGGTAGCGCAGCAGATCCGGATCGGTGTCCCACACGCGCACGATCTCGCCGACGGATCCGGCGGGCAGCTCGTCGAGCAGGCGGGTCGACAGCTCCTCGACGCTGCCGTCCGCCGCGGGAATGGGGTCGCCGTGCGGGTCGCGCACCGGGTTGCCGAGCTTCGCCGCGATCCGCTCCACGAGGAGGTCGGACACCACGTGCTCCAGCAGATCGGCCTCGCTGTGCACCTCGTCCCAGGTGTAGCCGAGCTCGGAGACCAGGTACGACTCGATCAGCCGGTGCCTGCGCAGCACCGACCTCGCCAGCTGCCTGCCCGCGGGCGTGAGCTCGATGCCGCGGTACGGCACGTGCGCCACCAGCCCCTGCTGCGACAGCTTGGTCACCATTCCGGACGCCGAGGACGGGCTCACCTCGAGCCGCGCCGCCAGCGACGTGTTGGTGACCGGCTCACCCCGCTCGACCAGGCCATAGATAGCCCGCACGTAGTCCTCGATCGAGGACGAACGCCGGTTGGAGCCATCTGCCATGCCCTCCACGATACGGACCTCACTTCACGCACCATCAGGCCAGGTCAGGACGCCAACGATACCGAATCCACCCGGGCACGGGCTCCGCGCCGAGATCCGCGTAGAACGCCGCCGCCCGCTCGTTGCCCTCCTGCATGTCCCACTCGACGCGCCCGCTGGTGCGCTTGCGCAGCTCGTTCAGCAGCTCCCGGCCGAGGCCGTGCCGCCGGAACGCCGGCCGCACGAAGATGTCGTCGAGCCAGATGCCCGGCCGCGCCTCCCACGTCGAGAAGTTCCACGAGCAGAACGCCATCCCGGCCACCTCGCCGCCGGACTCGGCCATCAGCACCCACGCCTTCGGGTCGGGCCCGAACAGGTGCCGCGCCATGTCCGCGCGGTCGAGCACGAGTTCCTCGTTGCCCTCGTAGCGCGCGTGCTCCTCGATGAGGGCGCAGATCTCCTCGACGTCGGCGGCCTCCGCATCACGAACCGGCATGCAGGAAGACTATCGATCGATCGATCGGTTCGTCTAGACTCTGGGCCATGGGCACCGTGGAGCTGACCGTCGCCGAGGGAGTCGCTCTCGTCTGGTTGAACCGGCCCGACCGGCTGAACGCCGTGTCGCCGGAGCTGGTGGACGATCTGCTGGGTGCGCTCGACGCGATCGCCGCCGACGAGAACGCCCGCGCGGTGGTGCTGGCCGGACGCGGCCGGGCCTTCTGCGCGGGGCACGACCTCAAGGAGCCCGCGGGCGACGGCGACTCCCGGGTGCGACTGGAACGGCTGCAGGACGTCACGCGCAAACTGCGGGGCCTGCCGCAGCCGGTGATCGCCGCCGTCCACGGCTACGCCATCGGCGCGGGCGCGGAGTTCGCGCTCGGTTGCGATCTCGTGGTCGCCGCCGACGACGCCGTGTTCGCCTTCCCAGAGGCGACGCTGGGACTGAGCGTCACGGGCGCGGCGTCGCGCCTGCTCCCGCTGCTGATCGGGCCCGCGAAGGCCAAGGAGCTGGTGCTGCTCGGGGAGCGGGTCGACGCCGCGGCGGCGAAAGGTATGGGCCTGGTCAACAAGCTCGTGGCCCGCGACGAGCTGCTGGAGTTCGCGTTTGCCTGGGCGAGGAGGCTGGCCGAGCAGCCGCCCGCCGCGGTGACACTCGCCAAGCGCGCCATCGACCGGGGTGTCGACAGCGCGGTGGAGACGGCGCTGGAGCTGGAGATCAGCCACGCCCTGCTCACGGAGCACACCCCGGAGGTCGCCCGCACCACGGCGGAGTTCCGGACCCGTGGCTGATCTCGTCGCACTCGTCACCGAGGCCGCGCGGCGGCGGCCCGGCCGCACGGCGTGGGTGTTCGACGCCACCGGCGAGCGGCTGACTTTCGCCGACGTCGACCGCCGCAGCGACGAGCTCGCCTCCGCACTCGCCGCACTCGGCACGCGCCGGGGCGACCGGGTGGCGGTGATGTTGCGCAACCAGCCCGAGTTCCCGTTGCTGTGGCTGGCGCTCGCCAAGCTCGGGGCGGCGCTGGTGCCGGTCAACACCAACTACCGCGAGCTGGACGGGGAGCACGTGCTCGCCCACTCCGGCGCGCGGTTCGCGGTCACGACCGAGGAGTTCACCGGCCTGCTGACCACGATCGCCCCTCGAACGTCGGTGGAACGGGTGCTCACGGTCGGCGAGCTGCGCCCGGCAGGACCGCCACCCAAGCCGGAACGCGCACCGGAGCTGCCCGTGAACATCCAGTACACCTCGGGCACCACCGGTGCGCCCAAGGGCTGCGTGCTGCCGCACCGGTACTGGACGACGCTCGCCGAGGGCCTCGTCACCGAGTTCCCGCACTTGAGTGACGACGACGTCCTGCTCACGGCGCAGCCGTTCCACTACGTCGATCCACAGTGGAACGTGGCTGCCGGGCTCGCGAGCGGCGCTACCCTCGTGGTGCTCGACAGGTTCCATCCTTCGACGTTCTGGGCGAAGGTGCGCGAGCACGGCGTCACGTGGTTCTACTGCCTCGGCCTGATGCCGACGCTGTTGCTGCGTCAGCCGGAGTCGCCGGAGGACCACATGCACCGGGTGCGGGCTGTCAGCGCGTCGGCCATTCCGCGGGAGCTGCACGCCGCGCTGGAGAAACGCTGGGGCGTGCCGTGGTTCGAGGCGTTCGGCATGACGGAGACCGGCGGCGACCTGCGGGTCGGCCCCGCCGACCACGACGAGCTGGTGGGCACCGGTTGCATCGGCACGCCGACGCCCTCGCGCGAGGCGATGATCGCGGACGAGGACGGGAAGCCGTTGCCCCGAGGGGAGACCGGCGAGCTGCTGGTCAGGGGCGTCGGCCTGATGCACGGCTACCACGACGACCCTGAGGCGACGGCGAGTGCGTTTCGCGGCGGCTGGTTCCGCACCGGCGACCTGGCCTGGATGGACGAGCACGGCCGGGTCTTCTACGCCGGTCGCACCAAGGACATGATCCGTCGCAGCGGCGAGAACGTTTCCGCCGACGAGGTGGAGCGGGCACTGCTGCTGCATCCCGCGGTGCGCTCGGCGGCCGTGCTCCCCGTGCCGGACGCGTTGCGGGGCGAGGAGATCCGCGCGTACGTCGTCGCTGACGGTGAGCCCGATCCCGAGGAACTGGCCGGGTTCTGCGGCGAACGGCTCGCCTACTTCAAGGTGCCCCGCTACTGGTCCTTTGTGGACTCGTTGCCCATGACGCCGTCGGAGCGGGTCGCCAAGGGCGAGCTGCGCAAGGCCGCCGAGAAGCTCACCGGATCCTACGACCGGGTGGAGCGCACATGGCTGTGAGCACCGGCGAACGCGTGCGCCGCGCGGCGGTGAAACTGTTCGCCACCAAAGGTTTCCACGGTACCGGCATCAGGGACCTGGCGCAGGCCGCCAAGCTCTCGTCGGCCAGCCTGTACCACTACATGGGCACCAAGGAGGAACTGCTCGCCGGGATCATGCGCGACTGCCTGCAACGCCTGCTCGACGACGCGACCAAGGCCGTCGACGGCGTCACCGATCCGGTCGAGCGCATCCGCAGGCTCGTCACACTGCACGTCACCGCGCACGCCAGGCAGCCGAACGAGACCAGGGTGGTGGACGACCACGTCGAGGTGTTGTCGCCCCGGCTGCGCAAGGACGTGGTCCAGCTGCGGGACGCCTACGAACAGCTGTGGTCCGACACGATCGAGGCGGGCCGGGAAGAGGGGGTTTTCGACACCGCTCAGCCCGCCGTCACGCGGATCGCGGTGCTTGACATGTGCAACGGAGTGGCCCGCTGGTACTCGCCTCGAGGTGCGTTGACCCTGCATCAGGTGGCCGACCACCACGTCGAACTCACCCTGCGTGCGCTGGGCGTTCCCGCCCCCGGACGCTGTGGTCTGGCGAACTCCTGACACCCCCAAGCTTGCCCCGGAGCCGCCGCTGAGGGACGCTCGTGGGGTGAGTGAGGAAACAATCCAGCTGGAACTCGACGACGCGGGTCTCGCTCCGGGCCTTCCGACGCCCTCCGACCCACGGGATCAGGTACAGGACGTGCCCTACCGCCCGGTCGAATTCCGCGATGACGATCTCCCGGCCGCGCTGGAGCGCTGCGCCGGCTGGCTCCGGCAGGCCCAGCAGTGGCTCGGCGAGCCGGTGGACGTGCTCGCAGTCCACCTCGACTATGACGAACGGGACGGCTTTCCGTACTACGACCTGAAGATCCTCTGCAACGAGGAGGACCTCGCAGGCGTGCCGCTGGCACTACGGCAGAAGGGCGACACCGCCCGTTCCTGAGTAGAACCACCCCGCTGTGGTGGCAGGGCTTCGCGCCCTGCCACCACAGCGCGAGCTCGCGGGCCGGCCTCAGCCAAGGGCTCCTCCCAGCTTCACGTGGCCCCGCAGCAGGTTCCGGGCGATGGTCCTGCGCTGGATCTCGTCGGTGCCCTCGTAGATGCGCAGCAGCCGCAGCTCGCGGTACCACCGCTCGATCGGCAGCTCCCGCGTGTAGCCCATGCCGCCGTGGATCTGCAGCACGCGGTCGACGATCTCGTTAGCCTTCACGCCGCCGTACAGCTTGGCGATCGACTGCGCGTGCCGGGAGTCCATTCCGGAGTCCACCTGCCACGCGGCGTGCAGCACCAGCCAGCGCAGCGCCTCGAGCTCCACGCCGGAGTCGGCGATCATCCACTGGATCGCCTGCCGGTCGGCAATGGGCGCGCCGAACGTCTCCCTGGTGTTGGCGTGCTCGATGGCCATGGACAGCAGCCGCTCGCACGAGCCGATGGCGCGGGCCGGCAGCAGGTAGCGGCCGCGGCCGATCCACTGCATGGCGAGGTTGAACCCCTGGCCCAGCTCGCCGAGGATCTGACTCTCGGGCACCCGGACGTCCTCGAAGACCAGCGCCGCGGGACCCCATTCGCCCATCGTGTCGATGTACTCGGAACGCCAGCCCATCTCGCGGTCGACGAGGAAACACGTCACCCCGCCATTGGCGCCCTTCTCGGGGTCGGTGATGGCGAAGACCATCGTGAAGTCGGCCTCGTTGCCGCCCGTGATGAACGTCTTCTCGCCGTTGATGACCCAGTCGGCGCCGTCCTTGCGCGCGGTGGTCCTGATCGCCTTCGCGTCGGAGCCCGCGCCCGGCTCGGTGATGGCGAAGCAGGACTTGCGCTTGCCTTCGATGGTCGGCAGCAGGTATCGCTGCTTCTGTTCCTCGTTGGCGTAGAAGAGGATGTTGTCGGCCGCGCCGCCGAAGCGGAAGGGCACGAACGAGCGGCCGAGCTCGGCCTCCAGCAGCGCCGTCATCACCGCGGAGAGGCCCATGCCGCCGTACTCCTCGGGTGTCTGCACGCCCCAGAAGCCGGAGTCACGCGCCTTCAGCTGGAGCTCCTCCAGCTGGTCGGAGGGCAGTCCTGGCTGCCCGGCCCGCTCCCTGCGCAGCACCTCCTGCTCCAGCGGGACGAGTTCCCGCTGCACGAAGGTACGCACCCAGTCACGAATCTCGCGCTCCTCGACGCTGAGACTGAAATCCATCGCCGCCGACTCCCTCGTTACTAAGCGGTTGCTTAGGACAAAGGTAACGCACGAACGGCCTGGCGGCACCTGCCGGGCGCCCCGTAGATTCGCTACGTGATCGACTGCGCGGTGTGGTGGGCGACCCCGCTCGCCGAGAGCGGCGAGCACCTGTCGCTGCTCGGCCCGGCCGAGCGCGAGCGGCACGCCGCGTACCGCCGCGACGAGGACAAACGCCGGTTCCTGACGGGCAGGGTGCTCGCCAAGACCGTCGCCGCCGGGCACCTCGGCAGCACGCCCGCCGAGGTGGAGTTCGACGCGACGTGCGACGACTGCGGCAAGCAGCACGGCCCGCCGCGCGTTCCCGGAGCGAAACTGGCGTTGTCGATCTCCCATTCGGGCGAGCGGATCGGCGTCGCGCTCACCGGTGGCGCCGCGGTGGGCCTCGACGTCGAGAGCGCGACGAGGAAGGCCGACGACTCGCTGCTGGATTACGCGCTCAACGACGCCGAGCGCGCCGCGCTGGAGGACCTGTCCGAGCGGGAGCGCGCCGACGCGTTCTTCCGGTACTGGACGCGCAAGGAAGCCGTCATGAAGGCCACCGGGCGTGGCCTTCGGATCCCGCTGACGAGCCTCACGATGTCTCCTCCCGGCGAACCCGCGCGGCTTGCGGGTTCGGCCGACCCCGCGCTGTCGCCGGAGCGCACCCGCATGGCCGACCTCGACCCCGGCGACGGCTACCGCGCCGCGGTGGCGGTGCTGACGGCCTTGCCGGGCGAGGAGATGGAGGTCACGCAGCACTGGTGGTCTCCGGGCCGCTGAACAGGCGGACAATAGTGCGATATGGACGCCGCGCGACTGCTCGAGGACTACGCGCGAGGGGACTTCTTCCTCGCCACGGCGCACCGCACGATCCTCGGCTCCGGCGCGGACACCGAGCTGACGGGCACCGACGAGGCCCGGCTCGCCGAGCGCGTGCGCAGGGCGCTGACCGACGCGCGGACCCCGATCGCCGCGGGCGTGCTGCCGTTCGACAGCGCCGCCGGCGGCGGAACCCCGGCCCGCATCGTGATCCCCGAGGACGTGCGTTTCGCGGGCAGGCCACACCCCGCCGTCGACCGCCTCCCCCGCCGCCACGTCGGCCTCCCCGAGCGGGTCTCCCCGGTTCCCGAAGGGCGACGGCACGTCGAGGCCGTGGCCGACGCCGTGCGGAAGCTCGGCGAGCGGGGCCTGCGCAAAGTGGTGCTCGCGCGAGCGCTCGACCTGGAGTTCACCGAGCCGGTGCCGCCGGAGGCGGTCCTGCACAACCTGGTCAAGGACAACGACCGCGGCTACACGTTCGCGGCCGGCCTGCCCGGCGGTCGGACGCTCGTGGGCGCGAGCCCCGAGCTGCTGCTCTCGCGTCAGGGCGACCGCGTGGTGTCGCACCCGCACGCGGGGTCGATGCCGAGATCGGCCGACCCGGTGACCGACCGGGACAACGGCGAGGCGCTACTCGCCTCGCGCAAGGACCACATCGAGCACGCGGTGCTGGCCGAGGCCGTGGTGGAGGCGCTGCGGCCGTTCTGCCGCAAGCTGGACGCGCCGGAGGAGCCGGAGCTGGTCTCGACGCCGACGATGTGGCACCTGGGCACCACGATCACGGGAGAGCTGGCCGACCGGGACGTCACCGCGCTGCACCTCGCGGCGGCATTGCACCCGACGCCCGCCATCTGCGGAACGCCGACCGAGTCGGCACGCGAGCTGGTGACGGAGCTGGAGCCGTTCGAGCGCGGGTACTACGCGGGCGCGGTCGGCTGGGTGGACGCCGAGGGCGACGGGGAATGGGCGGTGACGATCCGCTGCGCCGAGGTGGCCGAGCGGTCGCTGCGGCTGTACGCGGGGGGCGGGATCGTGCCGGAGTCGGACCCGTGGGCAGAGCTGGACGAGACGTCCGCGAAGTTCGCCACCCTGGCCGAGGCCATGGGGCTACCGCGTGGGTGGCTGGCCGAGTTCTGACCCGGCCGGCCACCCACGTCGGGTGAGCAGCCCGGAGGAGCTACTTGAGCGCGTTGATGAGGGCTTCGCGCTGACGCTCGCCGAGGCCGGCGGCCCGGCGGTCCGGGTCGATGCCTGCCTGCTCGAGCAGCGCGGCCACCTTGACGGTGCCCAGGCCAGGCACGGCCTTCAGCAGCTGCGTGACCTTGGTCTTGCCGACCGTCTTGTCTTCCTTCGCCCGGTTCAGCACCTTGTCGATGCTCTCCTTGCCGGACTTGATCGACGCGAGCAGCTCCGAGCGCGCCTTGCGAGCCTCGGCCGCCTTGGCCAGGGCTTCCGCCCGCTGTTCCGGGGTCAACGTAGGCAAAGCCAACGTACTAATCCTTTCTTCTCGGGTGCCGCGTGAGAGCGGCGACAACCCGGGTCCCCAGGTGCTTGCCCGAGCAAGCGCTGGCCAGGCCGTCACTTACCACGGGCCCCAGTAAACGCCAAGAGGACCGAGACCGCGAAATCGACACGCAATGTCCCCTCAACCGGGTCATGCAGGTCAGGGGGCCACTACCGCGGTGAGGGGGCCCAGCGGGGGTGCGTAACGGTTGTGCACTCAGCACATGCCGATGCCACTTTTCCCGCACTAGGCTCGCGCGTAATCCAGTTCACAGTCGAGCGGACCCGCGGGAGAGAACACGATGTTGAGCACCATGCAGGACGACCAGCTTTCCCTCGCCGACCTGCTCCGGCACGGCTCCACGCTGCATTCCGAGAGCGAGGTCGTCACGTGGACCTCCTCGGGCCCTAGGCGGGCGACCTACGGCCAGGTCGGCAAGCGCGCCGCCCAGCTCGCGAACGCGCTGCGCGGCCTCGGTGTGACCGGTGACCAGCGCGTGGGCACGTTCATGTGGAACAACGCCGAGCACCTCGAGGCCTACCTCGCCATCCCCGCGATGGGCGCCGTGCTGCACACCCTGAACATCCGGCTGTTCCCCGAGCAGCTGGTGTTCGTGGCCAACCACGCCGAGGACCACGTGGTGATCGTGGACGGCACGCTCGTGCCGTTGTTCGCGAAGCAGCTGCCGCAGCTGAAGACCGTCCAGCACGTGATCGTCGCGAACGGCGACCCCGCGTCGCTGGAGGCCCCGGAGGGTGTGCAGGTGCACGCCTACGACGAGCTGCTCGCGGCCCAGCCGGAGACGTTCGACTGGCCCGTCGTGGACGAGCGCTCCGCGGCCGCGATGTGCTACACCTCCGGCACCACCGGCGACCCCAAGGGGGTCGTGTACTCGCACCGGTCGATCTGGCTGCACTCGATGCAGGTGTGCATGAGCGACAGCATGCGGCTCGACCAGTCGGACAAGGCGCTGGTGATCGTGCCGATGTTCCACGCGATGTCGTGGGGCATGCCGTACGCGGCGTTCATGGTGGGCGCCTCGATGATCATGCCGGACCGCTTCCTGCAGCCGGAGCCGATCGCGCAGATCCTCGCCGCCGAGCGGCCGACGTTCGCGGGCGCGGTTCCGACGATCTGGCAGGGCCTCCTCCAGCACCTCGACGCGAACCCGCAGGACATCTCCCACCTGCGCGAAGTCGTGGTGGGCGGCTCGGCGGCGCCGCCGGCGATGATGCACGCGTTCGAGGAGCGCTACGGCGTGCCGATCCTGCACGCGTGGGGCATGACGGAGACGTCGCCGCTCGGCAGCGTCGCCCGCCCGCCCGCGTCGGCGACCGGCGAGGAGGCGTGGCAGTACCGCTACACGCAGGGCCGCTTCCCCGCCTCGGTGCGGGCGCGGCTCATCGACGACGACGGCAACGAGGTCCCGTGGGACGGCGAGAGCGTCGGCGAGCTGGAGGTGCGCGGCCCGTGGATCGCGGGCGGGTACTACGGCGACGCGGACCCGGCGAAGTTCCACGACGGCTGGCTGCGCACCGGTGACGTCGGCAAGATCACCCCGAACGGCTACCTGACGCTGACCGACCGCGCCAAGGACGTCATCAAGTCCGGCGGCGAGTGGATCTCGTCGGTGGATCTGGAGAACACCGTGATGTCGCACCCCGCCGTCGCCGAGGCGGCGGTGATCGGGGTGCCCGACGAGAAGTGGGACGAGCGCCCGCTGGTGGCCGTCGTGCTGCGCGAGGGCGAGCAGGTGAGCGCCGACGAGCTGCGGACGTTCCTGCAGGACAAGGTGGCCAAATGGCAGCTGCCGGAGCACTGGACCTTCGTCGAGGAGGTGCCGAAGACCAGCGTCGGCAAGTTCGACAAGAAGCGCCTGCGCGCCGCCCACGCGGAGGGCAAGCTCGACGTCGCCCACTTCTGACGCCGACGCTCCCCAAGGCCACCTTTGTTGCGTTGGACGCAACAAAGGTGGCCTTGGGGAGCGTTACCCCCGAGGTAATCGACTCCGCGTTCCCGGTGCGAAAGGGTGGGTGGCATGGACGCTGAGGGCACCGAGTTGTTCCACAAGACCATGCCGTTCACCGAGCGGCTCGGGCTCGAGGTGCTCGCACAATCCAGGGAGCTCGTGCGCAGCCGCCTCGCGTGGGACCCGACGCTCTGCACGCTCGGGGACACCATGCACGGCGGCGTGCTCATGTCGATCGCCGACTCCACTGCCGCCGTCTGCGCGTTCCTCAACCTGCCCGAAGGCGCGCAGGGCACCACGACGATCGAGTCGCGCACGAGCTTCCTGCGCCCGATCCGCGGCGGCCACGCCACCGCGTCGGCGAGCCCGCTGCACGTGGGCCGCAGGGTGATCGTGGTGGAGACCGAGGTCCACGACGACGACGGCCGTCTCGCAGCCAAGGTCACCCAGACCCAAGCCGTGATCTGATCGGACGAAAGCGGTTTACACGCAGTCCAGCCGAAGGCGAAAATCTTTTGCCATGCGTGGACGTCTCTGCACGGTCGTACTGGCGGTCATCGCGGCTTCCACGGTCGCTCAGCCGCCCGCGGTGGCCCAGGAGGACGAACGGATCGACTACCACTCCTGGGATGCCGACCGCGGCTTCGCGGGCGAGCTCACCGGCGTCGAGGCCGGTGAGAACGGCCTGCGGATCGGCACACCCGCCGGCGTCGACGACGGGTACGAGTACGGGCGCTGGACCTCGCCGGTGCGCTCACCCGGCTTCGACGCGAGCGAGCTGATCGCCTCCTGGACCGCCGACACCCCGCCGAGGACATGGCTGCGGGTCGAGGCCAGGGCGCGGACGGCGTCCGGCGCCGACACGGCCTGGTACGTCCTCGGCGACTGGGCGCACGACGACGCCGACCTCCGGCGCACATCGGTGCCGGGACAGGACGACGCGCACGCGAGCGTCAACGTCGACACCCTCGTGGCCAAGCCGGGCGTGCGCCTGCGGTCCTACCAGCTGCGGGTCAGCCTCTACCGCGAGCGCGGCAGCTCGGCCACGCCCGTGCTGCGCACGGCGGGAGCGATGACGTCGCTCGTGCCCGACCGCTTCGAGGTGACCGTCTCGCGGCCGGGCCCGGCCCGCGGGATCGAGCTGCCGGTGCCGCGCTACGCCCAGAACGTGCACCGGGGCAGCTACCCCGAGTACGGCGGTGGCGGCGAGAACTGGTGCAGCCCCACGTCCACCGCGATGGTGCTGGAGTTCCTGGGCAGTGGTCCGGGCGAGCGGGAGCTGTCCTGGCTGCCGAAGGACTATCCCGACCGCGCCGTGGCGCACGCCGCGCGCTTCACCTACGACTACGCCTACGAGGGCACCGGCAACTGGCCGTTCAACACCGCCTACGCCGGGAACTACGGGCTCGAGGGCCACGTCACGCGGCTGCACTCGCTGACCGAACTGGAGGACTACGTCGCCCGCGGCATCCCCGTGATCACGTCGCAGTCGTTCCTCGCGAGCGAGCTCGACGGCGCCGGGTACGGCACGGCGGGCCACATCATGGTGGTCGTCGGTTTCACCGAAGACGGCGACGTGATCGTCAACGACCCCGCGGCCGACAGCGCCGAGGGTGTCCGAAAGGTCTACGACCGCGCGCAGTTCGAGACGATCTGGCAACGCACCAAGCGCCACGACGCCGACGGCAACGTCGCGAGCGGGCCCGGCGGCGTCGTCTACCTCATCACACCCTGACCCATGCGCAAGTCGCGATGAGCGCATGATCCGTGGCAAGCTGCGGCTCTGGGCAACGCTGCGGAAAGGACGAGGAGCCAATGCCGTACGAGGTGCAGGGCGTGGTGTCGCGCGCGCAGGGTGAGCCGGTGTCGCTGGAGACGGTGCTCGTGCCGGATCCGGGGCCGGGCGAGGCGGTGGTGTCGGTCAGGGCGTGCGGGGTGTGCCACACCGACCTGCACTACCGCGAGGGCGGCATCAACGACGAGTTCCCGTTCCTGCTCGGCCACGAGGCGGCCGGCTACGTCGAGCAGGTCGGCGAGGGCGTGACGGGCCTGGAGCCCGGCGACTTCGTGGTGCTGAACTGGCGGGCGGTGTGCGGCACGTGCCGGGCGTGCGAGAAGGGCAAGCCGTGGTACTGCTTCTCGACGTTCAACGCGCGGCAGCCGATGACGCTCGCCGACGGCACGGCACTGAGCCCCGCGCTCGGCATCGGGGCGTTCCTCGAGAAGACGCTCGTCCACAGCGGACAGTGCACGAAGGTGAACCCGGCCGCGGAGCCCGCTGTGGCCGGTCTGCTCGGCTGCGGCGTGATGGCGGGTATCGGCGCGGCCGTGAACACCGGCGCCGTGACGCGCGGCGACTCCGTCGCCGTGATCGGCTGCGGCGGCGTCGGTGACGCCGCGATCGCGGGCGCGCGCCTGGCCGGGGCGACCACGATCGTCGCCGTCGACATGGACGACAAGAAGCTGGAGTGGGCCAAGGAGTTCGGCGCCACGGCGACCCTGAACGCGCGCGGCAGGAGCCAGGACGAGATCGTCGAGGCGATCCAGGAGCTGACCGGCTCGTTCGGCGCCGACGTGGTGATCGACGCGGTGGGCAGGCCCGAGACGTGGAAGCAGGCGTTCTACGCGCGCGACCTCGCGGGCACGGTGGTGCTCGTCGGCGTGCCGACTCCGGACATGCGGCTCGACGACATGCCGCTCATCGACTTCTTCTCGCGCGGCGGTTCGCTCAAGTCGTCGTGGTACGGCGACTGCCTGCCGTCGCGGGACTTCCCGATGCTCGTGGACCTCTACCTGCAGGGCAGGCTGCCGCTCGACAAGTTCGTCACCGAGCGCATCGCGGTGGACGGCGTCGAGGAGGCGTTCGCCCGCATGCACAAGGGCGAGGTGCTGCGCAGCGTGGTGGTGTTCGACTGATTCTGTTCACCGACGAGGAGTTCCCCGAGAACCCCTACCCCGGTGCGCGACCGGATCGTTCGTTCGTGCACCGGGACGGGGCGGGGTACGCGCTGGGCACCGCACCGGCCGGCTGGCGCACCGGGCGCGTTCCGGTGCTGGCCTACGGCTCCAACGCGTGCCCCTCGAAGATCACGTGGCTGCGCGAGAACCTGGGGCTCGGCGCGGAGCCGGTGGTGGTGGCGCGGGCGGAGTGCCACGGTGTCGCCGCGGTGTGGGCGGCCGGTCTGCGCGCGCGGGACGGCCAGCGCACCGCGACGCTCGCGGCCGCGCCGGGGGTGACGGAGTGGCATGCCGTGTGGTTCGCGACGCCCGAGCAGGTCGAGGTGCTCGACCGGTGCGAGGGCCGGGGCGTGCGCTACGACCTCGCGAGGCTGCGCACGGGCCGGGTGCGGCTGGAGGACGGCTCGGTGGTCGAGGACGTGCTCACCTACGTCGGCGCGGGGCCCGCGCGGATGCCGCTGCTGGTGGACGGCGCTCCGGTGCGCACGGCCGACGTCGCCCAGCACGAAGCCATCCGGCTGGAGGGCACCCCGGCCGGCACGCACGGCCTCGACGCGGAGCCGATCCCGCTACTGCAGTGAAGGCCACCTTCACTGCGTTGAACGCAGTGAAGGTGGCCTTCACTGCGGCTGGGGTGGCAGGAGTTTGCCCGGGTTGAGGATGCCCGTGGGGTCCAGTGCGGACTTCGCCGCTCTGAGCACGTCCACGCCGAGTTCGCCGATCTCCGCCGCCAGGTAGGGGGCATGGTCGGTGCCGATGGCGTGGTGGTGGGTGATGGTGGCGGGCACATCGCCCGCGATCGCCTCCGACGCCGCGCGTTTCGCGCGTTCCCACTGGCCGATCGGGTCGGCCTCGTCGCGCGTGGCGAGCACCGTGAAGTACAGCGACGCGCCGGTCTCGTAGGCGTGCGAGACGTGGCACAGCACGTGTGGCCGGTCGAGCGCACCGTGCAGCGCGGCCCGCACCCGCTCGTACAGCGGCCCGAGGTCGCCCCAGTGCGCCGCCGTCTCCAGCGTTTCGACGCACACGCCGAGGTCGAGCAGCGCGTCCCGCTGCCTCGGGCCGGCGAACCGGTTCCTCAGCCACGCGTGTCCCGGCGCCGTGCCCAAGCCGACCGCGCCCGCCGCCCTGAGACTGCGCACGGCCTCCCTGCGCCGGTGCACGGCGTCGCCGTACCAGCCGAGGATCAGCAGGCACGGATCGGCGATTCCGCGCGCGCCCAGGTACCGGCGCAGCAGGGCCGTCTTCCAGCTGCCGGCCAGCGCGAGCGTCGACGCCGTCTCGTCCACATCGGATAGCCGCGTGACGTCGGCGAGCAGCCCGCGCTGGGCGAGGTGACGGACCGCGAGCGTGCCGCGCTCCCAGCCGTCGAGCGCGAACGCCTCGAACCGCTCGCGCTCGGGCAGCGGACGCACGCGCACGGCGACCTCGGTGATCACGCCGAGCGTGCCCTCGCTGCCGATGGCGAGCTGCCGCAGGTCCGGCCCCGCCGCCGACGCGGGCGCGACGCCGAGCCGCCACTCGCCCCGCGGTGTCGCCAGGCGCAGCCCGGTCACCATGTCCTCGAAGCGGCCGTACCCAGACGACGCCTGGCCCGCGGAACGTGTCGCGGCGAACCCGCCGATGGTCGCCCGCTCGAACGACTGCGGCACGTGGCCGAGCGTGAGACCGTGCACCGACAGCAGGCGCTCGGCGTCGGGACCGCGGACCCCGGCCTGCAGCACGGCGACGCGCGAGACGGGGTCGACGGACACGAGCCGGTCGAGCCGCTCCAGGTCGAGCACGAGCACGCTGTCCTTGTCGCCGCGCAGCGCGGTGACCCCGCCGACGACGGAGGTCCCGCCACCGAACGGCACCACGCCGATGTCGTGCTCGACGCACACGTCGAGCACTCGCTGCACCTGCTCGGGATCGCCGGGCAGCACCACCGCGTCGGGCACGGCGGGCGGTGAGGACGGGTACCGGCGCCGCAGGAGGTCGAGGTAGGACAGGCCGCCGCTGCGCCCGAGCCGTTCGGCCGCCTCGTCGAGCACGTGCTCCTCGCCGACGATCGCGACGAGTTTGGCGTGCGCGGCCTCGGGTATCCGGGACGGCGCCACCGCCATGGCCGAATCGGGTGCGACAGGAGCGTTCGCGGTGCATTCGCCGATACGCTGCGCGAGCCAGCGCACGGCCTTGGGAGCGAGTTCGATCTCGCTCGCGCCCTCGGGTGTCCACGAACCCCGCAGCCGGTGGTCAACACTGTCGTTCACCACTAAAGTGTGACACATGAAGGCCGAACGTCACACTGCCGTGCGGGTCAGAAGCGCGCTCGCCGAGACCCGCGACCGGCCCGCCGCGAGCCGCGTGTCCGACGACGACCTGCTCGACGCCGCCAAGCAGTGCGTCCTCGCGAGCGGCGTCCGGCGCACGACACTCGCCGAGATCGCCCGCACCGCGCACGTCAGCCGCATGACGCTCTACCGAAGGTTCCCCGACGTCCGCAGCATCCTCGCGGCGCTGATGACGCGGGAGTTCGGCGCGCTGCTCCACGCGGTCGCCTCGGAGGTGCGTCCTGCGAGCTCCGCGCGCGAACGGCTGGTGGACAGCGCGGTCGGGGGCGTGCGCGCGCTCGTGGCCGACCCGCTCATGCGCACAGTGCTCGACCTCGACGCCGACCTGCTGCTGCCCTATGTCACGCAGCGGCTCGGCGCGACGCAGCGGCTGGCGGAGGACGTCGTGCGCGCGCTGGTGGAGACGGGGCAGCGCGAGGGCTCCGTTCGCCACGGTGACGTCGCCGCGCAGGTTCGCGCGGTCCTGCTCGTCGTGCAGTCGTTCGTGCTGTCGCTGCGCCCGGCGACCGTCGACGTCGGTGAAGAGACCCTGCTCGCCGAGCTGCGGCACGTCCTCGACGCGGCGCTGGCGCCGTGATCAGGGCGTCGCTGTCCGCGCGCAGGCGGACGAGGGAGCTGGCCGAGCTGGCTACGGGCGAGCGCGTGGACGTGCTCGTGGTCGGCGGCGGCGTCACCGGGGCGGGCATCGCGCTCGACGCGGCGTCGCGCGGGCTCTCGGTCGCACTCGTCGAGGCACACGACCTCGCGTTCGGCACCTCGCGGTTCTCCAGCAAGCTCGTGCACGGCGGGCTGCGCTACCTCGCGCACGGCGACGTGGCGCTGGCCAGGGAGAGCGCGGTGGAGCGCGGCATCCTCATGACCCGCACAGCGCCCCACCTGACCCGGCCGCTGGCGCAGCTCTTCCCGCTCTACGCCACGACGCCGCGCTCGGCGAGGCTCCTCACCGCCGCCGGCCTGCACGCTGGCGACGCACTGCGCAGGACCGCGGGCACGCCGTCGTCGTTGCTGCCGAGGCCCCGTTCGATACCTGCCGCGGAGGCGCTGGCGCTCGCACCGGGACTGCGCCGCACGGGCCTGCGCGGCGGGCTGCTGTCCTTCGACGGCGCGCTGACCGACGACGCCCGCCTGGTCGTCGCACTGGCCAGGACGGCGGCCGCGCACGGCGCCCGCATCCTCACCAGGGTGCGGGCGACGGACCTTCGTGCCGACCACGTGCTCGCCCGCGACGAGCTGAGCGGCGACGCCGTGGAGCTGCACGCCCGGCAGGTGATCAACGCGGCCGGGGTGTGGGCGGGCGCCCTCGTGCCGTCCGTGCGGCTGCGGCCGTCCCTCGGCTCGCACCTCGTGCTCGACGCTGGCCGCACCGGGCTGGGCGAGACATCGGTGATGGTGCCCGTTCCCGGTTCGCACAGCCGGTTCGTCTTCCTGCTTCCCCAGCAGGACGGGCGGATCTACCTCGGGATCACCGACGAGCCCCTCGCCGGTGACCCGCCCGACGTCGCGGAGGCCCCGCAGTCCGATGTGGACTTTCTGCTGACGGTCGCCTCCGCCGTGCTGGAGCGGGAGCTGCGGCCCGGCGACGTGCTCGGCTCTTTCGCCGGGCTCCGCCCGCTGCTGGCCGCCGACGGCACCACCGCCGACCTCTCCCGCAGGCACGCGGTGCTCACCGACCCGGCAACGGGCGTGCTCACGGTGGTCGGCGGCAAGCTCACGACGTACCGGAAGATGGCCGAGGACGCCGTGACCGCGGCCGTGCGTGCCGCGACTTTGCCCGCAGGCCCGGCGCGCACCGCGAACCTGCCACTGCTCGGTGCCGCCGACCGCGCCGCGCTGTCCACAGTGGAGGCGCCGCCCCGGCTGGTCGCCAAGTACGGCACGGAAGCGCCGCGCGTGGCCGCGCTGGCCGAGGTGGACGACGAGCTCGGCAGGCCGCTGTTCCCGGGCTGTGAGGTCACCGGGGCGGAGGTGGTCTGGGCCGTCCGGCACGAGGGCGCCCTCGACGCCGACGACGTGCTGCACCGGCGCACGCGGCTGGGCCTGGTCCCTGGCGAGGCCGCCGCCGCGCGCGAGCGGGTGGAGGACCTGGTCGCGCGCACCCTGCATGGGCTGGCCGAGACGGCCTGACGGCAACCGGCACACCGCGTACCCTCTCCCGTGAACGTGGGGAAGAGGGGAAGCAGGCATGGGCGAGGGGACACTGGAGATCGACCGCGTGTCGAAGCGCTTCGGTGATGTCGGGGCCCTCGACGCGGTGACGTTCGACGTCCGTCCCGGGGAGCTGTTCGGCTTCGTCGGCAGCAACGGCGCAGGCAAGACCACCACCATGCGGATCGTGCTCGGCGTGCTCGCCGCCGACGCGGGTGAGGTGCGTTTCGACGGCGGCCCGGTGACTCACGAGACCCGCACCCGAATCGGCTATCTGCCCGAGGAGCGCGGCCTCTACCCGAAGATGAGGGTGCTCGACCAGCTCGTCTACCTCGCCCGGCTGCACGGCGTGCCCGCGATCGAGGCGCACCGAAGCGCGGAGCTGTGGATCGAGCGGCTCGGCCTCACCGAGCGACGACGGGACGAGGTGCAGAAGCTGTCGCTGGGCAACCAGCAGCGCGTGCAGCTGGCGGCCGCGCTCGTGCACGATCCCGACGTGCTGGTGCTCGACGAGCCGTTCTCCGGGCTCGACCCCATCGCCGTGGACGTGATGAGCGACGTGCTCCGCGAGAAGGCGGCCACCGGGGTGCCCGTGGTGTTCTCCAGCCACCAACTCGACCTGGTCGAGCGGCTGTGCGACCGCGTCGGCATCATCCGCAATGGACGGATCGTCGCGTGCGGTTCGGTGGCGGAGCTGACCTCGGGCGCGGCGGTGCGGATCACCGTACGGGCACCCGCGGCCACCTGCGGCTGGGCGGCGGCGCTGCCCGGCGTTCGTGTGGTCGCCGAGAACGGCGACGACACGGTGGTGGAGCTCGCGCCCGGCACCGACGACCAGGACGTGCTGGCCGCTGCGCTCGCCACCGGACCGGTCCGCGAGTTCACGCGGCACCACCCGTCGCTCACCGAGCTGTTCCGCAGTGCGGTCACCGAAGGAGCTGACAAGTGAGCGGCCTCCGCCGTCCCATCTCCCCCGCCGCGGCGGTGCGGCTCGTGGCGCAGCGGGAGCTGGGCGCCCGGCTGCGCACGCGCGGATTCCTGATCGGCACGGCCGTGATCCTGGCCGTGCTGGCCGGCTACCTGCTCTTCCAGACCGCGCTGGTGAGCAACGCGGAACGCACGACGGTCGGACTCACCGGACAGGCGGCCGCGATCGCGGAACCGCTCCGGGCCGGCGCCGAGGGGCTCGGGCTCGACGTCGAGACGCGCCGGGTCGCCGACGCCGCGGAGGGCATGGCCGACGTCGAGTCCGGTGACCTGGACGTGCTGGTGTCGGGCAGCCCGGCGAGCCTGCGGGTGCAGGTGAAGTCCGAACTGGACCAGCAGCTGGAGGCGGTGCTCACCGGGATCTCGCGGCAGGAGGTGCTGAGCGCCAAACTGGTGCAGGCGGGGCTGAACCCGGCCGAGGTGATGCGCGACGTCGACGCGGCGCGGATCCAGGTGACCTCGTTCGAGGAGCACGACCCGGCGCAGGGGCAGCGGATCGTGATCGCGCTGGTGATGATGTTCCTGCTGTACATGGGCATCACGGCGTACGGCTCGCTGGTGGCGCAGGGCATCGTGGAGGAGAAGTCGAGCAGGGTGGTGGAGATCCTGCTGTCCACCGTGCGGCCGTGGCACCTGCTGCTGGGCAAGGTGATCGGGCTCGGGCTGACGGGCCTGGTGCAGCTGGCGATCCTCGGCGTGGCCGGGCTCGCGATGGCGAGCGCGACCGGGGCGCTGACGATCACCGGGGTCGCGACGACGACCCTGCTGTGGGGCCTGGTGTGGTATGTGCTGGGCTTCTTCCTCTACGCGACCGTGTTCGCGGCGGCGGGCTCGCTCGTGTCGCGGCAGGAGGACGTGCAGACGGTGCTGACGCCGGTGTCCATGGTGCTGCTGGTGGGCTTCATCGCGGGCTTCACGGTGGTGCAGGAGCCGGAGGGAACGACGGCGACGGTGCTCTCGCTGCTGCCTCCGCTGTCGCCCATCCTGTTGCCGAGCCGGATCGCGACGGGCTCGGCAGGCGCATTGGAGATCGTGGCCGCGCTGGTGCTGACCCTGGCCGCTATCGCGGCGCTGACGTGGCTCGGCGGGCGGGTGTACCGGGCGGCGATCCTGCGCACGGGCAGCCGCATCCGCCTGAAGGACGCCCTCCGGGCGTGACGCCCCTCGCGAGTCCCCCGCTCCAGCCCGCGAGTCCCCCGCTCAGGACCGCGAGTTCCGCGGTCCCGACCGCGAGTTCTGCGCTCAGGAGCGCGAGTCGTGCGCTCGGGACCGCGAGTTCTGCGTTTCCGGCAGCGCGGAAGGGAGCAAGGGAGCTTTACTACCGGAAAACGGGAGTAAAGCTCCCTTGCTCCCCTCGAAGCGCCGGGCCGGGGCGAGCCGGTCAGCTCGCCGGAGCCATCCGGCCCGGCTCGGGAGCCGAGACCGGCGAGCGGGCCTCCAGGTACCGCCACAGCGCGTCGCCGCCGTTGAAGCTGCTGCGGTCCTGGTTGCGCGCGGTGAACAACGCCGTGAAGCTCGGCGTCGCGTTCTTGGCGAAGAAGTTGTTCGCCAGCGTCGCGATCCGGTAGTCGGCGTTCGGTCGCAGCGGCCTGCCGTCGAGCCGGACGTCACCGGGGTCGACCCGCGACCCGACGGGTTTGGCGAGGTCGTACGTGTAGCGCACGTTGCCCGAGAAGGCCAGCGGCCGGAACGTCACCGACCCGTCGGCGGCACGCTGCCACTGGCTCTCGATCAGCTCGTCGACCTGCCTGCCCTTCACCGAGCCACGCACGAGCCCGACGCCGATGCCGCTGTCGTAGACCGTCCCGACCGCCAGCTCCGAGAACAGCACCCGCCCGTCGGCGTCGGCCGGGCTGCCCGCCGCGGCGGCGTGGGTGACGTCCCTGCGCAGGATGTCCGGCATGGCAACGGCGAGGTCCGCGCGGCCGTCCCGCCTGGCCGCCCAGAGGAAGGCGTCGGCCGTGAGGTTGTAGAGGCTCGACTCGCCCGCGGCGTCGCGAGTGCGCGTCAGGTCCTCGGTCACCGTCGCGACCGGAGTGTTCGCGCGCTCGGCGAGCCGCTCCTTCCAGTACGCGGTCATGCCCAGGATCTCCGGGTCGGGCGGCACGTCCCGCGTGTTCGGGTGGTTCACCGACCGGGTCAGCTCCCGCACCACCTCACCGGTACGCGCATCCAGCCGCAGCTCGATCTCGTTGATCAGCTTGCCCGCATCGCCCGCCTCGACCACCGGCCTCGGGTTGCCGGCAGGGTCGGGCAGCATGCAGTTGACCTGCGCGTGCCAGTGCCCGGTGACGATCGCGTCCACGGCCGGATCGATCTGCTCGTTCAGCTCCACCACGGGACCGGACGGTGAGTCGCAGTCGTTGTAGCCCGCGCCGCCCCGCTGGCTGAAGCCCTCGTGCACCACCGCCACGATCGCCGAGACACCCTGCCTGCGCAGGATCTTCGCGTAGGCGTTGATCGGCCCGGCCTCGGGCAGGTACTCGATACCGCGCGGGGTGTATGACATCTGCTCGCTGGAGGTCAGGCTGGTCGTGGTGTGCACGAAGCCGACGGGCAGCTTCCGCCCGCCGCCCGCGTCGACGTACTCCACGTGGTACGGCCGCACCACCGGCGACGCGGTGTGCTCGCGGACCATGTTCGCCGAGTAGTACTCGTAGTCGGCGCCCCGGAACCGCCTGCCCGTGGAGTCGGTGAAGCACAGGTCGTCGTCTGGCCTGCCCTCACACGTGCCGTCCATCATGTGGCGGAGGAACTCGATGCCCCGGTCCATCTCGTGGTTGCCCACCGTGGAGAAGTCGAGCCCGATCCGGTTGAGGTACTCGACCGTCGGCTCGTTCCAGAACCACTCCGTCTCGTCCGGCCAGCCGGAGAAGTCGTCACCCGCGGAGAAGAGGATCGAGTTCCGTTCGCCCTCGCGCAGCCGGTCGAGGTGCGTGGCCAGGTACGCACCGCCGCCGACGGTCTCCGCGGGCGCGCCGGCAGTCGGGCGCACGGTGGCGGTGTACTCGCCGAAGTAGCCGTGCAAGTCGGTGATGGACAGCAGTTGCACCGGCACGGTCGAGGCCAGCGGCTCGGCGGTGGCGGCAGGCGTGAGCGTGCCGAGCAGTACGGCAGCGCTCAACGCGGCGGTTAGGCGGGGAAGCCGGGGACGAGGCACGGACGCGTTCCTCTCGCGATGTGCGGCCAAGATCGACACATCGTTACCCGCTCAGGCGGCTCCCGCCGAACGCCCAGTTGAACACCAGGCGACTTCTCACCCACCCCCGGACGCAGTGAAGGCCACCTTCACTGCGTTGGATCAACACAGTGGCGCGCAGCGTCTCCGTTTGGGTGGTGGTGGGAGACGGGTGGGCGCAGGCAAGGTGGCCTTCACTGCAGAGGGACCGGCCTGAGGGATCAGCGCTCCGTGACCGGCTTGTAGTCGCGCTGCTTCTCGCCGGTGTAGATCTGGCGCGGGCGGCCGATCTTGGTCTGCGGGTCCTGGATCATCTCCCGCCAGTGCGCGATCCAGCCGGGCAGGCGGCCCAGCGCGAAGAGCACCGTGAAGTACTTCGTCGGGAAGCCCAGCGCCCGGTAGATCAGACCGGTGTAGAAGTCGACGTTCGGGTAGAGCTTGCGCTCGACGAAGTAGTCGTCGGAGAGCGCGCGCTCCTCCAGCGCCTTCGCGATGTCGAGCAGCTCGTCACCGCCGCCGATCTTGGTGAGGATGTCGTCGGCGGTCTTCTTGATGATCTTCGCGCGCGGATCGTAGTTCTTGTAGACCCGGTGCCCGAAGCCCATGAGCCGGACGCCCTTTTCGCGGTTCTTGACGCGGTTGACGAAGTCGTTCACGTCGCCGCCGTCGGCCTTGATGCCGTCGAGCATCTCGAGCACCGCGCTGTTGGCGCCACCGTGCAGCGGGCCGAAGAGCGCCATGATGCCGGCCGAGATGCTGGCGAACAGGTTGGCCTCGGACGAGCCGACGAGCCGCACCGTCGACGTCGAGCAGTTCTGCTCGTGATCGGCGTGCAGGATGAAGAGCAGGTCCAGCGCCTTCGCGACGTCCGGGTCGATCTCGTACGGCTCCGCGGGCAGCCCGAAGGTCATCCGGAGGAAGTTCTCCACGAGCCCGAGCGAGTTGTCCGGGTAGAGGAACGGCTGGCCGATCGACTTCTTGTAGGCGTAGGCGGCCAGGGTCGGCACCTTCGCCAGTAGCCGGATGGTGGACAGCTCCACGTTCGGTTCGTCGAACGGGTTGAGCGAGTCCTGGTAGAAGGTGGACAGCGCCGAGACGGCACTGGAGAGCACCGGCATCGGGTGCGCGTCACGCGGGAAGCCGTCGAAGAACCGCTTGAGGTCCTCGTGCAGCAGCGTGTGCCGGTTGATGCGCGTCGTGAAGTCCTCCAGCTGGGCGGCGGTCGGCAGCTCGCCGTAGATCAGCAGGTAGGAGACCTCGAGGAAGTTCGAATGCTGAGCCAGCTGCTCGATCGGATAACCGCGGTAACGCAGCACACCCTGGTCGCCATCGATGTAGGTGATGGCCGAGGACGTCGACCCGGTGTTCACGAACCCGGGGTCGTAGGTGATGTAGCCGGTCTGGGCCAGCAGCTTCCCGAGCTCGATTCCGGGGGCGCCCTCGACGGCGCGGACGACCTTCAACTCGTGTTCGCCACTCGGCAGGCGGAGCACGACGTTCTCGCCCCCGGACTGCGCCGCAGTCGCGTCGGACATGCACATGCCTCTCACGGTCACACGGGCCGGTGGTGACAGCAGGTTTCGCTGGTCACCGCATTCGTACGCGAAGGGCCCTTGAGCCTCGTCGCACACCGCCCCGCTGGGGTATTTATTCCTCCTTACGCTAGTCCAGAGGACGCCTTCTTCGCAGCCGTGGTGTTACCCACAGCTAATCGTTTGCGATCAGGTTCACACGGTCATCGGGGTCTGCCGTGACGAATACCTCATGCGGTTACAGAAATTGCGCGAGCTCGTCCGCGGTGGGCGGCTCCGCGCCGCTCCGTGACACCGTGATGGCGGCCGCGCGCGCGGCGTAACCGAGCGCCTGGCCCCAGTCCGCGGGCTCCAGGTCCGAGGGCCGCTGAGTGTCCTGCTGGACGAGCCAGGCGAGCAGCGCGCCCTGCACGGTGTCGCCGGCACCGATCGTGTCGACGACATCGACCGGCACGGTCGGGGCGCTCGCCACCTCGCCATCGGCGGTGACGACCGAGAGCCCGTCGCCGCCCTTGGTGAGCACGACGGCCTCCACCCCGGCGTCGAGCCAGCCCTTCGCGGCCTCCAGCACGCCGGCGCCCTCGGCCAGCCACTCGGCGTCGTCCATCGACAGCTTGAGCAGCCGCACGTACGGCAGCCACGACGCGAACCGTGCCCGGTAGGCGACGGCGTCGGTGATCATGTCCGCACGGATGTTCGGGTCCAGCGCGGTCAGCACGCCCCGTTCCGACTCACGCCGCAGCACCGCCTCGTACGCGCTCGCGCCGGGTTCGAGCACCATGCCGAGCGTGCCGAGCGACAACGCGGTCGTGTGCTCGGGCAGCGGGCCGGGGTCTGTCACGAGCCGGTCGGCCGTGCCCTCGGTGTAGAAGCTGTACCGGGCGCTGGAGTTCTCGTCGAGCGCCACCACGGCCAGCGTCGTCGGCTCGGGCCCGCGCTGCAGCAGCGAGGTGTCCACGTTGGACGCCTCCAGTCGCTCGACGAGCGCGTCGCCGAACCGGTCGGTGGAGATCCGGGAGAGGAACGCCGTCGGCACGCCGAGCCGTGCCGACGCGAGCGCGACGTTGTAGGGCCCGCCGCCGAGCCGGGGGGCGAGCAGGTCCACTGTGGACTCGGCAGGGACGAGGTCGACGAGGGCTTCACCGCCGGAGACAATCACGGCCGCGATGCTATCCCACCCGCCGCTGTATCCCTCCCAACAGGAGTTCTGCGAGCGCCGTGAACGCCTCCGCGTCCGAGACCCCGGTGCGGGCGCGCACCACACCGGTCTGGATGCCCTCCACGAGCAGGCTGGCCAGCTCGGCGACGAGCGTCGCGTGGACCTCCCGGAAGACGCCGTCGGCGACACCCTTGGCGATGAACGACCGGATCCGGGCCGCCGCGGCCTGCGAGTTCATGCGGTACGTCGCCCGAGCCGGCTCGAACGCGGCAACGTCGGCCATGAACCGGTCGGACGCTCGCTTGAGCTCGTCGGCGACGCCGGCGAGGTAGACCTCGATGATCTTGCGTGCGTCGTCGATGCCATCGATGCGCTGCTCGATGCGGTCGGCGGCGCCCTTGAAGAAGTGGGCGACGACCTTGACCGCGAGCTGTTCCTTGCTGGCGGCGAGCGTGTAGAGGGTCGACTTTGAGCAGCGCAGGCGGGCGGCGAGGTCGTCGAGCGTGAACTCCACGAAGCCCTCCGCGAGGAACAGCTCCTCCAGCTCACCGAGCAGCGCGCGCTGACGCGCGGTGGGCTGCTTGCGGGCGCGGAGCTGTTTCGGGGGCATCCTGCTACCGTATATTAGTACTGCGAATGCCACCACAGTACTGATTTCAGTACGGAAGCCGGAGACGACGATGCCTGCGGAACGACTGCTGCCCACCACCGAGGCCGAGGACCTGATCTCGCTGACCAGGGAGATCGCCCGGGACGAGCTGGCTCCGCTCGCGGCGGAGTACGAGGAGGCGGAGCGCTTCCCGCGCGAGCAGTTCCGGCTGCTCGGCAAGTCGGGCCTGCTGGGCCTGCCGTACGCCGAACGCTGGGGCGGCGGCGAGGTGACCTACGAGGTCTACCTGCAGGTGCTGGAGGAGATCTCGAGCGCGTGGATGTCCGTGGGCGTCGGGCTCTCGGTGCACACGATGTCGTGCTTCGCCCTCGCCCACTACGGCACCGAGGCGCAGCGCGAGCGGTGGCTGCCCGCGATGCTCGGCGGTGACCTGCTGGGGGCGTACGCGCTGTCGGAGACCCACGCCGGCTCCGACGCCGCCGCGCTGTCGACGCGGGCGCGCCGCGAAGGCGACGCGTACGTCGTCAACGGCGCGAAGGCGTGGATCACGCACGCCGGACAGGCGGACTTCTACACGACGATGGTGCGTACGTCCGACGAGCCGGGCGGCGCCGGCATCAGCTGCCTGCTCGTCGACGGCGCGACGCCGGGCCTCGCGGCCGCCCCGCCCGAGCGCAAGATGGGCCTCACCGGGTCCACCACGGCGCAGTTGCTCTTCGACGACGCGCGCGTGGAAACCGACCGGCTCATCGGCGCGGAGGGTGAAGGACTCAGGATCGCGCTCGCGTCGCTCAGCTCGGGCAGGCTCGGGATCGCGGCGTGCTCCGTGGGGCTCGCGCAGGCGGCGCTCGACGAGGCCGTCACCTACGCCAAGGGCCGCAACCAGTTCGGCAAGCCGATCATCGAGTTCCAAGGCGTCGAGTTCCTGCTCGCCGACATGGCGGCGGCGGTGGAGTCGGCGAGGGCGACCTACCTCGAGGCCGCGCGGCGGCGTGACCGCGGGCTGCCGTTCCAGCGTCAGGCGTCGATCGCGAAGCTCGTGGCGACGGATGCGGCGATGAAGGTGACCACCGACGCCGTCCAGGTGCTCGGCGGCGCCGGCTACACCCGCGACTTCCCCGTCGAGCGGTACATGCGCGAGGCGAAGGTGCCCCAGATCTTCGAAGGCACCAACCAGATCCAACGCATGGTGATCGCCCGCGAACTCCGAAAGGGGTAGCCACCTTCCCCCAAGGCCACCTTTGTTGCGTTGAACGCACCGAAGGTGGCCTTGGGGGACGTTACGGCGGTTACTCGCGGTAGCGGCGGTCGGCGACCACGCCCTCGCCGGTGGCCTCGTCGAAGTGGTAGACCTCGCGGCCGCGGACGAACACCCGCATCGCCCGGTTCATCACGTCCAGCGGGTCGCCCGACCAGATCACCACGTCGGCGTCCAGGCCCGGCTTCAACGCGCCGATCCGGTCGTCGAGGCCCAGGATCGACGCCGGGTTGACCGTCAGCGACCTTAGCGCCGTCTCCGGGTCGAGCCCCTCCTTCACCGCGATCGCGGCCTGGTAGACGAGGAAGTTGATCGGGATCACCGGGTGGTCGGTGGTGATCGCGATCTTGACGCCCGCCCGCGCCAGGATGCCCGCCGAGCGCAGCGTGCGGTGCCGCACCTCCACCTTCGAACGGGACGTGAACAGCGGACCGAGGATCACCGGCACGTCGCGCTCGGCGAGGAAATCGGCGATCAGATGCCCCTCGGTGCCGTGGTTGACCACGAGCTTGTAGCCGAACTCCTCGGCCAACCGCACGGCGGTGACGATGTCGTCGGCGCGGTGCGTGTGCTGGTCCCAGTACAGCTCGCCGTCGAGCACCTTCGCGAGCGTCTCCAGTGTGAGGTCGACGTCGTGTGGCTTGCCCTCGCTCAGGGCGTGGTCGCGCTGTGCGGCGTAGTTGCGGGCCTTGGTGAACGCTTCCCGCAGGATCGCCGCGACGCCGAGCCGGGTCGCCGGTGTCTTCTTCTGCTCACCCCAGATGCGCTTGGGGTTCTCGCCCAGCGCGCTCTTCACGCTGATGCCCTCGGCGAAGAGCATGTCGAGCACCGTGCGGCCCCACGTCTTCACGCCGACCGTCTGCCCGCCGATGGGGTTGCCGGAGCCCGGTTTGATCACCACGCTCGTGACGCCGCCCGCGAGCGCGTCGTCGAAGCCGACCTCGTACGGGTCGATGCCGTCGATCGCGCGGAAGCGGGCACCGTTCGGATCGGTCATCTCGTTGGTGTCGTTGCCCGACCAGCCCTCGCCCTCCTCGTGGACGCCGAGGTGCGCGTGAGCGTCGATGAAGCCGGGCAGGACCCACGAGCCGGACGCGTCGATCAGCGTCGCGCCGTCCGGTATGTCCACATCGGCCTCGGAGCCGACCGCGACGATCCTGCCACCGTCCATGAGCACCGTGCCGCCGTCGATCGGATCACCATCAACGGGCACCACGTAGCCACCGGTGATTGCCTCAGCCATGGTTCGTCAGCCCCTCCCGTCGCCCGGCCACCGCCCCCAACGAGGCGCTTCCCCCCGTTGTACTTGATTGTCCCGGACCTGAATGCCCCAGCTACCCTGCCATTTCTCACCCGGCTCCAGGATGATGAGGTCGGTGCCCGAGTTGAGCGCGTCGGCGGGACACGTCATGGGCTCGATCGCAATGGCCCGGCCCCGCCCGGTGAGATCGGTGGGCGTGAACACCTGCACCCAGCGGAAGTCCGCCTCCGTCCACACGTCCAGCGTCGTGGTGCCGTGGGTGAGCAGCACGTGGTGCCTGCCCTCCTCGTCCGCCGTGAGCCCACCGAACGCCGTGTCGAGGTCGAGCTCCCCGACCACGCGGCCGGAGCGCAGGTCGTACTCGGTGCCCTCGACGTCCCGTTCCTCGGCGTAGGGCAGCTGCTCCTCCTCGGCGTATGGCCGCACGCGCGTCGCCGGAAGCGTCAGCGTCAGCTCGTCGGTCGGCACGTCGCCGATGCGGAAGTAGGGGTGCGTGCCCACGCCGAAGCCGATCGCGCGATCCCCCTCGTTGCTCACCTCGTGCGTGACGGTCAGCTCGCGGGGCGCCAGCTCGTAGACGATGCCGGTACGCAGCGGCACGGGCCAGCCGGGCTCGTCGGCGATGTCGCAGGCGAGCGTGATCGAGCACTCGGCGTGCTCCAGGAGTTCCCACTCCTTGTGCCGCGTGAGCCCGTGGATGGCGTTGCCACGCTTGGCCTCGGTCACCTCCAGCTCCTGCGGCTCGCCGTCGAAGGTCCATCGAGCGGCCTTGGTGCGGTTGGGCCACGGCACGAGCACCTGACCGGCACCCTTCGGCGGCTCGTCCTCGGCGGCGAACGGCTCCAGGTACGGCACGCCGCCGATCTCGAACGCGCGCAGGCCGGCCCCGATCTCGGTGACGACGGCGCGCGCGTTGCCGCGGATGAGCTCGAACTGTTCCCCAGTCGGATTGACCATGGCCGCACTGTATCCCTCCCAAGCGGCGGGGCACAGCTCGCGGCCGAGCTGCTCGCCATCCCCGGCGGACGCCTGCACGACGTGCTGCGGCAGATCTGGAGGCGGCGGACGGGCCCGGTGCCGGCGATCGAGAACCCCGTCGGCCACCACACCGAAATCCCTGCCGTTTCGGATTTCCATCGCGGCCGTCCACTGTCGACGGTCCCACGGTTCAACGCAGTGAAGGCCACCTTCACTGCGTTGAACGCAGGCAAGGTGGCCTTCACTGCAGCCGGCCTCACGACCGAGCTGGCTCGCCTACTCTGCCAAGGCCTTCTCGTCCAGTTCCTTCTGCTCCGCACCACGCATGAAGAACCAGTTGACCACCCACAGCACCAGTCCGACGGCGAGCAGGATCAGCGCCACGACGTAGTCCCTCGCGGGACGGCCGGACAGCGGGCTCGCCAGGTAGATGCAGAAGATCGCCGCCAGCACCGGAATCACCGTCGGCGCCCTGAAGTGCTTGTGCTCCACCTTCTCCTTGCGCAGCACCAGCACGGCGATGTTGACGACGGCGAACACGGCGAGCAGCAGCAGCGCCGTGGTGCCACCGAGCACGCTGATGTCCACGGTGGACACCAGGACGATCGCGATGGCGCTGGTGAACAGGATCGCCACCCACGGGCTGCGGCGGAACGGGTGCACGGTACCGAGCTGCTTGGGGATGATGCGCTCGTTGGCCATGCCGTAGATGAGCCTGCTCGCCATGAGCATGTTGATCAGCGCGGAGTTGATCACCGCGAAGAGGCCGATCGCGGAGAAGATCTCCCTCGGCATGCCAGGGGCGCCGATGTCGATGACCTTGAGCAGGGCGCTGCTCTCGGCGGCCTCCAACTCGTTCGCCGGCACCAGCAACGACGACGTCACCGACACGAGAATGTAGATCGTGGCCGCGATGACCATGCCCCACAGCATCGCCTTCGGGAAGATCCGCACCGGGTCCTTGCACTCCTCGGCCATGTTGACCGAGTCCTCGAAGCCGACCATCGCGAAGAACGCGAGCGAGGTGGCCGACGTGATGGCCACCAGCCACGTCTGGTCCTGGGTGTTGAACTCGACCAGCCGTGAGGGCTCGCCGTCGCCGTTCAGCACGGCCCACACACCGACGCCGATGATGATCAGCAGGCCGGCCAGCTCGATACAGGTGAGCACCACGTTGGTGGTGACCGACTCCTTGACGCCGCGGAAGTTGATCGCGGCGAGCATGAGGATGAACAGGATCGCCACGAGCGGCATCGGCGAGGTGATGAACTCGGCGAGGTAGGTCTCGCCGAACGCGACGGCCGCCGACGACGCCGACGTGATACCGGAGCACATCACCGCGAACGCCACGAGGAACGTGAGGATTCGGATGCGGAATGCTCGGTTGGCGTACAGCGCGGCCCCGGCCGCCTTCGGGTATTTGCCCACCAGCTCCAGATAGCTGAAGGCGGTCATGAACGCGACGATGAACGCCAGCAGGAACGGCAGCCACAGCGCGCCGCCGACGCGCCCGGCCACCTGGCCCGTGAGCGCGTACACCCCCGTGCCGATGATGTCACCGACCACGAAGAAAAGGAGAAGCTTCGAGCCCATGACCCTGCGCAGCGCAGGCTGCCCGCTGCCCGAGGTGTCGGGTGTCGTCGTTGTCGCATCCGCCATGCGGCGAGTGTGCCGCATCACGTCGGTGACGGAAACACCACCATGCCTAGCGTTGTGTTAAGACTTCTCCCCCTCGGCTCCAGCCGCCCGGTAGTACCAGAACGCGGGCAGCAGCAGGGTCGCCACGACGACGAGGACGATCACGAGCAGGCCCCCGCCCGTGGCGGCGACCGCGGTGCCCGTGCCCGCCGCGACCCAGCCGTGCGCGAGGTCGGCGATACGCGGCCCGCCCGCGACGACGACGGTGAACGCCCCCTGCGTGCGGCCGCGCATCTCGTCCGTCGCGGCGGACTGCAGGATCGCCATGCGGTAGATCGCACTCACCATGTCCGCGGCTCCCGCGATCGCGAGGAACACCACCGCGAGCCACAGCGACGGCGCCAGCCCGAACCCGGCCACCGCCGCGCCCCAGACGCAGATCGCCACCACGACCGCGACACCCTGCCTGCGCACGCGGCTCACCCAGCCCGACGTGAGCGTGATCAGCATGGCGCCCAACGGGATCGCGGCGTACAGCCAGCCCAGAGCGAGCCCGCCGCCCGGCGGGTCGCCGAACGTGCGCTCGGCCATCTCGGGGAACAACGCGCGCGGCATCCCGGCGACCATCGCGACGATGTCCACGACGAACGACGCCAGCAGCACCTTCTGCGCGCCCATGTAGCGGAAGCCGTCGACGATGTCGCGCAGCCCGGCCCTGCGCACCTGCCCGGACAACGGGGGCAACGGCGGCAGCCGCCACACCGCCCAGAGCACCACCACGAGTGCGACGGTGTCCACTAGGTACAAAGTGGACAATCCGACCACTGGCATGAGCGCGCCGGCGGCGAGGGGGCCGAAAACGGCGCCGAAGGTGTTCATCGTGCCGGTGAGGGCCGCCGCCGATGGCAGCAGGTGCTCGGGCACGAGCCTGGCGACCACGGCGTTGCGGGTGGGCATGTTGACCGCGTAGAACGCCTGGTTCACCGCCAGCAGACCGAGCACGAGCCACACGGAGTTCAACTCGAGGAACGCCTGCGCCCACAACACAGCCGCGGTGACGGCGATGCCGGTGTTGGAGACGATCAGCAGCTTGCGGCGGTCGACGGTGTCGGCGATCGCGCCGCCCCACAGCCCGAAGACGAGCAGGGGCACGAGTCCGAAGGCGCCGGTCAGCCCGACGTAGGCCGACGAGCCCGTGATGTCGAAGACCTGCTTCGGCACGGCGACCGCGGTGAGCTGGCTGCCGATGGCGGTGACCATCGAGCTGACCCACAGCCTGCGGAAGCCGGCGATCCGCAGCGGGCGGCCGTCGACGACGATCGAACCGAGGAGCCTGCGCCCTTTCGACGGGGCCTCCTCGGTTCGGTCGCTCACGACCATTTAGCTTAGGCGCGCTAACGAACTGCGCGCATGTGAGTTTCACCGTCGAGCCCCACCGAGCCCGACTGTGCCCCACCGAGCCCGACCGCAGTGAAGGCCACCTTCACTGCGTTGAACCACGCACAGTGACGCGAAGCGTCTCCGTTTGGGCGGTGGCGGGAGACGGGTGGGCGCAGGCATGGTGGCCTTCACTGCAGTTCTTCCCTGCAGTTCGTCACTGCGTTGGGGCGGAGACGGCGCCTACGGCGCGACGCGGTCGATCCGCCAGCCGTCCTCGGTGCGCACGTAGCGGAGCCGGTCGTGTAGGCGGTCCTGCCTGCCCTGCCAGAACTCGACCGTGTCGGGGCGGATCCGCCAGCCGCCCCAGTGCGGCGGCACGGGCACCTCGTCGACGCCCTCGAACCGGCGCTCGATGGCGCTCAGCGCGTTGTCCAGCGCGCGGCGGCCGTCGACCACCCGCGACTGCGGGGAGGCCCACGCGCCGAGCTGCGAACCCCTCGGCCGGGAGGCCCAGTACTCGGCGACCTCGGCCAGGTCGACCTTCTCGACCTCGCCGCGCACGGTGACCTGCCGGTGCAGCGTGTACCACGGGAAGGTCACCGAGGCGTAGCGCGTGACCGTGAGGTCGTGGCTCTTGGCCGAGGTGTAGTTGGTGTAGAAGACGACGCCGCGCTCGTCGAGGCCCTTGCACAGGACCGTGCGCGAGGACGGCAGCCCCTGGGCGTCCGCCGTGGCGAGCACCATGGCGTTGGGCTCGGGCAGCCCGGCGGAAACGGCCTGGTCCAGCCACCTCTGCAGCTGCTCGGTCCAGGTCTCGGCGAGCGAGGACTCGTCGAACGCCTCGCCGTTGTAGGCGACCCTCATGCCGGGCAGCCGGACGGTGACGTCCGCGCTGCCCGCTACCTCGTTGTCCAGTTTGTCGAGTTCCGGCATGCCGCAACCTCCGCGCGCCCTTGTGGGGCCTCACCCCGCCTGATTCAGCCGACGTTAGGGGTTCCGTGAACGGGGCGAAACCGTCTGATCGGTGACGGCCGCCACTGGATCGTGACACCCGGGCACCCATCCTGTGTGGCGCCGCGTGGCGACCGCCAGTTCGGCCGCCGCGGCGACGGCGCCGGGCGCGGGCGTGGTCACCAGCCAGCAGCCCGGTGCGCTCCTGAGGGCTCAGCCGCGGGGACGGATGTGGATCACCGGGAACACGCGGGCCCGGCCACCGGAAACAAAGGATTTACGCGAGGGACGGCCGTCTCGCTGAATCGTTCTCGTAATCGTGACCGAAACCACCGCATCTTTCGATTGATACCGGCGGTTAACAGGAGGAAAGTTGCCCCAACACCGTGCGAGGAGGCACCCGTGCGTGGGCCTCGTACGGGTTGAGACCTGTCGGGGAACGCGCTTGGAAAGGTCCATTCCGGTGACATCGACGATCAGCAAGGCCCAGACCCCCTCCGAACAGCCCGACGACGGTTTCCGCCCCGGTCTGGAGGGCGTGGTCGCCTTCCGCACGGAGATCGCCGAGCCCGACCGCGACGGCGGCGCCCTGCGCTACCGCGGTGTCGACATCGAGGAGCTCGCGGGCAAGGTGAGCTTCGGCGACGTGTGGGGGCTGCTCGTGGACGGCCACTTCCGCAACGGGCTGGCGCCCGCGGAGCCGTTCCCGATCCCCGTACACACCGGTGACGTCCGCGTCGACGTGCAGGCCGCGCTCGCGATGCTCGCCCCGATCTGGGGGTACCAGCCGCTGCTGGACATCTCCGACGAGACCGCGCGCGAGCAGCTCGCCCGCGCCTCGGTGATGGCGCTGTCCTATGTCGCGCAGTCGGCGCGCGGCGTCGGCGTGCCCGCGGTGCCGGAGTCGAGGGTCGACGAGGCGAAGACCATCACCGAGCGGTTCATGGTCCGCTGGCGTGGCGAGCCGGACCCGGCGCACGTCAAGGCCGTGGACGCCTACTGGGTTTCGGCCGCCGAGCACGGGCTCAACGCCTCCACGTTCACCGCCCGCGTGATCGCCTCGACGGGCGCCGACGTAGCGGCGTCGCTCTCGGGGGCGGTCGGCGCGATGTCCGGCCCGCTGCACGGAGGCGCGCCCGCGCGGGTGCTGCCGATGATCGAGGAGGTCGAGCGGACCGGCGACGCGCGCGCGTACGTGAAGGGCCTGCTCGACCGCAAGGAGCGGCTCATGGGCTTCGGTCACCGCGTGTACCGCGCGGAGGACCCGCGCGCCCGCGTGCTGCGCCGCACCTGCCGCGAGCTGGGCGCGAGCCGGTACGACGCGGCGGCGGCGCTGGAGGGGGCCGCGCTCGCCGAGCTGCGCGAGCGGCGTCCCGACCGGGCGATCGAGACCAATGTGGAGTTCTGGGCAGCCGTGATCCTGGACTTCGCGCAGGTGCCGCCGCACATGATGCCCGCGATGTTCACCTCGGCCCGCACGGCGGGCTGGGCCGCGCACATCCTTGAGCAGAAGCGCACCGGCAGGCTCGTGCGACCATCGGCCAAGTACGTCGGCCCCGCCCCGCGCAAGCCCTCCGAGGTCGAGGGGTGGGACGCACTCGCGAGTCGTTCGTGAGTCGTTGACGGGGGCAGGCCAGCCGTCCCGAGCCCGAGGCGCCGCATGTCGGCGCTCGAAACCGATTCTCGTTCGTGCCCGTGTGCGCGAACGGGCGCCCTGCGAAGCGCTGCGCTGAGAACTCACTCAGCCAAACTTGTCACTGCCTAAATCTGGCGCGCATACTTATCTAGTCACCGTAAAGATTGGAGCGCGCCATGGAACCCTTGATCGCACTTGTCGTCGTCACCTCGGGCGTCCTCGTTGTGGGCAGGCTGTGGGTACCCCGGCTGCGGCCGCTGCCCGTGGGCCTGCGCGGCGGCATCGCCGCGATGTTCCTGCTCACCGGCATCGCGCATTTCGTGGGCATGCGCGAGGAGCTGATCGCGATGGTCCCGGACGCCCTCCCGGCGCCAGGCCTGCTCGTGACGGTCACCGGCGTGCTGGAGCTCGCGGGCGCGCTCGCGATGCTCTACCGGCCACTCGCACACTGGGCGGCAGCAGGGCTATCCACACTGCTGGTCGTGATGTTCCCCGCCAATGTCAACCTCGCGCTGAACGGCACGGACCTGCCATGGGACGACACGCTGCTGCCGCGCACGCTGATGCAGGTCGTGTTCCTCGCGGCGACGGTCACGGTCGCCGTGCACGGGTTCCGCGCGCGGGCCGGGCGCGCTACTACCGCCGATCCGGTTCCGGCCGGACGGTGATGGCGAACTTCCGGAAAGTCGCCCAGCACCGCGTCGAGCTGACTGTCCCTGCAGGTCAGAGTCCGGGCGCCGGGCCCGGACGTGCACGGCGCCGCCCGCCTCGCCGAGCCTGCGCGCCGCGTCGCCAGCGATGGTCTCCAGCGTCGCGTCGTCGGTGCGGACCTGGCCCGCCTTCTCCGAGCAGGGCCGGCGACAATGTCGACAATGTCAAGGACGCCGTCGCGCCGGATGAAGAGCCGACGAAACAGCGGTGTCCGGATCGTGTCGTTCGGTGGCGCCGATCATGGCGACGAGCTGATCGACGAGCCAGCCGTCGAGTTTCCCTTGCTCGAGGCCGCCTTCTCGCAGCCACGTGAGCAGCGCTCCTTCGACCACCACGGTCCAGCAGCGCAGCGTGGTCAGCAGCATCGGTGACGGGTCGGTGATCCCCGCGTCGGCCAGGATCACCCGCACGGCGGCCTCCCTGACCTCGTCGACGATCGCGTTGGTCTCCGGTGTCGCGATCGCGGAGCCGCTGCGGACGAGCGCGACGTAGCCGGCCCGGTGTTCGGCGGCGACCTCGGCGAGCGCGCGCACGGCCGCTCGGAGCCGCTCGTGCGGCGTGCCCTCGGCGCGCGCGGCGAGGCGGGCGAGCAGCCCGTCCACCACCGACCGCAAAGCGGCGACCTGCAGCTCACGCACACTCGGGAAGTACCGGTAGAACAGCGCCCGCGACACGTCGGCCCGCGTGGTGACGTCCTCGACGGAGACGTCCTCGGGCGCGCGCGTGCTGAACAGCTCCAGCGCCGCGGCGATGAGGTCGTCCCTGCGCGCCTCGCGGGTCATCCGGCGCGGCTTGCGCTCGGTCACCGCGCGATCGCCCGCAGCAGGCCGGGAGTGAGGCGGGACAGCGCCAGCGTCACCGAAGCCTCCGGAGTGGACGGTGCGAGCGCGACGTCCCGCTCGACGGCGCGCAGGATGTCGGCGGCCACGCGCTCCGGCCCGAAACCGCGCCGGGCGAACAGCTTGGCGCCGTTACGCCTTCGCTGTGCTTGTTCCTGCTCGCTCGCCCCGGCGAACACGGTGCGCTCGGCGATCGGGGTGCGCACGATGCCGGGGCACACCGCGGTGACGCCGACGCGGTGGCTCGCGAGCTCGGCGCGCAGGCACTCGCTCAGCATCAGCACCGCGGCCTTCGTCGTGGAGTACGCGGGCAGCACCTTGTTCGGCACGTACGCCGCCATCGACGCGAGGTTGACGATGTGCCCGCCCTCGGCGCGCTCGGTGAGCATCGGCACGAACGCGCGGCAGCCGTGGATCACGCCCCACAGGTTCACGTCGATCACGCGCTCCCAGTCGGCGGCGCTGGTGTCGGCGAAGGTGCCCGCCACTCCGATCCCGGCGTTGTTCACGACGATGTCGGGCACCCCGTGCTCGGCCCGCACGGCGGCGGCGAACGCGTCGACGGCCGCGCCGTCACTGACGTCCACTGTGTACTCCGCGGCGGCCGAGCCCGTGGCCCTCACCAGCTCCGCCGTTCGGGCGGCGGCCTGACCGTCGATGTCGGCGACCACCACGTCCGCGCCCTCCTCCGCGAACGCGAGCGCCGTGGCCTGCCCGATGCCGCTGCCGCCACCGGTCACCACCACGAGACTGCCGGGGAACCGCTGGGGCGACGGCGGGTTCACGCGCGCGCGGCGCAGCCCCCTCGCCTCCGGCCCGCCCTCGACGTGGTCCACCAGCTCGGCGACGGCGTCGGCGACTACACCGGGCCGCTGCCTCGGCAGCCAGTGCCTGCCCGCGACGTGCCGGACGCGCAGGTCGGGCACCCAGTCGGCGAGCTCGGTCTGCAGCGGTGCCGTGACATAGGCGTCGCCCGTCGGTGCGAGCACCTGCACCGGCACGTCGGTGTGCGGGCGCGTCGGCGTGCCCAGGCGGGTGAGCATGTTGGCGCGGTACAGCTCGAGGCCGTACCGGCCGTCGGAGGCGTTCGGCCTGCCGACGCCCGGTTCGAGCCTGCGCAGGACCCGGGGCAGCAGGCCGGTGCGCCAGACCAGCTCGGGAATGCGGGGCAGCTGGAAGAACGCGATGTAGGTGGAGTGCAGGAGCTGACGCAGCGCGTTACGCAGGCGGCGCGGCGTGGGCTTGCACAGCTGTGCGCGCAGCCAGTGGGAGGCATGGTCGAGGCTGGGCCCGGAGATCGAGGTGTAGGACGCGACGCGTCCGTCCAGCCACCCGCCGGTGACGGCGTGCCAGGTCTGGATCGAGCCCCAGTCGTGGGCAAGCAGGTGGACCTTCCCTTCCGGCCGCACCGCGTCGACGACGGCCGTGAGGTCGGCGGCGAGCCGGTCGAGCCGGTAGGCGGCGCGGTCGGCCGGTTTGTCCGAGGCGCCCGCACCCCGCACGTCATAGGTGACCACGCGGAACCGCTCGCCGAGGCGCGCCGCGACGTCGTCCCAGAGCGCCGAGTCGTCGGGGTAGCCATGCACGCAGACGAGCGTGGGCGCGTCCGCCCTGCCGCTGCTGCGCACGGAGAGGCGGACACCGTCACCGGCCGTCACCCACTGATGAGACATCTCGTCATGGTAGACAATTTGTCAATAGCGATGCCGCCTCCACAGCACGCTGCCCCAGGTCCACACCGTGTCGGCGAGGAAGACGTAGCACCAGATCCGGCTCACGTCGCGCAGCCAGTGCCCGGTGGAGTTCACGAACCAGTTGACGTCGTGCGGCCCGCCGAACACCGCCTCGACCGGCCAGCCGTAGCCGAGCAAGGCAAACACCGTCTGCGCGAGCACGAACACACCGACGTGCACGTACCAGTTGCGCAGGCCGGAGCCCTTGGACTCCTTGGATTCCTCGGGCTCCGGTTCCGGCTCCGGCTCTGGCTCCGGTTCCGGCTCGGCCGGGTACTCCACCACCCCGAGCGCACGCACCGCGGGCCGCACCAGCGCCGCGCCCGCCAGCAGCAGCGCCCCCGCGCCGATGCAGGCGATCTGCCACCCGCTGCCCGCCGAGTACAGCAGCCCCGCCGTGAACGTGCCGACGGTCGCACCCAGCAGCGTCGCGCTCTCGTAGATGCCCATCCCGCGCCCGAGGCTCACTCCCGCCGCCTCGGCCACTATCGACTGCTGCACCGGGATCGCCGCCGCGAACGCCACGGCCGAAAGCACCCACATCCCCGCGAGCACGAACGGGTTCGGCGCGAACGACAACCCCGCCGCGAACGCCGCGCTGCACACGAGAGCCACCGACAGCACCCGTGTCCGGCCCATCCGGCGCACGATGCGGTGCAGGTAGTCGGGCAGCGTGCTGTAGACGATGAACCCCGGCAGGAACACCGCCGCGATCTCCCCCAGTTCCAGCTGATGCCCGCGCTGCAGGTGCAGCAACAACAGCAACGCCACGCCCGCCTCGGCCAGCGCCGTCAGCGCCACGAGCCCGAGTACCGGCCGCATGCGCCTGCCGAGCTCGGTGAGCTTCGGCGCCCGCTCGCCGGCTGCCGGGCGCCGCCCCGACGGCACCAGCAGCACCGCGGCGGCCACAGCGCAAGCGGCCGCGCCGAGCCAGAACACACCCCGGTAGTCGATGCGCGACACGAGCGTCATCGCGACGACGAACGCGATCCACGTACCGGCGCCCTCCGCGGCGAACAGCTTGCTGAACACCCCGCTGTCGTCGGCGAGGCCCTCGCCGACCCGCGCTCGCAACGCGACCCAGAACAGCGCTCCGCCCGCGCCACCGAGCACGGCCGCCCCGAACGCCGGGCCGATTCCCGGCGTCACCGCGTACCCGGCGAACGACAGTCCATAGAGGACGGCACCGAGCGCGGCGAGCCTGCCGCGGTCGAACCGGTCGGCCAGCACCCCCGAGACCGGCCGCACCAGGAGCGACACGAGCGTCTCGAGCGCGGTCAGCGCACCGACCTGCGCCGGCGTCGCCCCGAGCGCGCTGCCGGCCCACAGCGGCAGGAAGAAGTCGAGCACCTCCACCGGCCCACGCGCGAGCGCCGCCGCGAGCTCGTTCTGTCCCCTGCGCCGCTTCGCGGCCTCGGTCGCCACCATCAGACCCCCCTTCCCGACAGGGAGCGTAGAAACGGACCCGACGCGTGGCGTCATCCTTTCGACGGACACCCGGTTCCACCGCCCGGTCGTCCCGCCGTCCCAGCGGAAGCGGCGATGATCGAGAACGTGAACGCGGTTGAGGTGCACGGGCTGCGCAAGGACTACGCCGGCGTGAGCGCCGTGGCGGGGATCGACCTCGACATCAGGCGGGGCGAGATCTTCGCCCTGCTCGGCCCCAACGGCGCGGGCAAGACCACCACGGTGGAGATCCTCGAGGGGCATCGAAGGAGGACCAGCGGGGAGGTCCGTGTGCTCGGCGAGGATCCCGGCCGCGCGGGAGGGGCGTGGCGGACGCGGATCGGCATCGTGCTGCAGACAGCCTCCGACGCGGCCGAGCTGACCGTCGCGGAGAGCCTGCGGCACTTCGCCGGGTACTACCCGCACCCGCGCGACCCCGGCGAAGTCGTGCACCTCGTCGGACTGGAGGAGAAGGCGGGCTCGCGCATCCGCACGCTGTCCGGCGGTCAGCGCCGCAGGCTTGACGTGGCGCTCGGCATCATCGGCAGGCCGGAGTTGCTGTTCCTCGACGAACCGACCACCGGCTTCGACCCCGAGGTCCGGCGCCGGTTCTGGGCACTGATCGAGCGGCTCGCCGCCGACGGCACCACGATCCTGCTCACCACGCACTACCTCGACGAGGCCGAGGCGCTCGCCGACCGCGTCGCGGTGCTCGCGGGCGGGCGCGTGGTAGCCGAGGGCACTCCGGCCACGCTCGGCGGGAGGGCCGAGGCGGAGGCCGTCGTCCGCTGGACCGACGCCGAGGGCGTGCACGAACGGCGCACACAGCGGCCGACCACGCTCGTCAACGAGCTCTCCGCTGGGGGTGGGGAGCTCGCCGGGCTGACGATCACGCGGCCGAGCCTGGAGGACACCTACCTGGAGCTGATCGGGGAGCGCTCATGACCGCGGTGACCGCTCGCGGCGCCCTCGCCATCGGGCTCGCGCGAGGCGCCGTGGAGCTCAGGCAGTTCTTCCGGCAGAAGGAGACCGTGGTCTTCACGTTCTCGCTGCCCGTGCTGCTGCTGGTGCTGCTCGGGTCGGTGTTCGGGGACGTCTACCCCGAGACCGGTCTGCCAGCGAGCCAGCTCTTCGCCGCGGGCATGATCGGCGCGGGGATCATCTCCACGTCGTTCGTGAGCATGGGCATCGGTGTCGCGCTCGACCGCGAGGACGGCACGCTGAAACGCCTGCGCGGCACGCCGATGCCCGCGCTGTCGTACTTCCTCGGCAAGATGGTCCTGGTCGCGGTGTCGAGCCTCGCGCAGGCGGCCCTCATGCTGGCGATAGCCGTGTGGTTGTTCGACCTCACGCTGCCCACGGCGCCGGGGAAGTGGCTGACCTTCGCGTGGATCTTCGTGCTCGGGGTCACCGGCTGCGCCGCGCTGGGCGTGGCGGCCAGCTCGCTGGCTCGCTCGGTGAACGGCGCCGCCGCCGGGATGAACATCGTCTACCTCGCGCTGCAGTTCATCTCGGGCGTTTTCATCACGCCCGTGTCGGCCCTGCCCGCGGCTATGGTGAGCGTGTCGTCGTTCTTCCCGGTCAAGTGGATGTGCCAGGGCCTGCGCTCGGTGTTCCTGCCGGACGAGGCGGCCCGATACGAGATTGCGGGGCAATGGGAACTCGGACTGACGGCGCTGGTGCTGGGCGCCTGGTGCGTGGCGGGGCTGCTGCTGTGCCGGCTGGTGTTCCGGTGGACCAACCGCCGCGAGTAGGCTTCGAGGCGCTGGTCACCCGCGGGATGCTGCGGTACTGGGAGCTGTTCTACCTCCTGGTCTACACCGGCGCGATCGTCACCGTGTGGGTGCAGCGCGACGACCCCACGTGGGCCAAGGCGGCGTCGACCGCGCTGCTCGTCGCGCTGGGTGCCTGGTACCTCGGGCACCGGCCGCACCACGACGGCCATCCCGAGCTGCCCGCCGGTGTCGCGCTGCGCTGGCTCGCCGGTGAGCTCGTGCTGTTCCTCGGGGCCATCGCGTTCGTCGGCGACGCGGCCTGGGTGACGCCAGCCGTGATCTCGCAGACGTTCTGGCTGCTGCCGCCGCGCTTCGCGGCGCCGGCCGTGGTGGCGTTCAGCTTCGCGCCCGTGGCGCGCGACGGGCTGCTCAGCGACGACTCCTTCGGCACGGTGGTGCGTGAGCTCGGCCCGTCGGCGGCGGTGTTCTGCGTGATGGGCCTGCTGCTCGGCTACATCATCACCAAGCTGGGAGAGCAGAACGAGCGGCAGGCGCAGCTGATCGCCTCGCTCGAGGCAAGCCGCGCCGAGGTGGCCCGGCTCTCGCACGAGGCGGGCACCTCGGCCGAACGCGACCGGCTGGCCAGGGAGATCCACGACACGCTCGCGCAGGGGTTCACCAGCATCGTCGCGCTCACCCAGGCCGCCGAGTCCGAACTGGACACCGACCCGCCCGCCGCGCGCAGGCACCTCGAACTGGCCACCACGACGGCGAGGGAGAACCTCGCCGAGGCCCGCGCGATGGTCACGGCGCTCACCCCGTCGGCCCTGCATGCCGGTTCGCTCACCGACGCCGTCCGCCGCCAGGTGGAGCGTTTCGGCGAGGAGACCGGCATGGGCACGGCATGTGAGATCGAACCGCTGCCTCGCCTGGTCACCGCCGTAGAGGTGGTGCTCCTGCGCGCGACACAGGAGGCGCTCGCGAACGTGCGCAAGCACGCGGACGCCACGGCGGTGACGGTTCGTTTGTCCACTACGGACTCTGGTGTCCGGCTGGCGGTCACCGACGACGGCGCGGGGTTCCGGCAGGGAGCGGCCGAGGGCTTCGGGCTGCGCGGCATGCGGGCGCGGGCAGAGGACGCGGGCGGCACCCTGAGCATCCACACCGGACGCGGGGAGGGGACCACGGTGGAGCTGGAGGTACCCGCGTGATCCGGATCGTGCTGGTGGACGACCACCCGGTGGTCCGTGAGGGCCTGCGCGGGATGCTGGAGGCGGAGGCCGATCTCACCGTGGTGGGCGAGGCGAGCTCCGGCGACGAGGCCGTCGCGCTCGACCGCGTCAAGGAACCCGACGTGATCCTCATGGACCTGCGCATGCCGGGGCTCGACGGGGTCGGCGCGATCAGGGCGATCCTCGCGACCACGCCGGGGCGACGGATCGTGGTGCTCACGACCTACGAGACCGACGCCGACATCCTGCGTGCCGTGGAGGCCGGGGCGGCGGGCTACCTGCTCAAGGACGCCTCGCGCACCGAGCTCGCGGAGGCGGTAAGGGCGGCGGCGCGAGGCGAGACCGTGCTGGCGCCGTCGGTGGCGGGACGGCTGATGAACCAGGTGCGCGCTCCCGCCGCCCAGCCCCTGTCCCCGCGTGAGCGGGAGGTGCTGCGACTGGTCGCGAAGGGCGGCACCAACGCCGACATCGGCAGGGCGCTGCACATCAGCGAGGCCACCGTGAAGACGCATCTGCTGCGGGTGTTCAACAAGCTCGACGTGTCCGACCGGACCGCCGCGGTGACCACCGCGATGGAACGGGGCCTGCTCACCTAGCCGCCCACCCAACCGCAGTGAAGGCCACCTTCACTGCGTTGAACGCAGTGAAGGTGGCCTTCACTGCGGGCTGGCTAACATGGCCGCCATGCTCCCTACCACCGAACTCGTCCTCCTCCGCCGGATCGCGACCGAGCAGGTGAGCGGCCGCGCACCGTCGCTGGCCGCCGCGGTGGTCCGGGACGGCGAGATCGTGTGGTCGGGCGCGCGTGGCGCCGTCGACGGAACGCCGCCCGACAACGCGACGCAGTACCGCATCGGCTCGATCACCAAGTCGCTCGTCGCCACCGTGGTGCTCCGGCTGCGCGACGAGGGCAGGCTCGACCTCGCCGACCCGCTCGACAAGCACGTGCCCGGCACAAGCTTCGGCGGGTCGACCATCGCCCAGCTGCTCTCGCACACCAGCGGACTCACCTCCGAGTCGCCCGGCGCGTGGTGGGAGCGCTCGCCCGGCGGCACGTGGACCGACCTGAGCGCGAGCCTCACCGCGGAGGAGGTCAAACACCGGCCCGGCCGCCGATTCCACTACTCCAACGTCGGGTACGGCACGCTCGGCGAGCTGGTCGCCAGGCTGCGCGGCACGAGCTGGCTCGACGCGCTACGCGCCGAGGTGCTCGAACCGCTCGGCATGACCAACACGACGGCGGCCCCCAGCGGCAGGCACGCGGAGGGCTGCGCGGTACACCCCTTCGCCGACGTCGTGCTGCCCGAGCCCGCGTACGACGCCGGGGCCATGGCGCCGGCGGGACAGCTGTGGTCGTGTCTCGACGACCTCGCGAGCTTCACGGCGTTCGTCGGCGGACGCACCGGCGACGTGCTGAGCCAGGACACCGTGGCCGAGATGCGCGAGGTGGCGACGGTCGACGACGGCGACGTGTGGAACGCGGGCTACGGACTCGGCCTCCAGCTCGTCCGCGTGAACGGCAAGCGGCTGGCCGGGCACACCGGTTCGATGCCCGGCTTCCTGGCGTGCACGCTGATCGACCCGGCGACCCAGACCGGCGCGGTCGCCTTCGCCAACACCACCGCGGGCGTCGGCATCCTCTCCCTCGTCACCGACCTCATCTCGATCGCCGACGACTACGAGCCGCCGTTGCCCGCCGAGTGGAAGCCCGCCGACATCGACCGCTCGCTGCTGCCGCTCACCGGGCTCTGGCACTGGGGCCCGGCGCCGTACCACTTGCGTGTGCTGGGCAACGGCTGGCTCGACCTGGTACCGGCGACCGGCGCGGGCCGCGCCTCGCGGTTCCGGCCGCTCGGTGAGGACCGCTGGCTCGGCCTCGACGGCTACTACGCGGGCGAGACCCTCACGGTCGGCAGGGCCTCCGACGGCACGCCGACCCACCTCGACCTGGCGACGTTCGTGTTCACGCGCACCCCATACGACCCATCGGCACCGGTGCCCGGCGGCGTGGACGAGGCCGGCTGGCGGGCGTGAAAGACTACGGGCATGACCGAAGCCGCTGAGTTGACCCTTCCCGCAGAGCTCAAGCCCTCCGACGGCCGGTTCGGGTGCGGACCGTCCAAGGTTCGCCAGGAGCAGCTCGCAAGCCTCGCCAAAGAGGGTGCGAACGTCCTCGGCACCTCCCATCGGCAGAAGCCGGTCAAGTCCCTCGTCGGCAGAGTGCGCGCCGGCCTGACCGACCTGTTCGGCCTGCCCGAGGGCTACGAGGTGGTGCTCGGCAACGGTGGCACGACGGCGTTCTGGGACGCGGCCGCCTTCGGTCTGGTGCGCGAGCGGGCACAGCACTTCACCTACGGTGAGTTCTCTTCGAAGTTCGCGACCGTGACGAACAAGGCGCCGTTCCTCGGCGAGTCGATCGTCGTCAAGGGCGAGCCAGGCAGCGCGCCCGAGATCGCCTACCAGCAGGGCGCCGACCTCGTCGGCTGGGCGCACAACGAGACCTCGACGGGTGTGGCCGTTCCGGTGCGGCGGCCAGAGGGTAGCGAGGGCGCGCTCGTCGCGATCGACGCGACGTCGGGCGCGGGCGGCCTGCCGGTGAAGGCCGAGGACTTCGACGTCTACTACTTCGCGCCGCAGAAGTCGTTCGCCTCGGACGGCGGGCTGTGGATCGCGCTGATGTCCCCCGCCGCGATCGAGCGCGTCGGCGAGATCGGCTCCTCCGACCGCTGGGTGCCGGAGTTCCTTTCGCTGCCCACCGCGCTGGACAACTCGCGCAAGGACCAGACGTACAACACGCCCGCCGTGGCGACGCTGTTCCTGCTCGTCGACCAGATCGAGTGGATGCTGGCGAACGGCGGACTCGACTGGACCACCTCGCGCACAAGGGAATCCTCCGGCCGCCTGTACGAGTGGGCCGAGAAGACGAGCTACACGACGCCGTTCGTGAGCGACCCCTCGCTTCGCTCGCAGGTCGTCGGCACCGTCGACTTCTCCGACGACATCGACGCGGCCCTCGTGGCGAAGACGTTGCGCGCCAACGGGATCGTGGACGTTGAGCCGTACCGGAAGCTCGGCCGCAACCAGCTGCGCGTCGGCATGTTCCCCGCCATCGAGCCGGACGACATCACCGCGCTGACCAAGTGCGTCGACTGGGTCGTCGAGCAGCTCGCCAAGTAGGCGATCCCCTTGCAGTGAAGGCCACCATCCCTGCGGTCAACGCAGTGAAGGTGGCCTTCACTGCGTCTGTGGGCCTTTCGCCGGGCCGGAAATCACTGAGATGGATGTGCGCGGGACTCGGCGCGCCTCGCCGGTCAAGGCGACGCGCCGTTCTACCGTGGACACCTATCACGGTGAACGCGCTATGGGAGGCGGGAATGCGAACGCTACGGGTGGTGGGGCTACACGAGGACGGTAAGTCCATCGTGTGCGAAGACCCGGCACGCCGCGAGCGTTTCCTGCTGCCTGCGGACGAACGGCTGCGCGCGGCCGCCCGCGGCGACATCACCCGCCTCGGCCAGATCGAGATCGAGCTGGAGAGCCACATGCGACCACGCGAAATTCAGGCCCGGATCAGGGCGGGCGAGTCGGTGGAGCAGGTCGCCAGCACCGCCGGAGTGCCGCTCCAGCGCGTCGAGCGCTTCGCCTACCCGGTGCTGCTGGAGCGATCCCGCACCGCCGAACTCGCTCAGCAGGCACACCCCGTGCGCGAGGACGGCCCCGACGTGCAGACGCTCGGCGAGGTCGTCGCGTACTCCTTCGGCGTGCGCGGGCAGGACTACTCACAGGCGACGTGGGACTCGTGGCGCGGCGAGGACGGCAGGTGGGTCGTCGGGCTGCAGTGGATGGCGGGCCGGTCGGAGAACCGGGCGCACTGGGCGTTCTCCCCCGGCGCGCACGGCGGCACGGTGACCGCGATCGACGAGCTCGCCGAGGCACTGCTGGACCCGAACTCCTACCGCGTGCCGAGGGCCGTGGACCGGCCGGACGACGACGAGCAGCCCACGCTCGACTACCGGGCGGACGCGGGGGCGAAGGTCATCGAGGCGCCGATCCCGGAGCCGAGCGACGACGACACCACGGAGATGCCGCGCGTCGCGGCCGAGGACCCGGACGCGCTGCTGCCGGAACCCGAGCCGCAGGCCCGCCCGGCGAAGCCGAAGCGGAAGAAGAACCACCCCGCGGTGCCTGCGTGGGAGGACGTCCTGCTCGGCGTCCGCAGCCAGCGGGGGTAACGACGCCAAAAGCACCCAAGGCCACCTTTGTCGCGCTGAACGCGACAAAGGTGGCCTTGGGGAGCTTCAGGCGATCAGCTGTTCTTCGGGCTGGCCCACTTGACCTTGGGCAGCATGTTCTCCATGTTCACCCGGTGCTTGTTCTCCTCGACGATGGGGAACAGCGACTCGATGAGCGTGTCGGAGAGCAGGTGCGGCTTGAGGCCGAGCTCGATCAGACCGGTGTGCTTGACGTTGTAGTAGTGCTCCGCCAGCTCCCAGCGGGGGTTCTCCAGGTAGTCGATCTGAACCGGACCGGGGAAGGTCTCGGCCACCAGCTCGGCGACCCCCTTGACCGAGAAGCTCTCGGTCATCTGGTTGAACACGCGGAACTCACCGCGGTCGGCCGGGTTCTCAACCGCGAGGCGCAGGCACTCGACGGTGTCGCGGATGTCCAGCATGCCGCGCGTCTGGCCGCCCTTGCCGTACACGGTGAGCGGCTGGCCGAGCACGGCCTGGATCACGAAGCGGTTCAGCACGGTGCCGAACACGGCGTCGTAGTCGAGGCGGGTCGCCAGGCGCGGGTCGCGGACCGTCTGCTCGGTCTGCTGCCCGTACACCACGCCCTGGTTGAGGTCGGTGGCGCGCATACCCCAGATCCGGCAGCCGAACTCGATGTTGTGCGAGTCGTGCACCTTGGACAGGTGGTAGAACGAGCCCGGCTTCTTCGGGTAGAGCATCCGGTCCTTGCGACCGTTGTGCTCGATCTCGATCCAACCCTCTTCGATGTCGATGTTCGGCGTGCCGTACTCACCCATCGTCCCGAGCTTCACCAGGTGGATCTCGGGGTTGATCTCGGCGATGGCGTACATGACGTTGAGGTTGCCGACAACGTTGTTGTACTGCGTGTAGACCGCGTGCTCACGGTCGATCATCGAGTACGGTGCCGCCCGCTGCTCGGCAAAGTGGACGATCGCGTCCGGCTGGAACTCGCGGACCATCTGGTACACGAAGTCCGCGTCGACAAGGTCACCCACGTACATGGGCATCTCCTTGCCGGAAACTTCCTTCCACGCCGCCACACGGACGCTCAGGTCCTCGATGGCTACCAGGCTCTGGGAGCCCAGCTCTTCATCATACTTCCTGCGGGCGAAGTTATCGGCCACAGCAACCTCATGGCCACGGTCCGAGAGGTGAAGCGCCGTCGGCCACCCCAGATATCCGTCACCACCGAGAACGAGGACTCGCACGACTCGACTTCCTCCAGATCGTTACCTGACCGTGTACCGGATTTGATCTCCGGCACCCCCGGTCTCTTGTCCGGTCCACCTTGTCTTAATAACGGGCTGACATCAACCCGCGGTAAGAATAAGGACGCTGTTGCCACCACCCGAAAGGCGGTTGGCACAATGGGGTGTGTGAGCACCGTAACCGCAACCGCGCCCAAGCCGCCGCAGCCGCACGCTGGCCAGCCGCGGTTCTTCGCTCGCCTGGTCAGGGCGGGTGCCAGCTCCGTGCTGGCCACCGCGGCCAGCCAAGTCACCCTGATCGGACTGCTGTGGTGGGGCGCGAGCCCGACGGCCGCGAGCGCGGTCGCCTTCGTGGCGGGCGCGATCCCCAACTGGTTCGTCGCACGGCGCTGGGCCTGGGGACGCAAGGGCAAGCCCGACTTCAAGCGGGAACTGCTGCCCTACCTGGTCGTGATCGGCCTCGGCGCGGTCGCCTCGGTCGGCCTCACCACGATCGCCGGCATGATCACCGAACCGCTCGAGATCTCCGGCTTCACCCGCATCGTCGTGCTCGACGTCGCCTACCTGAGCAGCTACGCGATCGTCTTCGCGTTCAAGTTCGCGCTGCTCGACCGGCTCGTCTACCACCGCGGCAATGTCCCAGCGACCGCGTCGCAGTAAAAAAGCGCCTCAGTTCAACGAGAACGGCCCCAGGCTCCAATCCGGAGCCTGGGGGCCGTTCTTCTTGTTACGTCTGCGAGCGGGACGCTCAGGCGGTTTCGCGTGCGTCCGTGGCCGTCCGCACCGGCCGGGGCGCCGCGGCTCGCCGCTTGCCGCCCCTCAGCACGTACTCCCGCAGCCACGTCCCGGTCATCACCCTGGCGTAGTTGGCGCCGTACTTGAGGCTGCGGCCCTTCTTGCTCTGGCCGTTGTTGCGCAGGTGCATCGTCATCGGCACCTCGAGCACGCGCGCGCCCCTGGCCATCACGCCGAGCAACAACTCGGACGACTGATACTGCGGTTCACGCAGTGTTACCGCAGTGGCCAATTCCGCGGTCATCGCACGGAACCCAAAGGAAGTGTCCGTTATCTTCCGCATTGTCAGAATTGAGGCGAGAACGGCGAAAACGCGAACGCCGAGCCAGCGGACCTTGCTGTCGTACTGTCCCGTGCCGAGCCTGCGGGAGCCCGTCACGAAGTCGGCGCTGCCGTCGAGCAGCGGCTTGACGAGCATCGGCATCTCGGCGTTGTCGTACTGACCGTCGGCGTCGGTGGTGACGATGTACTTGGCGCCGTACTCGGCGGCGAGGTGGTAGCCGAGCCGCAGCGCGCCACCCTGGCCGCGGTTGCGCGGGGCGACGCACACGTACGCGCCGTTGTCCTCGGCCACCTCGGCGGTGTTGTCGGTCGCGCCGTCCACCACGACCAGCGTGGAGACCGAGAGGTCGCCGCAGTGCGTCGGCATGTTCCGCAGCACCGGCCCGATGCCCTTGGCCTCGTTGTAGGCGGCGATCACCACGACGAGCGGGGTCAGCGGCGCCTCGCCGTACCGGGCCCGGAAGTCGGCGACGGCGCCGTCGTCGACCTCGTCGGGGTAGTCGGCCATTTTCGGCCTGCGGCCCCCGGAACCCGGATCACGCTTGGCGAGCCCGAACATCGCGGCGAGGCCGAGCGCGCCGCCGAGGGGCAGCAGCACCAGCGCCGGCAGCTGGTAACGCCACGAGAACTCGAACGCGGCGGAGCCGAGCAGGACGATGAGCCCGCTGCCGGTGGCGAGGAACGCCGCGGCGCGCAGGCCCGACCTGCGGGCCTTGCCGACGCCGAGCGCGCCGAGCAGGCCCAGCACCCCGGCGAGGGCCAGTACGGGGCCCCACGTGTAGCCGCCGCCCAGCTGGTAGTCCCGGAGGAAGGCGGCGAGCTCGACGTTCACGCTCGGCAGCACGCCGTCGTAGGCAAGCGTCGTCGCGTTGTAGATTTGCACGCTTTCTGCCCCAATGTCGTGATACGGGTAGATTGTCTGGAATTGCCAGCGCTCGACTGGCACGTCGTTGGGGGCCGTCGTCTTGACCGGCGCGAAGTTCTTCGAGAAGTCATGAAGGATAGCCGTCACGAAATCGACAGGTTGATTCCGGATGACCGTCCACGCGAACTCGTCGGCCAGCTCCTCTTTGGTGCGGTCGTCGGGCAGCGGCACGTAGGGCCAGTTCGGGTCCCCGTACCGGAAATGCGTGTAGTAGTCGATGCTGAGCCGCTCGTCCAGCGGCTCGGGAGGACAGAAGATCAACAGACCCGCGTCACCGGTGGGCAGCTCACTGCAGTCGGCGATCGCCGCGGTGCGCCCGTAGAGGACGTTGCCCTGCGCCCCGGTCAGACCCCACCGGCCGGCCTGCGAATTGAAGTACGCGGCGTACGCGACCAGCGGGATCAGGAACCCGAGCGCGCCCGCGAGGGTCCGGACGCCGATGCGTTTCCAGCCCGCGCGGCTACGCCACGCGCCACCAGCCAGCACCAGGTACAGCGCCATCGGCAACACGACCGTGATGCCGATGGTCCGCGTGAGCACCGCGGCGGCGACCAGCACGCCGGCCAGCGCCACCCGCCACCACCTCGGCTCGCCGCGCGAGAGCAACACCCAGAGCGCGCCGACGAGGAGGGCCTGGAACCACACCTCCGACATGACGTTCTCTTCGATCTGGAGCTGGTAGGCGTCCAGGAGCACCGGCGCCGCCACGATCGCGGCGAGCCACGTGCGGGAGGTGTAGCGGCGGGTGAGCGAGTACAGCGCCAGCGCGATGAGCACACCCACGACGTGCTGCACGGCCGCGACGAACCCGAACCCGCCGAGCGACAGCAGCCCCTTGAGGACCACCGTGTAGCCGAGCGGGTTCAGATCGGTCGGCCGCAGCGCCTCGAGGTTGTCGAGGTAGCGGAACGTGTCTATGTAGAGCAGCGCGGGCTGGTACGCGAGCCACGTCAGCACACGGAGGGTGATGCCGCCCGCGAGCAGGAGGAGCAGAAGCCAGTGGCGGCGCAGGAACCCGGTCACTCAGCGCACTTTCTGCCTGTCGTGGTCGAGGAAGTACTGCCAGGTGGCAGCCAGGCCGGCCTTGAGGTCGTAGGCGGGCGTGTAGCCGATGGTGTCGGCGCTGCGCGAGATGTCGACGACCACGGCGGGCATCTCCCCGCCCGGCGCCGGCACGTGCTCGACCGGGATCGGGCAGCCGGTGACCTCCCGAACCGTCTCGATGAGGTCGAGCACGGACACGGACCGGCCCGCGCCGACGATCGCCCTGCCGACGTGACCGGAGTCGAAGGCGAGCAGGATGCCGCGCACGACGTCGTCGAGGAACACCAGGTCGCGCCGCTGCTCACCGGTGCCGTAGACCTTCACACCCGATTCGGTCAGCGCGGCCCGCATGAGGCGCGGCACGAAGCTGTCCTTGTGTGACATCCCGGGCCCGTAGACGTTGGTGAAGCGCAGCGCGCACGTGGTCATGCCGTAGGCGCCCGCGTAACCCGACATGAGCATCTCGCAGGCCGCCTTGGTGGCGCCGTACGGGGTGAGCGGGGCAAGCGCGAGGTCCTCGGTGATCGTGCTGGTGCCCACGTCGCCGACCACGGCGTTCGTGGAGGCCAGGATGAACTTCGGGACGCCGTGCATCCGCGCGAGCTCGAGCAGCTCGTGGGTGATCGCGACGTTCTCCGAGTACGTCTTGGCGGGCATCTCCCTGGACTTCAGCACCGAGGTGATGGCCGCGAGGTGGACGATGCCGTCCGTGCCTGGCAGGATGGCCCGCTCCCGGATGGCGGGGTCTGCGAGATCGCCCTGGATGTGCGTGACGCCCTCGTCCTCGACGGTCCCCGGTTGACGGTCGACGACCGTGACGCGGGCACCGCGCTGGCGAAACGCCGCCACCAGAGCGCGCCCGATGAAGCCGCTACCGCCCGTAACCACGACATTGCACACGTCTGGTGTGATCGACGAAGCCATGGCCGCCAAACTACCTGTCGCCCGAATGGAGCCTTTCAGGGTGTTCCATATTACGTTGCCGACCTGGAGAAACCCACTATTGGTCCAACTGGGCCACTAACCCCTTCGGGGCAACTTGCCGGTAGGCGTCGGTGACGATTTCGGCGATCTCCGCCCAGTCGACGGTCACGTCCAGCCACACCCCGAGCCACCCCCGGTGGCCGACGTAGGGCGGCCGGAAGAACCGGCCGGGATCCTGCGCGACGAGCGCCTCCTGCGTGCCCGGCTGCGCGGCGCACCAGAACGCCACGCGGTCGTCGTGGTGGTGGTCGGCGTAGGTGACGAACGTCTTGCGGTCCCGCACGAACCACGTGGGCTCGCCGTGGCTGAGCCGCTCCGTGGTCTCCGGCAGCGACAGGCAGATGGCCCGCAGCCGTTCCAACGGATCCGTCATGTCCGGATTGTGCCCCTCAGAACACGATGATCAGTACCCCGATCCAGGACAACGCGACGCCGGACGCGACGCCGAGCACCACCCAGCGCACGATCGGCAGCCTGCGCCCCAGCCACAGCGACGGCGCGAGGCCCGCGCTGACCACGAGCGCGGCCACCAGGCCGACCCACTCGGTCGTCTCCGTGGCGAGCGTGCTCACCAGCGCCAGCATCGCCACGATCACGAAGACACCGAGGAACACGGCCACGATGAGGCCCGTGCCCCACGGAGTCCGCTCGTCGACACCCGGCCGTGAGCCGATCAGCCGTGTGAGCCGGGAAGCCCGGGGGGCCACCGGCTCGCGCTCGGGAGCGGGCACCACGAGCGTCCGGTCGGTCACCGGGTCCCAGTAGCTCACCGAGACGCCCAGCGACTCCGCGACACGGCCGGCGAGCTGCCTGCCCCGGCGCGACACCACGTCACCGCCCTCGCCGCTGCCCGTCCTGCGCACGGCGGAGGCCACGCGTGCCCACTCGTGCAGCGCGTCGGCGAGGTCGGCGTCGAGCGCGAGCGAACGCGGGTCGACCTCGTGCGCGTTCACTCCACCCGCCAGCATCGCCCGGTCGCCCCGTACCCGGAGCTCCACCTCGGCGCCCCCCGCCACCTCAACCCCGCCCTGTCACCTCGTAGAACGCCACGGCCGCCGCGGTGGCGATGTTGAGCGAGTCCACCCCGCTCGCCATCGGGATCCGCACGGCCAGGTCGGCCGAGGCGAGCGCCTGTTCCGAGAGGCCGTGCCCCTCGGAGCCCAGCATGAGCGCCACCCGCTCGCCCGCGACCGACGGCAGTTTAGTGAGTTCGACCGCGTCGGGCCTCGGGGTCAGCGCCGCGACCCGGAAGCCGTGGTCGCGCACGATGTCGAGCGCGCCGGGCCAGTCGTCGAGACCGGTGAAGGGCACCCGCAGCACGTGCCCCATCGACACGCGCACGCTGCGCCGGTACAGCGGATCGGCGCAGCCGGGGCCGAGCAGCACGCCGTCGACGCCCAGCGCGGCGGCGTTGCGGAACAGCGAGCCGAGGTTCTCGTGGTCGCCGACGCCCTCCAGCACGGCGAGCACGCGCGCCCCGGCGAGGATCTCCTCGAGCGGCGGCCGCGGCACGCGGTCGGCGACGGCGAGCACGCCCCGGTTGAGGTGGAAGCCCACGACGTTCGCCATCGTGTCCGCCGACGTGACGTACGCGGGCGCGGTGACGTCCGCGAGGTCCTCGGCGAGCTCGGCGAAGCGCCGTTCGACGCCGAGCAGCGCCCGCACCCGGTACCGGGACTCGATGAGCCTGCGGACGACGACGGTGCCCTCGGCGATCACGAGACCGCGGCCGCCGGGCCGGTCGGGCCTGCGGTCGGCGGTCGTGAGATCACGGAACTCGTCGAGCCGTCCGTCGGCGGGATCCTCGAGGTAGATCAACGGCGCCACCTGCCGAGTCTCCCATCCGCCGCACGCCGAGGCGTCGGTGCTCCGAATGCTGGGTACTTCTCTGGTGCGAACAGGTGTTGCTTGCGCTCCGTTAGCAGGAGGTGACGGACGGCACTAGTTTGGCCGCTAGCTCCGGCCCCCCTCATATGCCAACGTTTTCGCCTGGCAGGGACAACGCCGGGGCGTTTCGGGGAGCCGTGGCCGAGGTTGAAAAGGGATACGCCATGGGCAAGGACGTGTCACCGGACTCCTTCAACCCACGGGACAGGGGGCGATACCGCCGCAAGATGCAGCGCTGTCTCGACACCCTGGCGCGGATGCTCGCGGACGGCAGTTTCTCCTTTCCCCGCAAGCACATCGGGCTCGAGGTGGAGCTGAACCTCGTCGACGCGGCGATGCGGCCGTCGATGTCGAACGCCGCCGTGCTCGAAGCACTCGACGACCCGTCGTTCACCACGGAGCTCTCGCAGCACAACCTGGAGCTCAACGTGCCGCCGCGGCCGCTGGACGGCGACTCCGCGCTGCAGCTGGAGGACGACCTGCACGCCTACCTCGGCATGGCGAACGCCAAGGCGGAGGAGACGGGCGCGCACCTCGCCGTGATCGGCATCCTGCCGACGCTGAGCAACGAGCACTTCGACCAGAAATGGCTCACCAACAGCGCCCGCTACTCCTTGCTCAACGACCGGATCCTCGCCGCCCGCGGCGAGCACACGCTGCTCTCACTGGAGGGCACCGGGCTGCCGGGGCAGCAGCCGGAGCGGCTGCGCACCTACGCCGAGTCGATCCTGCCCGAGGCGGCGTGCACGTCGGTCCAGCTGCACCTGCAGGTGGCGCCCGAGGAGTTCGCCGCGCACTGGAACGCCGCGCAGTGCCTGGCTGGCGTGCAGGTGGCGCTCGGCGCGAACTCTCCGTTCCTACTCGGCAAGGCGCTGTGGCAGGAGACGCGCATCCCGCTGTTCCTCCAGGCCACCGACACGCGCCCGGAGGAGCTGAAGAACCAGGGCGTGCGGCCGAGGGTGTGGTTCGGCGAACGCTGGATCACGTCCATTTTCGACCTTTTCGAGGAGAACGTCCGCTACTTCCCAGGGCTGCTGCCGGAGACCGACGAGGAAGAGCCGATGGAGGCGCTGGAGTCGGGGCTCGCACCGAAGCTCTCCGAGCTGCGCCTGCACAACGGCACCGTGTGGCGGTGGAACCGGCCGGTGTACGACGTCGTGGACGGCAAGCCGCACCTGCGCGTCGAGAACCGGGTGCTGCCGGCGGGCCCGACGGTGCTCGACATGATGGCCAACGCGGCGTTCTTCTACGGCGCGCAGCGGGCTCTGGCGGAGCAGGAGCGGCCCGTGTGGACACAGATGTCGTTCCAGGCGGCGGAGGAGAACCTGTACGCGGGAGCCCGCAACGGCTTCGACGCGCAGCTCTACTGGCCCGGCAACGGCTGGCTGCCGCCCGACGAGCTGGCGCTGCGCGTCCTGCTCCCCCTCGCCCGCGAGGGGCTGCGCAACTCGGACGTCTCGGACGCCGCGGCCGACCGCTACCTCGGGGTGATCGAACGTCGCTGCGTCACCAAGCGGACGGGCGCGGCGTGGCAGCGGGAGACCGTCGCGAACGCGCAGGCCAGGGGGATGGACCGGGACACGGCGCTGGCCACCATGCTGGCGAGGTACCTCGAGCTGGCGAAAGCGGGCGAGCCCGTGCACGCCTGGCCGGTAACCTGACCCTTCACGGGAGGTGCGCGGATGCCCAAGATCATCGGTGGCTCGCTGCACGAGCATCGCGAGCAGGTCCGCACGAGGGTGTTCGACGCGCTGCGCAACCAGCTCTACGAGCGCGGGTTCGACGCGATCACGCTCGCGGGCGTGGCCGCGGAGGCCGGCGTCGGCCGCACGGCGATCTACAACCACTTCCCCGACAAGGAGCACCTGCTCGTCGCGTTCGTCGAGCAGGAGGCCGCTCAGTACGTGACGCGACTGAGCGAGGCGGTGGCCGCGGCGCCGGACCCGGTTGAGAAGCTCGCGACGTTCGTCCGGCTGCAGCTGCGTTCGCTCGCCGACCACCACCTGCCGCCGGGCAGCACGCTGGCGTCCGCGCTCGCGCCGTCGTCGTACCGCCGGATCGCCGCGCACGCCGACCCGATCACCGAAGAGCTGCGCGGGATCCTGGCGGAGGGCGTGGCGAGCGGGGTGTTCCCGGAGCAGGACCCCGCGATCGTCGTTCCCATGATCACCGCGGCGCTCGGCGCGCGGCAGGTGGTGGACGTTCCACCGGAGGAGCTCGAGGCCGCCATCGGCACCGCGTTGGCGTTCATCCTGCGCGCGGTCGGAGTAAAACCCGCCGGTAGCCCGAAATAAGGGTAGCCTAACTACGGAGTTTCGCCTACGCTCGTTCTGACAACGTGTCAGAACGAGGAGGGCGTGATGACGGTGACGGCGTTCTCGCAGACACTGCGCGAGTCCACGAAGCAGGTGCACGACCGCGCGCACGGCTCGGTCTACATGGGCGCCCTGCTCGACGGAGCGCTGAGCCTCGAGGGCTACACCCGGCTCGCCGCGCAGTACTACTTCATCTACTCGACTCTCGAAGCGGCGTCCGACGCGATGGCCGACGATCCAGTCGGCGCGCCGTTCGTGATCGACGAGCTGCGCCGCACCCCCGCACTGGTGGCCGACCTCGAGTTCCTCGCGGGCCCGAACTGGCGGGCCGAGATCGAGCCCGTGCCCGCGACCGAGGAGTACGTGCGCAGGCTGCGCTCGGTCGCGTTCGACTGGGCGGGCGGCTACGTCGCGCACCACTACACGCGCTACCTCGGCGACCTCGCGGGCGGCCAGGTGGTCGGCTCCCTGCTCAAGCGCACCTACGGCGTCACCGGCCCCGGCGCGCTGTTCTACGACTTCGCCACGCTCGGCAGCCCGTCGGTGTTCCGCAAGCGCTACCGCGCGCTGCTGGACGGGGCACCCTGGGACGAGGCCGAGCGCCAGCGCGTCGTGGACGAGACGCTGATGGCCTTCGAGCTCAACATCGCCGTGCTGGCCGACCTCGCCCGCACGATCGAGGACCACCGGGCCGCGTGAGCGTCGTAACACCCTCTTGACCTCCAGTTAGCTCGACATAGCAAGGTCAACTGGCAGCGGCCCGGTTAGCCAGCGAATCGGCTGGCTACTAGGTTTGCAACCTGAAGGACTTGTGTCGAAAGCACGGAAGAAGGAGGGCTAATGCCCACGTACGAGCTCCCCGATCTCGACTACGACTACGGCGCCCTCGAGCCGCACATCTCGGGTGAGATCAACGAACTGCACCACAGCAAGCACCACCAGACGTACGTGAACGGCGCGAACCAGACCCTCGAGAAGCTCGCCGCCGCGCGGGACGCCAACGACTTCGGCTCGATCGTCGGCCTCGAGACCACGCTCGCGTTCAACCTCGCCGGTCACGCCAACCACGTCGTGTGGTGGAAGATCCTGTCGCCGAACGGTGGCGACAAGCCGACCGGCGAGCTCGCCGCGGCGATCGACGACGCGTTCGGCTCCTTTGACAAGTTCAAGGCGCAGTTCACCGCCGTCTGCACCACGATCCAGGGCAACGGCTGGGGCGCGCTGTCGTGGGACCCGATCGGCAAGACGCTGATCACCCAGCAGCTGCGCGACCACCACAACAACCTGATCCTGCCGACCACGCCGATCCTGCTGGTTGACGTGTGGGAGCACGCGTTCTACCTGCAGTACAAGAACGTGAAGCCGGACTACGTCAACGCCCTGTGGAACGTCTTCGACTGGGCCGAGATCGGCAAGCGCTTCGAGGACGCCAAGGCCGGCCGCAACGGCCTGCTCCTCCCCTGACCCCTTCGCGGGACGGAGGACCTGACGGCCCCCAAGGCCACCTTTGTTACATTGAGTGCACCGAAGGTGGCCTTGGGGGCCAGTTCGTATACAGGTGCGGACAGGAACGGGGCCCCGGGTCGGTGTTACCNACCCGGGGCCCCGCCCGTTCCCGAACTGACTGCCGCTCCCACCACGAAGCGGACATGTATGAGGTTAGCCTAACCTCATCCCGCTACGCAAGGGGGTCCGTCGCGCACGGTAGAGGACCACCGCGCACACCACCACCGCGAGCGCAGCGATCGCCCCGCCGAGGTAGAACGGCGAGCGCCCGCCGAACGTCTCGGCCATCCAGCCCGTCATCGGCCCGCCGACGGGGTTGCCCCCCATCAACACCAGCACGTACAGGCCCATCACGCGGCCCCGCATCTGCGGGCTGACCGACGTCTGTACGAGCGCGTTGGCCGTGTTGAGGAATGTGATCGTCGCGAACCCCAGCGGCACCAGCGCGAGACCGAACGCCAGGTACGTCGGCATGAACGCCGTCCCGAACTCGATCGCCCCGAGCGCGAACGCCGACAGCAGCAGCACCCGCACGCTCGGCTTGCGCCTGCTGCCCCTGCGCGCCGAGGCCAGCGCGCCCGTGAAGGTGCCGACCGCGAGCAGCGTGGAGAGCATGCCGTAACCGTCGGCCTCGGTCCCGAAGACGTTGCCCGCCACGATCGCCAGTGACGTGAAGAACGTGATGCCGAACGTGCTCACGAAGAAGACGAGCACCATCACCGTCATGAGATCCGAACGTCCGCGCACGTAGCGAAGGCCCTCGCGAAGCTGCCCCTTCCCGCGCTCGACCGCCGGTCCCCGGAAGAGCTGGTCGGCCTTCATGAGCGCGAGCCCGGCGATCACGGCGAGGGTGCTCACCGCGTTGGCGACGAACAGCCAGCCGGTGCCGACAGCCACGATCGCGAACCCGGCGATGGCGGGCCCGACGATCCTGGCCATGTTGAAGATCGACGAGTTGAGCGCCACGGCGTTGGCGACCTGGTTCTTGCCGACCATCTCGGCGACGAACGACTGCCGCGTCGGCACCTCGAGCGCCGAGAGGATGCCGAGCACGAAGCACAGCAGGTACACGTGCCACAGCACGGCAACGTCGGTGAGCACCAGCACGCCGAGCACGGCGGCCTGCACGAGCGTGCCCGCCTGAATGGCGATGAGCAGCTTGCGCTTGTCGACACGGTCGGCGAGCACCCCGGCCCACAGCGACAGGAGCAGCGTGGGCGTGAACTGCAGTGCGACCGCGATGCCGAGCGCGACCGGGTCGTAGCCGCTCAGCGTGAACACGAGCCAGTCCTGCGCGATTCGCTGCATCCACGTGCCGACGTTGGAGATGATCTGGCCGGAGAAGAACAGCCGGTAGTTGCGCACTCGCAGGGACGCGAACATGCCGCTGCGCGGTTTGTCCGGTCGGGCGGCTACGGCTGATGGCGTAACGGGTTCGGGAACAGATGTCTGAGCTGCGCTACCCGTGATGCTCACGCCGTGTTGTCGCCTCCCGCGACGAGGGTGGGGGCGTCAGCCGTGGCCCGCCATCCTGTCGATGATCTCGGCGGCTCTGGAGAGCACTTCGCGCTCCTCGCCGCTCAGTTCCGCCAGTTTTCCGTCCAGCCAGGCCTCACGCGCGGAGATCGTCGCGTGCACGTACTCGAGCCCCTTGTCGGTGATCGCCACGATCGCCTGGCGGCCATCGGTGGGATGCGGCGTGCGCTCGACGTAGGCCAGTTCTTCGAGCGCCGCGATCACCCGCGTCATCGACGGAGGCTGCACGCCTTCCTTCGCGGCCAGCTGACCCGGGGTCATCGCGCCGCACTTGTGCAAAGTGGACAGCGCGGAGATCTGGGTCAGCGAGAGGTCCTCGCTGGTTCGCTGTGCCCGTAGCCTGCGGTTCAACCGCACGACCGAGAGCCGCAGGTGGCTCGCCAGCGACCGGTCTTGGGCAGGGTCGGACACATGCTTAGCATACCTTACGATCTGGCCGGACCTGCGTCGATGGTGAGCAAGGCAACGACTGTCACCCGATCAGCCGCTGCACGTCGGAGTACGAGGGCGCCGCGAGGGCCGGTTCGGAACCGTCGCGGATCGCCACGGCGGTGTCGACCGTGGCCCCCAGCGCCGTGCGGAACAGCAGCGAGCCGGTGCTGACGCGCCGCACCCCCAGCTGGCCCAGCTCCGCCACCGAAGGGCCGCCGGGCAGGTAGAGCACGTTGAGCGGCAGGTCGACGCCCTCGGCCACGGCCGCGATGTCCGGCAGCCTCCCCGGCACGAAGATCCCGTCGGCCCCGGCGTCGGCGTACCGCCGCGCGCGGTCGAGCGTGGGCGCGAGCGAACCGGTGTCGACACCGAGCCAGTAGGTGTCCACACGGGCGTTGACGAACAGCCCGGGCACCCGGTCCTTGATCGCCGTGATCAACCCGGCCTGCGCGCCCGGATCGGCGAGTGTGCCCTCACCCCGCCCGTCCTCGATGTTGACGCCCACGACGCCCGCTTCGGCCAGCTCCAGAGCCAGCTCGGAGACCTCGCCGGCGTCGCCGCTGAACCCGCCCTCGACGTCCACCGTGAGCAGGCACGGCAGCTGCGTCAGCCGCCGCGCCAGTGCCACGGTCTGCTCGCGGGTGCGGCCCTCGCCGTCGGGTAGACCGTGCGCGGCGGCGACGCCGAGGCTCGTCGTGCCGATCGCGGGGAAACCCGCCGCGACCAGCGCGGCGGCGCCGGCGTGGTCCCAGGCGTTGGGCAGCAACAGCGGCTCAGCGCCGTGGTGCAGGTCGTGAAAGGCGGCGAAGTCGGCGGTGCTCATGGCATTCACGGTAGGAGCGCGACTCTTCGGTGTGGGCCGAACCGTCGGCGGCGGAGAATCGTGGCCATGGCCCGCCCGTCCGAACTCGCCGCGCTGGCCCGGCTGCTCGGCGACGACACGCGCGCCCGGTTCTGCCTCGCGCTGCTCGACGGGCGCGCGTGGACGGCCGGTGAGCTGGCCACGCTCGCGGGCGTCAGCCCGTCCACGGCGAGCGAGCACCTCGGCAAGCTGGTCGGAGGAGGGCTGCTCGTCGAGCGCAGGCAGGGCAGGCACCGCTACGTCCAGCTCGCTGGCCCGAGGGTCGCCGAGCTGCTCGAAGGGCTCGTCGCACACCTCGAACCTGCGCCCGAGCACCCGGCGTCGCTGCGCACGTCGCGGGTTTCGGCCGCGCTCGCGCGGGGCCGAACGTGCTACGACCACCTCGCGGGCAGGCTGGGCGTGGCGATCACCGACGCGCTCGCCGCGCGTGGCCTGCTCGACACGACGGCCGGGTTCGCACTGACCAGCGACGGCGTGGACTGGCTGACCGGCCCGCTCGGCATCTCGCCCGAGGACCTGCGGAGCAGCCGCAGACCGCTCGCGAAGGCGTGCCTCGACTGGACCGAGCGCCGCTCGCACCTGGCCGGCCTCGCGGGCGCCCAGATCTGCGACCGCCTGCTGGCCACGGGCTGGATCAAGCGCATCGGCACCCACCGCGCGGTGACCGTCACCCCGGCCGGCACCGAAGCCCTGCGAACCCTGCTGGACCTGGACCTCACCCAACTGCAGTGAAGGCCACCTTCACTGCGTTGAACCAACACAGCGGCGCGCAGCGTCTCCGTTTGGGCGGCGGCGGGAGACGGGCGGGCGCAGGCATGGTGGCCTTCACTGCAGTTGGGCGCAGGCATGGTGGCCTTCACTGCAGTTGGGCAACGGCCTCAGCTGAGCGCGGCCTGGATCGGGCCGATCGCGAAGTAGACGACGAACGCGACCGAGACGATCCACATCAGCGGGTGGACCGTGCGTGCCCGGCCCGTCGCGGCCTGGAGTACCACGTAGCTCACGAACCCGGCGCCGATGCCGTTGGCGATCGAGTACGTGAACGGCATGACCACGATCGTCAGGAAGGCGGGCAGCGCGACGGTGAAGTCCCGGAAGTCGATCTCGGTGATCTGCCTGATCATCAGCGCACCGACAACCACGAGCGCGGGCGCCGCCGCCTCGATGGGCACCACCTCGTAGAGCGGCGTGAAGAACATCGCGGCGATGAACAGCAGGCCGGTCACCACGTTCGCCAGGCCCGTGCGGGCCCCCTCTGCGATACCGGCGGCCGACTCGACGTAGACGGTGTTCGAGCTCGCCGAGGCCGCCCCACCGGCGACGGCGCCGAGCGAGTCGACGAACAGGCCCTTGCCGACGTTGGGCAGCTGGCCGTCCTTGTCGGCGAGCCCGGCCTCGCGGCCGAGCCCGGTCATGGTGCCGATCGTGTCGAAGAAGTCGGTGAGCACCAGGCTGAACACCAGCAGCGCGGCGGTGATCGCCGGGACCTGCACCCAGGCGTCGAAGTTCACCTCGCCGAGCAGCGAGAGGTCAGGGATGCCGAAGACCTCGCCGGGCAGCGCCGGGTAGCCGAGGTTCCAGCCCGTGGCGACCTCACCGTTCGAGGGTCCCGCGTTCACGATCGCCTCGACGACGATCGCCAGCACCGTGCCGAACAGCACGCCCAGCAGGATCGCGCCCTTGATGTTGCGCGCCACCAGGATCGCCATGACCACGAGCGTCACCACGAAGACGGCCGTGGGCCACGACGCGATGGACCCGTTGATGCCGAGCTGCACCGGCGTGCCAGAGCCTGGCGTGACGAACCCGGCGTCCACGAGGCCGATCAGCGCGATGAACAGGCCGATTCCGACGGCGATGCCGACCTTGAGCTGCGGCGGCACCGCGTTGAACACCATCTTGCGCACGCCGGTGATCACGAGCAGCAGCACGACGAGTCCGTTGACGAGCACGAGCCCCATCGCGGCGGCCCAGGTCATCTGTGGCGCGATCGTGTACGCCACGAGCGCGTTGATGCCGAGCCCCGCCGCCAGCGCGAACGGGAAGTTCGCGACGACGCCCATGAGGATCGTCAGCACCCCTGCGACGAGCGCCGTGACGGCCGCGACCTGCGGGACACCGAGGATGGCCCCCGTCGAGTCCGTCTTCGCGCCCGGCCCCTCGGCGCTGAAGCTGCCGAGGATGAGCGGGTTGAGCACGATGATGTAGGCCATGGTCACGAACGTGACCAGTCCGCCGCGCACCTCTCTGCCGACCGTAGAGCCGCGCTCACTGATCTTGAAGAAGCGGTCGAGCGGCTTCGTCGTCGGCTTCTCGGTGCTCGTCCGTGCCATCGTCACCTGCCTTCAGTCGTACCGGCAGCGGTAGCCTGTCCCACGTGGACGAAGCCAGCAACTCCCCGGGTGTTACAGGTCAGTTTCGCCCGCCGCCGGACCTGCCGAAGGTGCTGGTGGGTCTATGGGCGCCGGTGATCACAGGGACAGTGATCTGGCTCATCGCGTTCGCGGCGATGCTGATCGCCGGCGTCGACGGTGACTGGCTGTGGACCACGCTGGCGGGCGCTGGCCTCGGCTGCGTCGGTTTCGTCATCATCGCCTGGCAGTCGGCGGCCTCCCGCCGCGGCTCCCGTGGAGCCCAGCGCGTCCTCTGACCACCCGCAGTGAAGGCCACCTTCACTGCGTTGAACGCAGTGAAGGTGGCCTTCACTGCGGCTAGGTGAGCAGGGTGCGCGGGTCGGGGTCGTCCAGCAAGGCCTCGATCGTGAGCCGCTCGGCCCAGCGGTCCGCGGCCCAGGCGAACGCCCTCGCCAGTCCCTCCGAGGTGTCGGCCGCGTGCAGGGCGCCGTCGAACCACCACGGCACCGCGCCCGCGCCCACGGTCAGCTTCTCGTGCACGACGACACCGCCGTCCGGCAGCTCGACACCGAGCAGGTCGGCGACCTCGCCGATCGCGGGCAGGTCCCGCCACGCGGCGAGCTCGCCCTCGCTCGTCACCTCGGCCGTCGTGACGTCACCGGCGAGCGGCAGGTCGAACAGCTCGGCCAGCGCCGGGGCGTCGGCGTAACCGGGCAGCGCGACGAGCCGGTTCGCCTGCCACGCCGCCGCCAGCCACGGCGCGTCCAGCACCGCCGCGTCCGCCGCGTCGGCGACGGAGCCGTCGAGCGCGCGAACGCGCGCGGGCGGGTCGACCTCCTCGGCGTACTCCGGCGGCAGGCCGGCCAGCGCCGCGTGCGCCCTGAGCACGAGCCCCGGCGGCAGCACGCGGTCGGGGTCGGCCAGCCGCGCGCACAGGTCCTCCGCGTCCTCGGCTGCCCTCGGCGTCAGGTCGCGGCGCACGCCGAGCGCCTCCAGCAGGTGGGTCGGCAGTCCGACGTCGGGCACCGGCTCGTAGAGCCCCGCCAGGTGCTCGGCCTCCGGCAGCCGCCACTCGCCGGGCGCGCGGTCTTCGAGCAACGCCGCGCGCGCGAGCCACCAGCGCGTGTGCCCTTCGGGTTCGCTCAGCGCACGCCACGTCTCCGGTCGCGCCGCGAGGAGCCGCACGGTGGCGGGCCAGGCGTCGTCGGCGACCAGGTCGAGGTCGCGCACGGCGAGCACGCGCGCGGGCGGCGTCTCGCGGGAGTCCCACCACTCGTCCTCGTCCGGCAGGTCGTGGTCGGGTCCCGAGGGCTCCTCGTCGTCGACGACCACGAACGTGTCGAGCACGCCCACGCCCGTCAGCACGTCGTCCGGCCAGCGCCGCGCGAACCCGGCGTCCAGCACGTCGAGCGGCGCCTCCTCGCCGAGCGCCTCGGGATCGAGCACGTCCAGCAACGGGGACTCCGGGAGGACGAGCTCGTCGGCCCGCCGCCAGCCATCGCGCGCAGGCAGCGCGAGCGCGCCGAGGTCCTCACCGGAGGTCCCGCCAGCCAGGCGCAGCACGGTCTCCACGAGCGGCAGAACGTCCACTCCGGACAGCGCGTCCTCGACGCTGCGCTCCACGGCCTCCCCCAGCGCGGGCGCGGCCAGCAGGTCTCCGGGCCCGGCGAGCGTGGCGCCGAGCCGCCGCAGCAGCGGGTGCACGGCGTCGGGATGGACGATGTGCAGCCCGACGATGTGGGCGTCACCGACCGGTTCGGGGTCGTCCACCAGCAGCGAGCCCCTCGGCCCCGGCACCGTGCGGCCGTCGGCGAGCGGCACGGGCAGCGCGCCCAGCTCGTGGGGTGCGATCGCGTGCCGCTCGACGGCGTCGAACAGCACGGCGTAGAGCGCGTGCCACCACGAAGGTTCGCGCGTGATGCCGGTGACCGCCTCGACCAGTTCGGCGACGCCCACGGTGCTCGCGCCCACGCTCGCGAGGACCTTCGCGATCTCGGGCCCGCACAACGGGGCGGCGACGAGGCCGGGCAGCACGTCGGCCAGCAGCTCGGTCAGTCGGGGCTCGTCGGCGCCGAGCACGCGCGCCCGCTCGCCGGGCAGCTCGGCGCCCGAGGCGGCGGGTATCCACGAGTCCTCTGTGAGCCGACGCGTCACCAGCTCGCGCAGCTCGGTGTCCACTTCGGACATCGGAAACCCGGCTCTGGGCACGAGGGCGAGCCGGTGCCGGGGCGCCACGCTCCGGACGAGTCCCGGGTAAGCCCGTGCCGCCGCGGCGAGCGCGTCACGAGTGGAGGTACCGGCGAGCACCCGGCGGCGCGAGGGCTCCACCGGCACCGAGGCCAGCAGGCGGGCGGGCAGCGAGAGCCGCTCGTCGGTGGGCGTCGGCGTGTGGAGCACGTCCTGCTCGACCGGCCGCGGCACCCCGTCGGCGTCCACCGGGACCGCCCACACGCAGGCCTCGCCGGAATGCGTGAGCCAGCGCGTGCCCTGCCCGTCCGGTGCGGTCAGCTCCACGACGTCGCCATCGGCCGAACGCCGCCAGACCTCGCCGTCGACGTCGATCTCCGCGAGCCACGGCAGCGCCAGCAGCAGATCCGGCACCTCGGTACGGATGCGGTCGAGCACCTCGGTGTGCCCTTGGGTGCCCGTGCGCAGCGGCAGGCGCACCTCGGTGTCGAAGCCCTCGGGCACGGGTGGTTCGCCGGCGGGCACCGGCCACGGCAGCCGCAGGATCGGCACGGCCCCGTCCCGTCCGGACTCCGCGCGCGTGCGGTCCTCGGAGAACGCGACCCCGCCGGTGCGGGACACCACGCGCGGCGCCGACGTCACCGCGAGCACCGCGGCGAACCCGACACCGAACCGGCCGACCGCGCCCTCGCGCTTGCCCGACGCCCGCAGCGAAGCGAGCGCGGCCACACCCTCGGCGTCCAGCGGAGCCCCGGTGTTCGCGACGCGCAGCTCACCGTCCACAACGGAGACCCGGATCCGCCCGGGCTCGCCGGAAGCCGCTGCCGCGTCGGCGGCGTTCTGGGCCAGCTCGACGAAGAGGCGGTCGCGGTAGCCGCCCGCCCTCAGGTCACGCTCGGCGTTGGTGTCCTCGGTGAACCGGGTCGGCGAATCCCGCCAGGCCCGCAGGACCGACGAGCGGAGCGCACCCGTCGCGAAGGGGTCAGGACTCGGCGGGCTGCTCACCGGCCGCCGGTTCCATGTCGAGCAGCGAGTCGTCGTAGACGAGTTCGGCGACCGGCACCGACGACGTCACCTCCACCTCGACCTCGGAGTGCGCGCCGCAGCCGTACTCGGTGTGCACCACGTGCCCGTCGGCTGGCGAGATCTCGTTGCCGCACACTCCGAAGGCCGCGCGCAGCGAGCCGCCGAGCTGGAGGTAGAAGCCGCACGTGCCGCACACGTCGGGGGCGCTGCGCGCCATGTCCGAGCGGGGCCCGAACTCACTTCGGTGCCACCTGGTCGCGGCCTCCTCGCGGCCGTAGCGCGAGAGCACCCGCACCCGGCCGAGACCCAGCTCGTGGGCCGTCTCCTCCACCTCGGGGTCGTCGGAGTCGAGGTAGGCGGGCGCGAGCCGGAGGTCGTCGGCGTCGGTCGGGAAGATGTCGCCGACCCCGAGGTCACCGGGACGCACGCGGTGCTCCCACGGCACCCACCGGGGGGCCACCAGCGCGTCCGGCCCCGGCCGCAGCACGACCTCGCTGACCGTCACGGGCTCGTCGACCCCGGCCGTGGCCACGGTCACCGACCAGTGCCAGCCCCGGTATCCGGCGAGCTTGGAGTCGAACAGGTGGGTCGCCGACACGGCGTCCTCGTGCTCGACGGCGACGTGCTCGCCAACGTGCTCCGCTCCCGCGTCGAGCACGGCGGCCTCACGCGCCAGCTCGACCGCATCGACCAGCTTCTGGCGAATCGCGCCGTCGTCGAGGGTGAGCAGCAGGGTCATAAGCACCAATTGTGCAGCACGTAACCCAGCGCGTTCGTGTCAGGCTGGTGACGTGAAGCGCGTCATGATTGTCGTCGCCGTCGTGGGGGCCGTCGGAGCCTGCGGAGCCGCCGCTGAGGACCCCGCTCCCGGCCCTGGCTCCGCCGAACGGCTGCGGGTCGAGGTGGTCGAGGAACTGCCCCACGACCCCCAGGCGTTCACCCAGGGCCTCGAGTTCGCGGGCGACACCCTCTACGAGGGCACCGGCCTCGTCGGCCGCTCGTCGCTGCGCGCGGGCCCGGCCGGTGGAGAGCCGACGCGGCAGGTCGCGCTGCCCGAGCCGCTCTTCGGCGAGGGCATCACCGTGGTCGACACCACGATCTGGCAGCTGACCTGGCAGAACGGCGTCGCCATCGAGCGCGACGCGCAGACGCTCGCCGAGCGGCGCCGCGTCGAGTACTCCGGCGAGGGCTGGGGAATCTGCCACCAGCCGGACCACGACCGGCTCGTCATGAGCGACGGCACGTCCACGCTGACGTTCCGCGACCCCCGGACCTTCGCCGAGACGGGCTCGGTGACGGTCGCCGACGCGGGCCGTCGGATCGAGGACCTCAACGAGCTGGAATGCGTCGGCGACGCCGTCTACGCCAACGTCTGGCAGACCGACGAGATCGTGCGGATCGACTCCAGCACCGGCGCCGTGACCGCCCGGATCGACGCCTCCGGGCTGCTCGAGCCCGGCGAGGAGGAGGGCGCCGACGTGCTCAACGGCATCGCCGCGTATCCGGGGACGGACCAGTTCCTGATCACTGGGAAGCTGTGGCCCAAGATGTTCAGGGTGAATCTCGTCCCGGTGTCCTGATCGCGCAGCGCGGGACGCCCTGAGTACGGCAGGATTGGGTACATGCGTTCGAGCAGGAGGGGCAAGCGGAAATGGACGCCCGAACCGGGGGCGAACCAGCCGCCTGCTGAGCGCACCCGCGTCAACCCGCCGCCGAGGCCGACCAGGGCCTACCGCCCCGAGCCCGCTCCGCAGCCGACCGCCGACGACGCCCCGACCGGGGCCGTGCCGGTGCAGACCCCGCCCGCTTCGTCGCAGTCGCAGCCGCCACCCCACCAGCCGCCGCCGGGACCACACCGGGGCGCCCGCCCGTACCCGCCGCCTCCGCCGAGGCCGTGGAACCAGCCGCCACCCCCGCCGCAGCCCCCTCGGAACTACGAGCGCTACGACACCGGCGGCTACGCGCCCGGCCAGCCGAGGGACAGCGACGACCCGGGCAGGCAGGCGGACGACGACAAGACCCGCGCCGAGCACCGCTTCGACGGCGCCGACAACAGCCTGCCGAAGCTGCCGAAGAAGCTCACCGTCACGCGCGTCGCCGCGTTGCGCAGCCGGCAGCTCTCGGGCCAGGCCGTCGACGCCTTCCGAAGGGCCACCAAGGCCGACGGCGCGGAGAAGTCAGGGCTCACGTCGCTGACCTACGCGGTGATGCTCAACTACGCCAGCGACGCCGCCATGGCCGTCGCGCTGGCGAACACGCTCTTCTTCGCGGCCAGCAGCGGCGAGAGCCGCGGCAAGGTCGCGCTGTACCTGCTGATCACCATCGCGCCGTTCGCGCTCGTCGCTCCCGTGATCGGCCCGGCGCTCGACAAGATCCAGCGGGGCCGCAGGCTCGCGATGTGCGTGGCGTCGGCGGGTCAGGCGCTCATGTGCGTGCTGATGGCGCTGAACTTCGACTCGTGGGTGCTCTACCCCGCCGCGCTCGGGAAGATGGTGCTCTCGAAGTCGTTCATGGTGCTCAAGGCTGCCGTGACGCCACGCGTGCTGCCGCCCGAGATCACACTGTCGAAGACCAATGCGCGGCTCGCCGTGTTCGGGCTCGCAGCCGGCGGCGCGTTCGGCGCCGTGGCCGCCGGCATCAACTCCGTCATCGGCTCGGCGGGCGCGCTCTGGTTCACGGCCGCCATCTGCGTGGCCGGCGCGGCGCAGGCGATGCGGATCCCGTCGTGGGTCGAGGTCACCGAGGGCGAGGTGCCCGCGTCCCTCAGCCAGCGCATGCCGGTGCAGAAGAAACGCCAGCCGATGGGCAGGCACATCGTGGTCGCGTTGTGGGGCAACGGGACCATCCGCGTGCTCACCGGCTTCCTGATGATGTTCGCCGCGTTCGCGGTGAAGGCGCAGACCGAGGAGGGCAACTACAGCCCCTTCATGCAGCTGCTGCTGCTCGGCATCATCGGCGCCGCGGCCGGTGCGGGCGGCTTCCTCGGCAACGCGCTGGGCTCGCGCATGCACTTCGGCAAGTCCGACCAGGTGGTGCTCGGCTGCGTCGCGGCGACGCTCGCGTCGACGATCCTCGCGGCACTGCTGGCCGGGCTCGCGACCGCGGCCGTGGTGGGTCTCGTCGGCGCCACCGCGAGCGCGCTCGCCAAGAACAGCCTCGACGCCGTGATCCAGGACGACCTGCCCGAGGAGTCCCGCGCGTCGGCGTTCGGCCGTTCCGAGACGGTGCTGCAGCTGGCGTGGGTGTTCGGCGGCGCGGTTGGTCTGCTGCTGCCGCCGACGTACTGGATCGGCTTCCTGGTGGTGTCGGTCCTGCTCGCGCTCGGGCTCACGCAGACCTACCTCGTGCGCAAGGGTTCCTCGCTCGTCCCCGGCCTCGGCGGGGACCGGCCACTGCGCCCCGATCCCGCCGGTGCCAGGCGGGGACCGTAATCTTCGGGCCATGCGACGTGCGGTAGTGGCGGTCCTCGGTGCCGCGGCGGTGGTTCTGGCCGGCTGCTCCGGCACCCATTTCCCGGAGGTCACCTTCTACGCCGACGGCGAGTCGGTGGCAGCCGAGCCGATGGACCAGTACTGCGACGGCATGTTGAAGGAATGCGAGCCCGCAGGTGAGCGCGTGTCGCTGAAGGTGCGGCCAGGCAAGTCCGTCCAGGTGTCGCTGCCCTCGGAGGTCACGAGCACCGTGTGGACGCTGTACGCGGAGTACCGCGACGCGTCCGGCGCCGTGAAGTTGCTGCCCCCGCGCACGTTCACCGACCGCGACGATCCCCAGCAGGCCGTCACGGTCACGCCGGAGAACCCGACCGACCAGCTGCTGACGGTGGAGATCCAGCAGCTCGGTGGCGTGTACGCCGCCGATCAGCAGGGCAACCCGATCCTCGACGAGAACGGCAATCCCCAGCTGCTCGCTCGCGGCGTGTGGTCGCTGAAGATCGACCCGGCCTGACCCCGTTGACCCGCTGAGCCCGAAGCCCGCAGTGAAGGCCACCATGCCTGCGTTGAACGCAGGCATGGTGGCCTTCACTGCGGCTTGGGACAGCTGAGGGCTGAGCGGGTTAGGGGTCGAGGTCCCTGGCGACGGCGCGCATGACCTCGGCGATCCGCTTGATGTTCTTGCGGTCCGGGTAACGGCCACGGCGCAGGTCCGGCTGAACCCGCATCTCCAGCAGCTTGATCATGTCCTCGATCAGGCCGTGCAACTCCTCGGCGGGGCGCCTGCGCGCCTCGGCCACCGAGGGCGGCGGGTCGAGCAGCCGGACGGAAAGTGCCTGGGGCCCGCGCCTGCCGTCGGCGACGCCGAACTCCAGCCGCTGCCCGGCCTTGAGGGCCTCCACCCCCTGCGGTAGCGCGGACTTCCGAATGTAGACGTCCTCTCCGCCATCCTGCGTGACGAAGCCGAACCCCTTGTCCGCGTCGTACCACTTGACCTTGCCGGTCGGCACTGCCCTCACCCGTTCCTTCGCTACTCCTGCAACGCGCCCGGCCGCAGTGGCCGGCCCCGCACGACGAACGCGCCCCAGGTGCGTACCCAGGACGCGTATCCACCAAGCCTATCTCGCCACACACCGTACGGAGAAGGACATAACGCGCTCTAAGATGGCGACATGGAGACCGCCGTCCGCGACACCGCCCGTAAGTCCTGGTTGATGAGGCTCGGCATCGCGCTGTTCGCCCTCGGCATGCTGGCCGTGATCGTCGTGTTCGTACTCTTCGCCGCCGGGCTCGAGGACCTGCCCGTGTGGCTGTCGGCGGCCGCGGGCGTGATCACGCCGCTCGGTCTCGGCCTGGGCCTCATCGCGCTGGTCCGCGAACACCGCCAGCGTTAGTCGCTGTTCGCCGCCAGCCAGTCCGGGAACTCGGCGAGCGAGCCGAGCACCACGTCCGCGCCTGCCGCCAGCAGTTGCTCACGCGTGCACGGTCCCGTGACGACGCCGACGGCGAGCGCCCCCGCGGCCTTCGCGCCCTCCATGTCCCCGGTGTAGTCGCCGACGTAGGCCACCGCGCCGTGTTCGGTGAGCGCCACCGCCTTGCCGGTCGCCCACAGGTCGCCCTCGAGCGCGTCGACATCGAACGCGAGCGCCTTCACGTGCAGTGCCGCGTTGGGCTCGTACTTGCCCGTCACGACCAGCGTCGTGCCGCCGAGCCGGTGCACGGCTTCCAGCGACTCGGCGGCGCCGGGCAGCGCGACCGTGCGTGGGACCACCACGTCCGGGTAGATCTCGCGGAACCGGGAGACGAGCTCTGGAATGCGCTCCTCCGGGGTCTCGAACCCGCGTAGCACGTGGTCGAGCGGCGGACCCAGGTTGGCCGCGAAGTACTCGCCGTCGAGCGGGTAACCGCTCTCCTCGGCGAGCTCGCCCATGGCCGCGATCATGCCCGACCGAGGGTCGATCAACGTCATGTCCAGGTCGAAACCGACACACCCCACACGTATCCCCACCAGCTCACCGTATCGGGTCGCCGCGTTTGACATCCGAACGGAGTATGTCGAGCTTCTTGACACCAGACGTGTCTGTGTCAAGCTGAATACGTGTCGCAGGTCACTTCATTCACCGAACGCACGAAGGCGTCGCTGCGGGAGCAGCTGCTCGACGCCGCCACCGACCTGCTGCCCGCACGCGGGTACGCGGGGCTGCGGATGGCCGATGTCGCGGCGAAGGTGGGGGTGAGCAGGCAGACCGTCTACAACGAGTTCGGCAGCAAGGCCGCGCTCGTGCAGGCGGTGGCACTGCGCACGATGGCCGAGTTCGCCGAGGGCATCCAGCAGCGGCTCGACGCCGCGGCCGACGTGCTCACCGGTGTCCACGACGCGACCGTGTTCACCATCGAGCACGCGCGGCGCAACCGGCTGGTCGCCGCCGCGCTCGGCACCGAGGCAGGCGAGGACCTGCTGCCCTACCTCACCACGCGCGGCGAGCCGATCCTGCGCGCCGCGGGTGAGGTGGCCGTGGCCTACCTGCGCGACCGGCTGCCCGGACTGTCCGATCCGGACTTCGTCGCCGAGACCCAGATCCGGCTCACGCTGAGCTACCTGGTGTTGCCCACTCACACGGCCGAGGAGGCGGCGGACGGAGTCTGCACCGTGCTGACGGCACTGATCCATTCGTCCACAACGGAGTGAAACGGAAGGGATGACCATGACCGGAACCATCGCACCGCACCGGAAAGGCTTTCAGTCACTGCGCCGCGGTGGGCTCAACTGGGAGTCGTTCCCGCTGCGCCTGTTCGTCAAGGGCAACAAGAAGTTCTGGAACCCCGCGGACATCGACTTCAGCGCCGACCGCGCCGACTGGGAGTCGCTGAACGACGAGGAACGCCGCTCGGCGACGTACCTGTGCGCGCAGTTCATCGCGGGCGAGGAGGCGGTGACCGAGGACATCCAGCCGTTCATGCAGGCGATGGCGGCCGAAGGCAGACTCGCCGACGAGATGTACCTGACGCAGTTCTGCTTCGAGGAAGCCAAGCACACCGAGGTGTTCCGGCGCTGGATGGACGCCGTCGGGCTCACCGACGACCTCCATCCCTATGTCGCCGAGAACCCCCACTACCGCAAGCTCTTCTACGAGGAGCTGCCAGAGTCGCTGCACGTGCTGGCGAGCGATCCCAGCCCCGTCAACCAGATCCGCGCGAGCGTCACCTACAACCACGTCATCGAGGGCAGTCTGGCGCTCACCGGGTACTACGCGTGGCAGAAGGTCTGTACCGTGCGCGGCATCCTGCCCGGCATGCAGGAGCTGGTCCGCCGCATCGGCGACGACGAGCGCAGGCACATGGCGTGGGGCACCTTCACGTGCCGCAGGCACATCGCGGCCGACGACTCGCTGTGGGAGGTCGTCCAGCAACGCATGGGTGAGCTGCTGCCGCACGCGCTCGGCATGATCGAGTGGGTCAACGCCCAGTTCGAGGAACCGCCCTTCGGCATCGACAACCAGGAGTTCGTCCAGTACGCGGCCGACCGGGCACAGCGCAGGCTCGGCGCGATCGAGTCGGCGAGGGGCGCCGACGTCGCCGCCATCGACGTGGACTACTCACCGGAGCAACTGGAGGAGACCTTCGGTAGCGAGGACGCGAAGGCGTTCGCGGAGGTCGCTGGCTGATCATCGGCTAGGCTGCGCGGAAAAGGGGCGAGAACTCCGGGAGAAGCGTGCCGTTCCTGCTGTCGCGACTGCTTGCCAGGTTCAGCGTGCTCACGAGCTGGGCCACGCCCGTCGCGGTGATCCTGTTCGTCTTCGGGACGAGCTGGCCGCTCATGGCGCTGGCCGAGCCCGCGGGCAGCGAGCTGGTGCGGCCCGGCAACTACTGGTGGTACTTCGTGATCACCACGTCGACCGTCGGCTACGGCGACTTCTTCCCGGAAACGGTGCCCGGCCGCGTGGTGGGCGCCTACGTGGTCGTCGGCGGCATCACCGCGCTCACAACGGTGTTCACCAAGATCGCGTCCGTGCTCGAACGGCGAAGGGGACGGCGAATGCAGGGTTCCGGGACCGTCGACGCGGCAGGTCACGTCGTGCTCATCGGCTACACCCCCGGCCGCACCGAGCGCATCGCGGCCGAGCTGCTGGCCGATACCACGGCGAGCAGGCTCGTGCTGTGCGCTTGGGACGACGTCGGCGCGCACCCGATGGCCGACCAGCCCGTCGACTACGTGCGGGGCGACCTCACCGACGACGACGTGCTGCGCCGGGCCGGCGTGCACCGCGCCGCCGGGGTGCTCGTGGACGCCCGCGACGACAACGAGGCGCTCGCGATCGCGCTCGCGGTCGACCACCTCACCCGCGAGGCGCACACCGTGGTGACGCTGCGGGACCTCGCGCGCACGTCGCTGCTCGGCTACATCGGCGAGCGGATCCGCTGCATCCAGTGGCACACGCCCCGGATGATCACCGAGGAGCTGCAGTCGCCCGGCATCGCGGAGGTGTACGCGGAGCTGATGACCCACGGCGGCGCCAACACCTACTCGGTCACGATGCCCGAGGCGGCGGGCGCGGTGCGGGCCGGGCACCTCCGCACCGCGCTGGGCCGCCGTCACGGCGCGACGCTGCTCGCCGCCCGCACCGGAGGCCGGCTCCTGGTCAACCCCGGCTGGGACGACGAGCTGACACCGGGCGCGGTGCTGTACTACGTCGGCTCGCGACGGCTGACACCCGAGGAGGTCGCGGACGCGTTGCGTGCCTAGGAGCGCTGAACAACCGTTGCCCTGCGCGACGCCCAGACGGCGCCTCGCCGCGTTGCCGGAAATCCCGAGCACGACCCGATAGAGGGCTTCCCTCCGCCTTGCTGGGCTCGGGTGCCCGGTGTCCCGCAAGGACCTCGGGTGGCGAGTGTCCCGCAAGGACACCGCCGCCTGATCGCCGCTCACTACGGGCGGGGCTCTTCAGCACACTCCTAGGCGTGCTTCAGCCGCGCGATGTCCTCGAGTCCCAGCAGTTCCACGGACTTGGCGCGCATCTCGACCTTGCGGACCTTGCCGGTGACCGTCATCGGGAACTCCTCGACGACGTGGACGTAGCGCGGGATCTTGTAGTGCGCGAGCTTGCCTGCGCAGAACTCGCGCAGGCTCTCGGCGGTCAGCGCCTCGGCGCCCTCCCGCATCCGGACCCACGCCATCAGCTCCTCGCCGTACTTGGCGTCGGGCACACCGATCACCTGCGCGTCGATGATGTCCGGGTGCGTGTAGAGGAACTCCTCGATCTCCCTCGGATAGATGTTCTCGCCACCGCGGATCACCATGTCCTTGATGCGACCGGTGATGTTCACGTAGCCCTCGTCGTCCATCACCGCGAGGTCGCCGGTGTGCATCCAGCGCGCCGCGTCGATCGCCTCGGCCGTCTTGTCCGGCTGCTCCCAGTACCCGAGCATCACCGAGTACCCGCGCGTGCACAGCTCGCCCGGCTCCCCGCGCGGCGCGGTGAGGCCCGTCTCCGGGTCGACGATCTTGACCTCGAGGTGCGGACCGACCCGGCCGACCGTCGAGACGCGGCGCTCGATCGAGTCGTCCGCGCGCGTCTGCGTGGACACCGGCGAGGTCTCCGTCATGCCGTAGCAGATCGACACCTCCGCCATGCCCATCCGCTCGATGACCTGCTTCATCACCTCGACGGGGCACGGCGAGCCCGCCATGATGCCGGTGCGCAGCGACGAGAGGTCGAACGACTCGAACGACGGATCGGACAGCTCGGCGATGAACATCGTCGGCACGCCGTACAACGACGTGCAGCGCTCCGCCTGCACGGCCTCCAGCGTGGCCTTCGGCTCGAAGGACGGCGCCGGGATCACCATGCACGCGCCGTGGCTCGTGGCCGCGAGGTTGCCCATCACCATGCCGAAGCAGTGGTAGAAGGGCACCGGGATGCAGATGCGGTCGGCTTCGGTGTAGCCGCACAGCTCGCCGACGAAGAAGCCGTTGTTGAGGATGTTGTGGTGGCTGAGCGTCGCGCCCTTAGGGAAGCCCGTGGTGCCCGACGTGTACTGGATGTTGATGGGGTCGTCGGCGCTGAGCGTGGCCTGCACCTCGGCGAGCCGCGCGCGGTCGGCCTGCCGCCCGGTGTCCAGCAGCGCCGTCCAGTCGCCGCTGCCGAGCAGGATGACGTCGGTCAACGCCTCGCAGCGCGGTCGGACCTCGGCGATCATGCCGGCGTAGTCGGAGGTCTTGAACTTCTCCGCGGCCACCAGCATGCGGATGCCCGCCTGGTTGAGCACGTACTCCAGTTCGTGCGAGCGGTACGCGGGGTTGATGTTCACGAGAATCGCGCCGATCTTCGCCGTCGCGTATTGCGTGAAGGTCCACTCGGCACAGTTCGGCGCCCAGATGCCCACCCGGTCGCCCTTGCCGATCCCCTTCTCCAGCAGGCCGAGCGCGAGCGCGTCGACCTCGGCGGCCAGTTCGCGGTAGGTCCACCGCTGCCCCTTCGGCCGGTCGACGAGTGCGTCGCGGTCGCCGAAGCTCTGGACGGTGCGGTCGAGGTTGTCGCCGATCGTGTCGCCGAGCAAGGGGACGTCGGAGACGCCGGATGAGTAACTGGGAACTGCGGGCGCGTGCGGCATGATGCCCCTCCTCCACGTCGGCTATGACGGCTCGGTCGAAGTCTAGGAACGCCAGGTGGAACCGGCCATCTGCAAATGGAGGGGATCGCGCCACCCGATCGACCTATTGTCGGCGTATGCGCCTGTACCTCGTCGATGCCTTCACCGACCGGCCCTTCTCGGGCAACCCCGCCGGCGTCGTGCTGCTGGACGAGCCCGCCGACGCGGGCTGGATGCAGCACGTCGCCGCCGAGTTGAAGCACTCGGAGACCGCGTTCGTGGTGACGGAGGAGGAGGAACCGAAGCCGCTGCGCTGGTTCACGCCCACCACGGAGGTCGACCTGTGCGGGCATGCGACGCTCGCCACGGCGCACGTCCTCGGCGGCGAGCAGGTGTTTCGCACCCGCTCCGGTGAGCTGCGCTGCACGGCGGCGGATGGCCGCGTTTCGATGGAGTTTCCCGCCGATCCGCCGAAACCGGCCGAGGTGAACGTGTCGGCGGGACTGCCAGGGCTCACGCCCGAGCACGTCGCCAGGGGTGTGTCGGATGTGCTCGTGGTGGTCGGAGACGCCGCACTGGTGCGCGGCGCCGAGCCCGACCTCGGCGCGCTCGCGGAGGTGGACGCGCGCTGCGTCATCCTCAGCGCGCCCGGCGACCGGCCAGGGATCGACTTCGTCAGCCGGGTGTTCGGCCCCGCGGTCGGCGTGCCGGAGGACCCGGTGACGGGCTCCGCGCACTGCACGCTCGCTCCCTACTGGACGGAGCGGCTGGGCCGCACGGAGCTGGTGGGCGAGCAGGCGTCGGCACGGGGCGGCACCGTGCACACGGCTCTGCTGGGTGAGCGGGTCCGGCTCTCGGGCTCCGCCGTCACCGTCGCCGAGGGCGAGCTGCTGGTCTGATGCGTCTCTACGTCGTCGACGCGTTCACCGACCGGGCCTTCGCGGGCAACCCGGCCGGGGTGGTGCTGCTGGACGAACCGGTCGACGCCGAGTGGATGCGGCACGTGGCCGCGGAACTGCGGCACGCCGACACGGCGTTCGTCGTGCTCGGCGAGGAGCCGAAACCGCTGCGCTGGTTCACCCCGCTCGCCGAGGTGAACCTCTGCGGGCACGCGACGCTCGCCACCACGCACGTGCTCGGAGGGTCGCACGTCTTCACCACCCGCGTGGGCGAGCTGCGGTGCGAGTCGCGCGACGGCTGGGTGCACCTCGACCTGCCCGCCGACGTGCCGGTGCCCGCGAGTGACGACGTCTCGGCACTGCTGCCGGGCGTCGGGATCGAGGACGTCACCCGCACCTCCGCCGACATTCTCGTGCGGGCGGCCACGGCCGGGCAGGTGCGGGCCGTCGAGCCGGACCTCGCGGGGCCGGCCGTGCTCGAAGTGCCGTGTGGGGTGACGGTGACCGCGCCGGGCGACCGGCCTGGGCTCGACTTCGTGAGCCGGGTGTTCGCGCCCAAGGTCGGCATCCCCGAGGACCCGGTCACCGGTTCGGCACACTGCGCCCTGGCGCCGTACTGGGCGGAGCGACTGGGCCGCACCGAGCTGGTGGGCGAGCAGGCGTCCCCTCGCGGCGGCATTGTCGGCATGCGCCTGCGTGGTGACCGCGTACACCTGTCGGGGCAGGCGGTGACGGTCTTCGCGGGGTCACTGAACTGCTGAGCCGCCGCGACCGGCAAACCGGGCACAATGGGCTCATGAGCTTGTTGCTGAACGTGATCTGGCTGGTGCTCGCGGGTTTCTGGATGGCCGTCGGTTACGTCGTCGCCGGGATCATCTGCTGCATCCTGATCATCACGATCCCGTTCGGGCTCGCCTCGTTCCGCATCGCGAACTACGCGCTCTGGCCGTTCGGCCGCACGCTCACCGACCGCCGCGACGCGGGGGCGTTCTCCCTGCTCGGCAACATCATCTGGATCGTCTTCGCCGGCTGGTGGCTCGCGCTCGGCCACCTGGTCACCGGCATCCTGCTGTGCATCACGATCATCGGCATCCCGCTGGGCATCGGAAACCTCAAGATGATCCCGGTGTCACTGGTGCCGCTGGGCCGCGAGATCGTTCCCGTGCGCGACTGACGCCGGCTCCGCCCTGCCCGCGTCGTAGGCTGCCCTCGCGCCGAGCACCTCGGGCATGCTCGACTCCACGAGCATGATCAGGTCCACGAGCTTCTCGGCGGTCCGCCTGCCCAGTGGCGTGAGGCTGTACTCCACCCTCGGCGGGATGCTCGGCTGAGCGTCGCGGTGCACGAAGCCGTCGCGCTCGAGCGCCTGCAACGTCTGGGCCAGCATCTTCTCGCTCACGCCGTCGACACGGCGGCGCAGCGCGTTGAACCGGAACGACCCTTCATGCAGCGCGGCGAGCGCGAGGATTCCCCACCTGCCGGCCACGTGTTCGACGACACTGCGCGACTCGCACGCGCGCGCGAACACGTCCGGCAGCAGCCGATCCACGTCCTCCATGTCACGAAGATAGCACTAACTCCTGGGTTGCACTTTCCAGAAGTTAGTACACACTCGTAGGTGAGCATTCAACTACCCGCGAGGAGTGAACCCACGTGATCGTCGTGACGGGTGCGAACGGGCACCTTGGCCGCCTGGTGATCGAGGCACTGAAGCAGACCGTCCCCGCCGGCCGGATCGTCGCCGCGGCGCGCCGTCCGGAGAAGGCGGCCGACCTCGGCGTCGAGGTGCGCGAGGCCGACTACGACCGGCCGGACACCCTCAAGACGGCGTTCGACGGCGCCGAGAAGGTGCTGCTGATCTCGGGCAGCGAGGTCGGCAAGCGCGTGCCGCAGCACACCGCCGTGGTCGAGGCCGCCGAGCAGGCGGGGGTCTCACTGCTGGCCTACACGAGCGCGCCCAAGGCCGACACGAGCCCGCTGATCCTCGCGCCGGAGCACAAGGCGACGGAGGAGGTCATCCGCGACTCGGGCCTGCCGTACGCGATCCTGCGCAACAACTGGTACATCGAGAACTACGAGCAGAGCATCCGCCAGGCCGCCGAGACCGGCGCCTACGTCGGCAGCGCCGGCGAGGGCAGGGTCGCGGGCGCGACGAGGGCCGACTACGCGGCGGGCGCCGCAGCCGTGCTCGCGGGCGAGGGCCACGAGAACAAGGTGTACGAGTTCTCCGGCGACACGGCGTTCAGCTACGCCGACATCGCGGCCGCGGTCGCCGAGGCGACCGGCAAGGACGTCACCTACCAGGACCTGAGCCCCGAGGACCACAGGGCGGCGCTGCTCGCGGCCGGCCTGCCCGAGGAGACGGCCGGGTTCCTCGTCGCGCTCGACGGCAACACCCGCGACGGCCTGCTCTCCGAGGCCACGGGCGAGCTCGCGCGCCTCATCGGCCGCCCCACCACACCCCTGCGTGACGCGGTGGCGAAGCTGCTCGCGTGACACGCCGCCGACCGCGGTGCCCAACTGCAGTGAAGGCCACCTTCACTGCGTTCAACGCAGGCATGGTGGCCTTCACTGCAGTCAGTCCTGCGGTTCCCAGGGGAGCTTCACGACCAGGCACGGCCCGCCCACGAAGAGGCCGCCGTCGATGCCGAGCGCCTTGCCGCCCGCGTAGAGGAACGGCGCCTCGATCTGGGCCGGATGGATGCCGAGCTGGTCGGCGATGACACTGTGGCCGTGCACGATCCGCTCGCCGCCGAGCTGGTCGAGCAGGGTCTCGGCCGCCTGCTGCCCGTGCGGGCCGCGGAAGGCGTACCGGGTGGTCATGCGGCGCCAGACGTCCCACCACTGCGCGAGATCGTCACCGGCGAGCACCTCGCGGACCGCCTCGTTGATCTCCTCGGTGGTGTCGCCCCACTCCAGGTACTCCAGCGTGTCGGAGTGCAGCAGCAGGTGGTCGGCCGTGTTCGCGGCGACAGGGCGCTCGCTCAGCCAGCTCACGAGCTCGGGGGTGAGGTCGTCCTGGTCGGCGAGCTGCCCGCCGTTGATCTCCCAGCTGCGGGCGAAGCTGCGCGGACCGAAGTCGGACGGCACGGCCGTGTCGCCGAAGTGGTACATGCCGAGCAGCAGGATCTCGTGGTTGCCGAGCAGCGTCTCCACGGAGCCACCCGCCTGCTCTGCCTGCTCCTGCAGCTTCTTCACCAGCTCGATCGCGGCGACCCCGTCAGGTCCCCGGTCCACGAAGTCGCCGAGGAACCACAGGTGGGCCTCACCGCCCGCCCAGTCGTCGGAGTCGTCGACCAGCTCGTGGTCCCGCAGGGCGTCCGCGAGCTCGTCGCGGTAGCCGTGGACATCGCCGACGACGAACGTGGGATGGTCCGTCACCTTTCCGACGATAAGGCCTGGCCGCCGGGCCGGAAGATCAGGCCGCCCCGAACGGGTCCTTCGTGCGTCCCACGAGGTCGGCGATCGAGTCCACCACGAGCGTCGGCCGGAACGGGTAACGCTCGGCCGTCTCCCGCGTGGAGATGCCGGACAGCACGAGAATCGTCTGCAGTCCCGCCTCGATCCCGGAGTGCACGTCGGTGTCCATGCGGTCGCCGATCATCAGGGTGTGCTCGGAATGCGCGCCGAGCGCACGCAGCGCCGAGCGCATCATGAGCGGGTTGGGCTTGCCGACGTAATAAGGAGACTTGCCGGTGGCCCGCTCGATCAGCGCCGCGATCGAGCCGGTCGCGGGCAGGATCCCCTCGCGGCTGGGTCCCGTCGGGTCCGGGTTCGTCGCGATGAACCGGGCGCCGCGCTCGATCAGGCGGATCGCCCTCGTGATCGCGGTGAAGCTGTACGTGCGCGTCTCGCCGAGCACGACGTAGTCAGGGTCGCTGTCGGTGAGCACGTAGCCCACCTCGTGCAGCGCCGTGGTGAGCCCGGCCTCGCCGATCACGTACGCCGAGCCGTTCGGGCGCTGGGCCTGCAGGAACTTCGCCGTGGCGAGCGCGGAGGTCCAGATCGCCTCCTCCGGCACGTCCAGTCCCGTGCGCAGCAGCCGCGCACGCAGGTCACGCGGCGTGTAGATGGAGTTGTTGGTCAGTACGAGGAACGCGGCGTCGCCCGCGCGCAGCTCGGCGAGGAACTCGTCGGCGCCCGGCACGAGGTGCTCCTCGTGCACCAGCACACCGTCCATGTCGGTCAGGTAGCTCCACCGCTGATCGCTCATGGCCCTAAGCCTATTTGCCGAACGCGGGATGGATCGCCACCGCGGTCGCCTTCACCGCGAGCCGGATCGGCGTGCCGGGTTCGAGCGCCAGCTCGGCGACCGCCGCCGGGGTGACGTCGGCGGACAGTCCCTCGGCCCAGCCGTCCCCGTCGACCGTGCGCAGCCGCACCACCGGACCGTGCGGCTCGAGCGTGCCCACCGCCGCGGCGACGGTGTTGCGCGGGCTGCCCGCCGGGGTGTCCTCGGCCGGGTACACCGCCACCGATCCGGGAGCGAACACGGCGACCGCGGGCTCCCCCGCCACCACGTCGGGCGAGGGGATGCCGCTGATCAGCCCGCCGTCGGCCGTGCGAACGCCCTGTCCCTCCGCCGTTCCTGCGACCAGGTTGAGCCCGGCGATCCGCGCGGTGAACGGCGTCCTCGGCGCGGACAGCACCTCCCGCGTCGCCCCGCGTTCCACGACGCGTCCACCGTCGAGCACCACGACGTGGTCGGCCAGCGCGAGCGCGTCGAGCGGATCGTGGGTCACCAGCACCGTCGACCTGCGGTTGCCCGGCGAGCGCAGCACCCTGCGCAGCAGGCCCCGGATGGCGGGCGCAGCGTCCACGTCCAGCGCGGCGAGCGGCTCGTCGAGCAGCAGCAGGTCCGGTTCCCCGGCCAGCGCGCGGGCGACGGCGACCCGCTGTGCCTGCCCACCGGACAGCTGAGCGGGCTTGCGGTCGGCCAGCTCGGCGGCATCCACTTCGGACAGCCAACGACGCGCGGCGGCCCGCGACTCCGCGCGGGAGGCGCCCCGCGAGCGGGGCGCGAAGGCCACGTTGTCCACGACGGACAGATGCGGGAACAGCAGCGCGTCCTGCGCGAGCAGGCCGACACCCCGGTCGTGCGGCTGTACCTGCAGGCGTGGGCTGCGCGTCAGCGTCCGCTCCCCCAGCGTCACCACGCCGTCGTCGGGCACGAGCAGTCCCGCGAGGCACCCGAGCAGCGTCGACTTTCCCGAACCGTTGGGCCCGAGCACCGCGAGCACCGTGCCCTCGGGGACGTCGACGGTCACGGACAGCGAGAAGGAACCCCTGCTCAGTTCGAGCTCGGCACGCAGCGTCATGGCCTGCCCTCCAGCGCACGCGGCCTCGCCACGGCGATCACCACCACCGCGACCACGACGAGCAGCAGCGCGAGCGCCACGGCACTGTCCACGTCGGCCTCGGCCTGGTTGTAGACCTCAAGCGGCAGCGTCCTGGTCACGCCCTCGAGGCTGCCCGCGAACGTGATGGTGGCACCGAACTCGCCCAGCGCCCTCGCGAAGCTCAGCACCGCACCCGAACCGAGCGCGGGCAACAGTAACGGAACGGTCACCCTGCGAAACACCGTCCACGGCCTGGCGCCCAGGGTCGCGGCAACGCGCTCGTAGCGGTCGCCCGCACCGCGCAGCGCGCCCTCCAGGCTCACCACGAGGAACGGCATGGCCACGAACGTCTGCGCGATCACCACCGCCGTCGTCGTGAACGGGATGCGCACACCGGCCGTGACGTCGAGGAGGTAGCCGAGGAAACCGTTGCGCCCCAGCAGGAACAGCAGCGCCAGGCCGCCGACCACCGGGGGCAGCACGAGCGGCAGCAGGACCACCGCCCGCAGCACCCGCACGCCGCGGCTCCGCGAGCGCGCGAGCACCACGGCGAGCGGAACGCCGAGCAGCACACACAGCACAGTGGACAGCACGGCGGTGACCAACGAGAGCCGCAGCGCGTTCAGCGACGCGCTCGACGTCAGCAGCTCGGGCAGCCGGGCGTAGTCCGTGCGCGCGAGCAGGCCCACCACGGGCAGCACCACGAGCGCGAGCGCCAGCCCGGCCGGGATCCACAGCACCCACGGGACGGAGCGGCTACGGCGTGCCAAAGCCCACCCTGGCCAGTTCCTCCCGGCCGGCCTCGCCGAGCACGAGGTCCCGGAACTGCTTGGCCAGCTCCGGCTCCCCGGCCGCGGAGAGCGCCGCGATCGGGTAGTCGTTGACCGCCTGCTCCGATTCGGGGAACTCCACGGACTCCACCTTGTCTCCCGCCGACGTCACGTCGGTGACGTAGACCAGGCCGGCGTCGGCCTCGCCGAGCCGCACCTTGTTGAGCACTGCCTTGACGTCCTGTTCCTCGCTGGCCGGCGCGAGCGTCACGCCGGTGGCCTGCTCGACCTCCTCGGTCGCCGACCCGCACGGCACCTGCGCCGCGCACACCACCACGGTCAGGTCCTCGCGCGCGAGGTCGGCGAAACCCTCGATGCCCTTGGGGTTTCCCGGTGCGACGGCGATCGTCAGCTCGTTGGTCGCGAACGTCTCAGGCCGCCCGTCGACACCACCGGCGTCCACCACCTTGTCCATGTTCTTCTCGTTGGCCGAGGCGAACACGTCTGCCGGGGCGCCCTCGTTGATCTGGCTGGCGAGCTGCGACGAACCGGCGAGGTTCAGCCGCACGTCGACCCCTTCGTGCTGGGCCTCGAACCGCTTCTCCAGCGCGCCGAACGCCTCGGAGAGCGAGGCGGCGGCGAAGACGTTCAGCGTCCGGTTGCCGTCCCCCTCGCCGGAGGACGTGCCGCACGCGGAGGCGAGGAGCAGGCAGGCGAGTGCCGAGGGCAGGAGCTTCCTCACTGTTTGCCTCCGGGCGTCTCGACGATGACCTGAGTGGCCTTGACGACGGCGACCGCGAGCACGCCGGGCCGCAGCCCCAGTTCCTCCACGGCCTCCGAGCTCATGAGGGACACCACGCGGTGCGTCCCGCACTGGAGCTCCACCTGCGCCATCACCTTGTCCGTCACGACCTCGGTGACGAGTCCTACGAAGTGATTGCGGGCGGAGCGGCCCACCTCGGTGGGGTCCGGTGACTCGGCGGCCTGCGCCCTGGCGAACCCGGCCAGCTCGGACCCTTCGACGACCTTGCGGCCCGAGGAGTCCTCCCCGGCACGCAACTGCCCGGCCTTGACCCAGCGGCGGACTGTGTCGTCGCTGACACCCAGCAGCCGGGCGGCTTCTGAGAACCGAAAATGCGGCATGAAGTAGAGATTATCTCCGCAGGTGCGCATTCAGCCATGCCGCTGCCGATTCGGTATGCAAGCAAGCTCACAACCGCCGCGCATCCCGCATTAGGCTGGGACCGATGACAGCGGTAGATCTCGGCACCCCCAGGGTGCCCGGCGCACGCACGACGTCCGGTGCACCGCGCCCGGACGATCCCGCCCTGATCGACACCTTCGGCCGGGTGGCGACCGACCTGCGGGTCTCGCTGACCGACAAGTGCAACCTCCGTTGCACCTACTGCATGCCGGCGGAGGGCCTCGACTGGATGCCCGGCGAGCAGCTGCTCACCGACGACGAGCTGGTGCGACTCATGCGCATCGCGGTGTCGCTGCTTGGCGTCACCGACATCCGGCTCACCGGCGGCGAACCGCTGTTGCGGCCCCGGCTGGAGCAACTGGTCGCGCGGATCAAGGCCCTCGACCCGGCGCCCCGGCTTTCCATGACCACCAACGGTATCGGCCTCGCCAAGCGCGCACAGGCGTTCGCCGACGCGGGCCTCGACCGGATCAACGTCTCGCTCGACTCGGTCGACCGCGCGACGTTCGAGCGGATCACCCGGCGCGACCGGTTGCGCCACGTGCTCGACGCGCTGGCGGCCGCGAGGGATGCCGGGCTGAACCCCGTGAAGATCAACGCGGTGCTGATGCGGGGCATCAACGAGCACGAGGCGACGGCACTGCTGCGCTTCGCGCTCGACAACGGCTACCACCTGCGGTTCATCGAGCAGATGCCGCTCGACGCCCAGCACGGCTGGAACCGCAAGGAGATGATCACGGCCGACGAGATCCTGGAGCTGCTCGGCGCCGAGTTCACGCTCACGCCGAGCCCGGCCGAACGTGGCGGCGCCCCCGCCGAACGCTGGTTGGTCGACGGAGGACCCGCCGAGGTGGGCGTGATCCCCTCGGTCAGCAGGCCGTTCTGCGCCGCGTGCGAGCGCACCAGGCTCACAGCCGACGGGGCGATCCGCTCGTGCCTGTTCAGCACCGAAGAGACCGACCTGCGGGCCCTGCTGCGCGGCGGGGCCGGTGACGACGACATCGCCGACACCTGGCGCGCCACCATGTGGGGCAAGCTCGCGGGCCACGAGATCAACGAGGCCGGCTTCGCCCAGCCGATCCGGCCGATGAGCGCCATCGGAGGCTGAGCAGTGGGATCGCCGTCGTCCGGGCAGGTCGCGGACACGCAGGGGGAACAGCACGCCACGACGGTGCTGGTGCGGTACTTCGCATCGGCCCGCGCGGCGAGCGGGATCGAGGAGGAGGTGCTGCGGCTGCCCGCGGGCGCGTCGGTGAGCGAGGCCATCGACGAGCTCCGGAAGCTGCACCCGGCCGAGCTGCCGCGCATCCTGGACGCGGCGAGCTTCCTGCTCGACGGGATCGCCGTGCGCGACATCAGCAGGCAGCTGCCGGACGGCGCCGAACTGGATGTCCTGCCGCCGTTCGCGGGCGGCTGAGACCGGACTTCGCCTGCTCTTGACCGGCTGGTGCCGGTCCGTTCACCCGGTGGTCGGCCGGGCGGCAGAGGCTGGCCTCCATGCCGCTGTCGCGCCGCTCGTTCACGATCCTCACGGCTTCGACCGTCACCGCCGGCCTGCTCGGCGCCCCTTCGGTCGCACAGGCACGCCTTCAGGCGCCGGTGCGCCCGCTTGCCAGGGCGCACGCGCACAACGACTACGAGCACGAGCGCCCGCTGTTCGACGCACTCGCCGAGGGCTTCACGAGCGTCGAGGCCGACATCCACCTGGTGGAAGGCGAGTTGCTCGTCGGGCACGACCCAGAGGACCTCACCCCGTCTCGCACGCTGGAATCGCTGTACCTGGAGCCCCTGCGCGAGCGCGTCCTCGCCAACCACGGGGGCGTCTACCGGCGCCGGGCGGACTTCCAGCTGCTGGTGGACATCAAGACCGAGGCGGAGAGCACGTACGCGGCGCTGGAGCGGCGGCTGCGGCACCCTCGTTACGAGTTCCTCTTCTCCGCGTACGCGCGCGGGCGCGTACGCGGAGGCGCCGTGACGGTCGTGCTGTCCGGCAACCGCCCGAGAGCCGCGCTGAGCGCCCAGAGCCACCGGCTCGCGTTCTACGACGGCCGGATCGCCGATGCCACCGACCTCGGGCCGGGCTCCGACGCACGGCTGACGCCACTGGTGTCGGACAACTGGACGAAATTGTTCACCTGGGCCGGTGAAGGTCCCTTCCCGGCCGCCGAGCGAGCGCTGCTCGAGGAGGTCGTGAACAAGGCGCACGCAGCGGGCCAGCGCGTGCGGTTCTGGGCGACACCCGACACCCCCGGCAGCGCCCGAACGGCGCTCTGGAAGGCTCTCGTGGAGGCCGGAGTGGACCACATCAACACGGATGATTTGCCCGGTTTGGCCGCCTTCCTCCGCTCCAAGTGGTAGTCACAAACGGAGCATTCGCGCCGAATCCACGTGACACAGACCTCACTTACCGTGAAATATCTCGAGAAGGAAACGGCTGGATAACGGCCTTCTGACCAGCGCAAACACTGGAATCGCTCGAGGTTGCGTGGTGTTACTGTGACCTAGGTCACAGGCTTGATAATTTCCGATCACGGGTGTCGTTACGTACCGTCGCTTCTCGGTTGGCCCCGACCGACCAGAGCAAGACCGGGACTCCCGTAGCGCCGAACCCAGTCCGGCGGGAGACCCGGACCAAACCCCGAGCGAGAGAGACTTCCGGACTGGGACGAGAGGAAACGGAGCCTGACGGCGATGTGAGCCGGCTTGGAGAGCCGGCCAGGTCCATGCGGCCTGCCTCGCTGCACGGAGGCGCGGAAGACGAGACCGAGTCAAAAATGGCTTATCGAGGCAAGCACCGTAAGACCTCCGCCGCTTCCCGCACCTTCGCCCGCGTCGCTGTCGCGGGTCTTGCTGTGGGTGCCCCGCTGGCGATCGCTGCGACCCCCGCGCAGGCCGACAGCGTCAACTGGGACGCCATCGCGCAGTGCGAGAGCGGCGGCAACTGGAGCATCAACACCGGCAACGGCTACTACGGCGGTCTGCAGTTCTCCCCGAGCACGTGGCAGGCGTACGGCGGCACGGGCTCGGCCCACGAGGCTTCCCGCGAGGAGCAGATCGCGGTCGCCGAGCGCGTTCTCCAGGGCCAGGGCATCGGCGCGTGGCCGGTGTGCGGCGCTCAGGCCGGCTCGAGCGCGAGCTACTCGGGCAGCAACACCGCGGGCGCCGCGGACACGAGCACCTCGTACGAGAGCGCCCCTGTCGAGCAGTCGGCTCCGGCCCCGCAGGCCCCGCCGCTCACCGGTGTCGCGAAGTCCAACCCGAAGGGCGACTACACGGTCGTCGAGGGTGACACCCTCACCAAGATCGCCGAGAAGAAGAACGTTCAGGGCGGCTACACCAAGCTGGCCGAGCTGAACAAGGACTTCATCTCGAACCCCGACTACATCGTGGTCGGCCAGAAGATCGCCACCAAGTGACCCGCTGACGCGGACTCACTCGCCCCTGACGGCGCGGATGCTGGGTCCGCGGGCCATCCCGAAGGCTTGCGGACCCAGCACACAGGGCCCCACCGTGTCCCCCGGACGGTGGGGCCCTTGTGCCGTTCGCGAGTCGCGCGCTCAGGACCGCGAGTTCCGCGTTCCCGTTCGCGAGTCGCGCGCTCAGGACCGCGAGTTGCCCGTTCCCGTTCGCGAGTCGCGCACTCAGGACCGCGAGTTCCGCGTTCCCGTTCGCGAGTCGCGCACTACGGCGAGTTGACCCACTCGTCGGTGCCGTCCGTGAACTTCTGGTACTTCCACACCGGCAGGCGGGCCTTGACCTCATCCACCAGCTCCGCGCAGGCGGCGAACGCCTCGGCCCGGTGGTCGGCCGCGACCGCGCACGCGAGTGCCACGTCGCCGATCTCCAGCGCACCCAGCCGGTGGCTCACCGCGACGGCACGCAGCCCGGACCGGTGGGTCGCCACCTCGGAGACCACGCGCGCGAGCACGTCGCCCGCGCTCGGGTGGCCCTCGTAGTACAGAGAGGTCACCGACCGGCCGTCGTCGTGGTCGCGCACCACCCCGCCGAAGGTCACCACGGCGCCCGCGCCCGCGTCGCGCACCAGCTGGGCGTGCTCCTCGACGGACAGCTCGGTCTCGGTCACCTGCGCCAGTGCCACACGCGCGGGAGCACCGCCGTCGGCATCCTGGGCCGGCTTGGCGTGACCGGAGCCGTGCCGCGGATGGTCTCCGCCCGCGATCTGGTCCACGGCATGGTCGAGCACCGTGTCGAGCACGTCCAGGCCGTCGTTCACGCCGCCCCGCGAGCCGGGCAGGTTCACCACGAGCGTGCGGCCCGCGATCCCGGCGAGCCCGCGCGACAGGATCGCGGTGGGCACCTTGTCCTGCCCCGCTGCCCTGACGGCGTCCGCGAGGCCGGGCAGCTCGAAGTCCAGCAGCGGCGCCGTCGCCTCCGGCGTGCGGTCCGTCGGCGAGATGCCGGTGCCGCCGGTGGTGATCACCACGTCCACGCCGCCAGAGAGACAGCCGCGCAGCGCCTGCGCCACCGGCTCGCCGTCCTCGACGACGATCGGCTCGGGCACGTCGTAGGAACGCTCGGTCAGCCACTTGGCGATGATCGGACCGGTCTGGTCGGCGTAGACGCCGGTGGCGGCCCGGTTCGACGCCACAATCACCCTCGCCGTGCGTGTCATCGGTTCTCCTCCCGGCGCCAACTTCCCGTCTTGCCGCCGTCCTTGGTCTCGAGCCGGACGCCGTCGAGTGTGGCGGCCGGGTCGACCGCCTTGATCATGTCGTGCAGCGTCAGTCCGGCGACGGCGACCGCGGTGAGCGCCTCCATCTCGACGCCCGTGCGGTCGCTCGTGCGCGCCATCGCCTCGATGCGCACGCTGTCGGTGCCGAGCTCGAAGCTCACGTCCACCTTGGTCAACGCGATCTGGTGGCACAGCGGGATCAGCTCGGAGGTGCGCTTGGCACCCATCACGCCCGCGATCCGCGCCGTGGCCAGCGCGTCGCCCTTGGGCAGGCCGCCCTCGGACAGCAGCCCGATCACCTCGGCCGTGGTGCGGACGTGGCCACTGGCGACCGCCGTGCGCGCGGAGACGGCCTTGCCGGAGACGTCGACCATGCGGGCCGCGCCCGCCTCGTCGACGTGGCTCAGTTCACTCACGACGTCGAGGCTACTTCTTCCTTCCTTGCGGCCGTCTTCACGGCCTCCGCAACGGCGGGCGCGACGGCCGCGTCGAACACGCTCGGCACGATGAACGAGGCGTTGAGCCGGTCGTCCACCACGTCGGCGATCGCGTTGGCCGCGGCCAGGAGCATCTCGTCGTCGATGTGGTGTGCCTGCGCGTCCAGCAGCCCGCGGAACACACCGGGGAAAGCGAGCACGTTGTTGATCTGGTTCGGGTAGTCGCTGCGGCCCGTGGCGACCACGGCGGCGTGCTTCTGCGCCTCCAGCGGGTCGATCTCCGGGTCCGGGTTGGCGAGCGCGAACACCACGGCGTCGTCGGCCATCGTGGCGACCTGCTCGGCGCCGAACAGATTGGGCGCGGACACGCCGATGAACACGTCGGCGCCGACGAGGGCGTCGTGCAGGGTGCCCGACACGCCGTCCTTGTTGGTGTGCTCGGCGACCCAGCGCAGGTTGTCGTCGAGATTGTCCCGGCCGCTGTGCACGATCCCGTCGATGTCGGCGGCGACGATGTCGGCGGGGCCCTTGCGCTGCAGCAGGCGGATGATCGCCGAGCCGGCCGCGCCGACCCCACTCACGACGATCTTGCACTTCTCGATGGGCTTGCCGACCACTCGCAGCGCGTTGCGCAGCGCGGCGACCACCACGATCGCGGTGCCGTGCTGGTCGTCGTGGAAGACGGGGATGTCGAGCTGCTCGCGCAGGCGCCGCTCGATCTCGAAGCAGCGCGGCGCGGCGATGTCCTCGAGGTTGATCCCGGCGTAGACGGGGGCGAGCGCGCGCACGATCCGGATGATCTCCTCGGTGTCCTGGGTGTCCAGGCACACCGGCCAGGCGTCGACGCCCGCGAACTTCTTGAACAGCGCCGCCTTGCCCTCCATCACCGGTAGCGCCGCCGACGGGCCGATGTTGCCAAGACCCAGCACGGCCGAGCCGTCGGTGACCACGGCGACCGTGTTGCGCTTGATGGTCAGCCTGCGCGCGTCCTCCGGGTTGGCCGCGATCGCCTGGCAGACCCTGGCCACGCCGGGGGTGTAGGCGCGGGAGAGGTCGTCGCGATTGCGGAGCGCGACCTTGGGGCTGACCTCCAGCTTGCCGCCGAGGTGCATGAGGAACGTGCGGTCGGAAATCTTCCGCACGTGCACGCCGGGCAGCGTGTTGAGGGCCTTGGTGAGGTCCTCGGCGTGATCGGCCGAGGAGACGTTCGCCGTGATGTCGACGACGATGGCGTCGCTGTGCGATTCCACGACGTCGAACGCGGTGAGCACGCCCCCCACCTGCCCGACCGCGGTGGTCAGGTCACCGGCGGCGCTGGCCGAGGGCGGTGCCTCCAACCGCACGGTGATCGAGTACCCAGGACCGGGAACGGGCATCGGACTACCCCCGTATCGAAATTCGACCTATACGGGTGAGAACACTAGCCCCGTGACCGCCGCCACCAACGGTCAGGATCGGTGACCGGCGAGTAACAAATCCCGAGGTCCAGCGCCTCGTCAGCCGCGCTTGTTGATCTCGGTCTCGGGGTGCTCGTAGGGCACGGTCTCGAGTGGGAACGTCATTTCGCCGAACGGGGAGAGGGCACCCTGCCGGTCCGCTGCGAGCTCCGAGACGGGGTGCTCGCCCGCGGGCACCTCGGGCCACGTCGGATCGATCCGCTTGCTCTTCCGGCTGTCGGCCTTCGCCACGTCGTCCTCCACAACTCGACCAACGGTGCCCTCAGTGTGCCCGATGGCGAAAAGCACGGGATATCGTGGTCAGCGATGGCCGCCCTTTCACTCGCGGACTGGCTGCGCTCGCTGCCCGACGACGCTTTGAGCGGTCTGCTGCGCGCCCGGCGCGATCTCGCGACGCCCCCTCCGGCCGACTCCTCGGTGCTCGCCACTCGTGCCGGCACGGCGGGTTCGATCGCGCGTGCCTGCGAGAACCTCGACTCCGCCACGCTCGCCGTGCTGGAGACGCTGGTGGTGGCCGGGGCCGACTCCGGGCCGGTGAGCCGCGAGGAGGTGACCGAGCTTCTGGGCACCGACGTGGGGACGGCGCTGGACCGGCTCCGCGGCCTGGCCTTGGTGTGGGGCGACGACGACGCGCTCGCCATCGCACCGGCCGCCCGGGAGGTGTTCGGCCCGTTCCCGGCCGGCCTGGGCGCGCCCGCGGGCTCGGTGCCCGACCTCGCGGCCGTACTCGCCGAGGTGGGCGAGGACGAACGCGCGCTGCTCACCAAGCTCTCGGCGGGCCCGCCGATCGGCCGGACCCGCGATGCCGCCGCGGACGTGGCCCTGGAGGAGGCGCAGACGCCGGTGCAGCGGCTGCTCGCCCGGGGGCTGCTGATCCGGCGTGACGACCAGACCGTGGAACTGCCACGCGAGGTCGGGCTGGCGCTGCGCGGCGGCGCGGTCTACCCGAAGGAGTCGTTGAGCGAGCCGGAGCTGCCCACCAACCCGCACCAGCCGTCCACTGTGGATCAGGTGGCGGCCGGTGAGGCGATGGAGCTCCTGCGGCACCTGGAATCCCTGCTGCACCTGTGGTCGGCGCAGCCGTCGCCGGTGCTCAAGTCGGGTGGACTCGGCGTCCGCGAGCTGCGCCGCATCGCCAAGGAGCTCGACGTCGACGACACCAGGGCCACGCTGCTCGCCGAGCTGGCGCTCGGCGCAGGTCTGGTGGCGGCGAGCGACGACACCGCGCCCGAATGGGTGCCGACCACGCTCACCGACTCGTGGCTGTCGTCGCCGCCCGCGCTGCGCTGGCTGGGAGTCGCGCAGGCATGGCTGGACCTGCCCCGGCTACCCGGCCTTGCCGGCCAGCGGGACGCGCGGGACAAGGCACTCGCCCCGCTGTCGGAGGACCTGCGCCGCCCGCTGGCGCCGAGTGCGCGGCGCCGAGTGCTGGGTGTGCTCGCCGAGCTGCCGGGTGGCACGGGTGTGAAGGGTGTCGACGAGCTCGTGGCGCTACTGGCCTGGCGGGCGCCCCGGCGCGGTGGGCGGCTGCGCGACGAGCTCGTCCGCTGGACGATGGCCGAGGCGTCGGCGATCGGCATGGTGGCACTCGGAGCGCTGACGTCGGCGGCGGGCGCGCTGCTCGAGGATGATCCGCACGGCGCCGCGAGCGCGATGGCCGACGCGCTGCCGCGGCCCGTCGACCACGTGCTCGTGCAGGCCGATCTGACGGTAGTCGCGCCGGGCCCGCTGGAGGCAGATCTCGCGGCCGCGATCACGGCGGTGGCCGACGTGGAGTCGGCGGGCCACGCGACGGTGTACCGGGTGACCGAGGCGTCGGTGCGGAGGGCGCTGGACAGCGGGCGCACCGCCGACGAGCTGCACGAGCTGTTCCGCACCCGCTCGGCGACGCCGGTGCCCCAGTCGCTGACGTACCTGATCGACGACGTCGCCCGTAGGCACGGGCGGCTGCGTGGCGGGGCGGCCTCGTCGTTCCTGCGCTGCGACGACGAGGTGCTGCTGGCGGAGGTGCTCGGCACCCCGGCGGCGCAGGAGTTCGAGCTGCGCAAGATCGCGCCGACCGTGTTGGTGAGCCCCTATCCGCTCGCGGACATGCTCGACGGGCTGCGCGCGGCGGGCTTCGCCCCGGCGGCGGAGGACGCGGCGGGCCGGATACTCGACCTGCGCCCGAGCGGACGCCGGATCGCCGCGCGGGGCCGCCCGGTGCGCAGGACGGCGCCCCAGCAGAGCCCGATCAGCCCCGAGCAGCTCAAGGCCGTGCTGGCGCACATCCGGGCGGGGGACCGCGCCGCGACGACGAGGCGCGGCAAAACCGTGCGCCTGCCGGCGGGCGGTGGCTCGGACACGTCGGCCACGCTGGCACTGCTCGCCCAGGCGACCCGCGAGCAACGGGAGGTGTGGATCGGCTTCGTCGACTCCCACGGCACGGCGAGCCAGCGCGTGGTGACGCCGGTCCGGGTCGGCGGCGGCATCCTGGAAAGCTCGGACAACGAGCGCTACCCGCTGCACCGCATCACCTCGGCGGCCCTCGTCGAAGACTGACCTCCCGCCCGGCCCAGAAGGGAGCAAGGGAGCTTTACTCCCGTTTTCCGGGAGCAAAGGTCCCCTGCTCCCACTCAGAACCGCACGTGTGGGTGACGGGTCAGAGTGCGCGGAGCCCGTCGAGGATGCGGGTCATGAAATCGCGCGACGAGCGGTCCGTCAGCAACATGCCCGGCTGCTGGATCTCCACAGCACCGGCCGCGGCGAGGTCGTCGACGATCACCTTCGCCACGTTCAACGGCAGGCGCGAGTACGCGGCGACCTCCGCCACCGAGCGGACCTCGACACACAGGTCGCAGATGAACCGCTGCACGGTGGTCGCGGCCCCCAGGTAGCGGCGGCCCCGTTCGCTCGTCGTCACAAGCGACTCCAGCTGGAGGTCCTGTCCCGGCCTGGTCCGGCCCCCGGTCCGCGCGTACGGCCGCACCAGCGAACGGTGCTCGAACCGGGCCGGTCCGCGCGCGGGCTCCCGGCGAGTGAGCTTCGGCAGGCTCGTCAGATCGAACCGCTCGGGCGAGTCGAAGCCCTCACGGCCGGTCCCCTGGTGCAAGGCGTCCCATGCGTCCACGCGTTATCCACGCACCCCGCCCTGCAGCTGCGCCCGCAGTTCGGGCGTGAGCTGCTGGCCGACCCGATCCACGAGCAGCGTCATCTCGTAGGCGACCGTGCCGATGTCGGACGTGGGCGCGGCGAGCACCGCGAGACAGGAGCCGTCACTGATCGACATGAGGAACAGGTACCCGCGTTCCATCTCGACAACCGTCTGATTCACGTTGCCTGCCTCGAAGCATCGCGCGGCACCCAGCGTCAACGAGATCAGGCCGGAGGCGACGGCGGAGAGCTGGTCGGCCCGGTCCCTCGGCAGGCCGTCCGACGCGGCCAGCAGCAACCCGTCCGCGGAGACGACAACGGCGTGCGCGGCACCCGGCACCCTGCGCACGAAGTCGGTGATGAGCCAGCCGAAGCTGCCCTGCTGGGCCGAAGCCGTCACTGTCCCCTCCTCGCCTGCGCACACTGTTCCAGCGGCCAGACTATTAGCCAGGTCAAACCGGTCGCGGACAAGTCCCCCGTACGCGCGTGCGGTTCACGCGGGCGGCGGCACGACCCTGTGACCTGGCCCGGGGACTAACCGGCTTGCAGCGCGCTGTCGTGCGCGATGGCGTGCTGGACGACCGAGATCAGCACCTGCTTCGCCGACTCCCTGTCCCTGGCGTCGCACGCCATGATCGGCACCGACGGCGAGATCGTGAGCGCGTGGCGCACGTCCTCGATCTGGTGGTGGAGCAATCGGTCGAAGCAGTTGATCGCCACGATGTACGGCAGCTTCCGGTTCTCGAAGAAGTCGATGGACGGGAACGCGTCGGCCAGCCGCCGCGTGTCCACGAGCACCACCGCGCCGATCGCGCCGAGCGCGAGGTCGTCCCACATGAACCAGAACCGGTGCTGACCCGGCGTGCCGAAGACGTACAGGACCAGGTCGGAGTCGAGCGAGATTCGCCCGAAGTCCATCGCGACCGTGGTGGTCATCTTGTGCGGCGTGGCGGAGAGGTCGTCGACCGACAGACTCGCCTCGGTCATCGACGCCTCCGTAGTCAGCGGGGCGATCTCCGAGACCGCGCCGACCAGCGTGGTCTTGCCGACGCCGAACCCACCGGCCACCACGATCTTGGCCGACGAGGTCGGGCCGCTAGCCGCAGACGTAGTCGCGTCGGAGTCAAATTCTCCGAAGGCCACTGAGCACCCTTTCCATGAACTCGATACTGGGCCGGTCCCCCACCATGGAGGTCGCGGAGTGCACGAGCACCAGCCCGAGACCGGCAACGTCACCAACCAGAACACGCACCACGCCCAGTGGAAGCTTCAGGTGCGCGGCCACCTCCGCGACCGACCGGGTGTCCAGGCACAGCCCGCAAATCGACCGGTGCTCCGGCACGCGGACCCGCTCGAGCCTGCGACCCTGGTCGCTGGTCGAAACCAGTGCCTCAAGCGCGAGGTCGTAGGCGGGCTTGGTCCTGCCCTTGGTGCGGAAGTACGGCCGGACCAGGCCGGACGTGGTCTCGACAGGCCGTTCCGGCTCCACACTCGCCTGCCTCGGCACCGGGGACGGCACGAGGTCCTGCGAAGGCGGGCCGCCGTCGAGCGAACGCTCGGCGAACGCCGAGAAGGCCGCTGACTCGTCCGGCTCGACGAGCCCGCCGCCGCCCATGCCGTAGAGCTCGGAGCCGGGGCCGCTCATCAGCCGCTCCCGGTACTCGCTCACGTCGAAATCGGCAGGGCCCTGCGTGCCCGTGTCCAGCGGGCTGAGCCATTCCCCCGAATCCGTCGGCCGCCCGCTCGCCGGACCGTCGAACCGTGCGGGGCGCCAATCACGCTCACCCCGGTCGTCCCGATCGCGGTACGCCACGTCGTTGTCCGACTCGTCCGGCCAGCGTCCGGCCGGTCGGCCTCTGTCTAGTCGGCGGTCACCCCGCGAGTGCCCGGAATCCACGGCGGTCTCCTCAGTGTTTTCTCACTGTGCCTGTCGGACGCGTCGTCGCCGTGCGATCTGGCTGCACCGGCTCACCGCCGCACCGCACCCTGAAGCTGAGCACGAAGCTCCGGCGTCATCTGCTGGCCGACCCGATCGACCAGCAACGTCATCTCGTACACGACCAGCCCGATGTCACTGTCCGGCGAGCCGAGCACGGCGAGGCAGGACCCATCGGACACCGACATCAGGAACAGGAAGCCGTTGGCCATCTCGACCACCGTCTGCGCGACCGCGCCACCCTCGAAGACCTGGGCCGCGCCCCGCGCGAGGCTGGTCAAGCCCGAGGCGACGGCGGCGAGCTGGTCCGCCCGGTCCTTCGGCAACCCGCGTGATGCCGCGAGCAACAGGCCGTCGGCGGAGACCACGACGGCGTGCGCCGCGCCCGGCACGCGGTGCACGAAGTCCGTGATGAGCCAAGCGAAGCTTCCCTTCTGACCGGAGCCGCCCTGCTTCGGCGCCCCCGGCTGCGCTGCACCAGCCCGTGTCAACTCTTACTCCTTCGCCCCGTTGTCGGTGGACCGGTCGCCCGACCCGCTCGACGTAACAGAATCGAACTGTGTCCCTTCGGCCGACGGCTCCTTCAGCGCGTGGCGGCCACTCTGGTACCCGCGCTGGAAGCTCATCATGCGGTTGCGTGCCGCATCGGCCGATCTGGCGATGGCACCCTGCCCGGGCTTTCCGACCGTGGTGTCCCTGAACGCGTCGCCCTCGGCCGGCCGGATCGAGCCCGGCACCAAGTATGCGTTGGGCACCCTCTTGGGCAGGCCGGCGGGCGTGATCTCCTCGTCCTTCGACTCCAGCAGGGCGTGTGCCGCCTGCCACCCGCTGTCGGAGACACTCCGCCACTCGTCCTCGGAAGTGGCGGGTGGCTCCTCGGCATAGCTTTCCGGCTCCACTTGCTGCTCCGGTTCGGGCTGCTCCTGCTCCGGCTCTTCCTCGCTGAACCAGCGCGAGAGTACGGACTGATAGATCGGCAACCTCCGGGTCGGGACGTCGTCCTCCAATGCACTGCCGTCACCCCCGGCGGGTTCATGCTCGGCCGGTTGTTCCGGTGTGACCGGAACGTAGCGTGGTTCCCGCTTCGGCAGGGCGAGCGTGTAGTCACTGTCACCTGGCCCGTGCCCGCGGCCGTTGCTGGTCTCGGCTTCCGGCTGGTCGACCGGCCATTGAGGTTCCGGCTCCCGCTCCGGCGCGGGTGGCGGCTCCGGCGGCGCGGAGCTGACGAACGGGCCCGCCGCCCTGGTGGCGCCGCCGACCAGGTCGTCGAGGCTGATCGGCTGGTCCAGCGGCACCAGCCCGTTCGCGTCGCGCTGCGGCTCGCCCGAGGACGGCGAGGCCAGCGCCTGGGGGTTGGCAGGCGCGGGCGACGTCGAGGGCAGCTGGGTGGTCTCGGCCGGATCGGTGAGGCTCGTGATCGGCGGCAGCGACGGCGACGAGATGTCCTCGTGGGAGCCGTTGCGCTGGGCGCTGATCCTCGGCGACGCGACCGGTTCCTCCGCCTGCGGCGGGCTGGTGAGCAGCTCGGTCGGCACCACGACGCGCGCGATCACACCGCCCTCGATGTCCTCGTTCTCCCGCAGGCGGACCTCGATGCCGTGCCGTTTGGCGAGGCGTGCGACCACGTACAGACCCATGCGCCTCGTCACCGACACGTCCAGGTCCGGCGGATCAGCCAGCCGCTCGTTCGCCTCGGTCAGCTGCTGCTCGGTCATGCCGACACCGCGGTCGGTGATCTGGATGGCGAGCGCGTGCCGCCTCGTCACGACCGCGCGAACGCTGATCCTGGTATCGGGCTCGGAGAAGTACGTCGCGTTGTCGAGCAGCTCCGCGAGCAGGTGCACGAGGTCGTGGATCGCGCGGCCCTGCACCGCAACGTCCGGGATGGTCCCGACCTCGACCCTGGCGTACTGCTCGATCTCGGACACGGCGGCGCCGACGACATCGGCGGCGGGCACCGGCCGGGAGACCGACTTCGCGAGACCGGCGCCGGAGAGCACCAGCAGGCTTTCGCCGTTGCGCCGCAAACGGGTGGCGAGGTGGTCGAGCTCGAAGAGACTCGCGAGCTGGTCCGGGTCCTGCTCGTCGGCCTCGAGCTGGTCGATGACGCCGAGTTGCCGTTCGACCAGGCGCTGGCTGCGCCGGGACAGATTGACGAAGATGCCGTTGACGTTCTCGCGCAGGAGCGCCTGCTCGGCCGCCATCCGGATCGCCCGCTCGTGCACCACGTCGAACGAGCGCGCGACCTCGCCGATCTCCTCCCTGGTGTACACGGGCACCGGCGCGATGGCGTTGCGGGACGCCTCGATCGGGTTGGGGTCGGCGAGGATGCGCCGGACCGTCTCGGGCAGCCGCACGTAGGCGACCTCCAGCGCGCTGCTGCGCAGCACGCGCAGCGGCCCGAGCATGAGGCGGGCGATGGCGAGCATCAGCAGGAGCGCGGCGGCGAGCGCTGCGAGCACGATGCCCGAGTCGCGCCACGCGGCGGTGGTGGCCGAGTCGGCGAGGCTGCCCGCGTGGGCCCGCAGGTTGTCGAGCAGCTGCGACTCGACCGTGCGGAACTTGTCGAGCGTGACCGTCGTGTTGTTCGCCAGCTCGTTGCTGTTGATGAACAACGGCTCGTTCAGCTCGGCGCGGACGAAGGACTGTTCCCTGATCCGCTGCCGCCCGTCGACCTCCGGGCCGCTGACGGTGTCGGAGAACAGCTGGCGCTGCTCTGGTGAGGAGAAGGCGTTGAACGTCTCGACGGCCGCCTCACCACCGGCGAACGCGGAACGTGCCTGATCGAGCAGGTCGGCGGGGAACTCGTTGTGGAGAGCGGCGATCTGCAGCGCGGCGTCCTGCCGGGCGACGAACTCCTTCGCCTCGCTGACCGCCTGGATCGTCGTCCCCTCGCGGAGCAGGTCCTGGTCGGTGACCGCGGTGTTCACCTCGCGGCCGAGCCGGACCAGTTCGTCCAAAATCGACGAATAGGTGGACAGCGCGGAAACATCCGAGAACGGCGAGGAGTTGATGGCGTTGCGAAGGGGCGCCAGCGCGTCGAGCCGCTGGATGCCCCGGTCGTACCGGTCCCTGGCGGAGGGGTCCTCCGTTTCGATCTCGTCCGCGACGCCGCGCAGCTGCGACACGGCCCGATCGACCTGCAGGATCTGCGCGTCGAGGGCGCCGCGCCTCCTAGGGTCGCCGTTGGAGGCGACCGTGGCCACGGCCAGCGTGCGCTCGGCCTGCAGCTCGTGCACGACGGAGGTGATGCTGATGGCGAGATCCACCTGCTCCGCCGTCTGCTGGAACTCGTCGGCCCTGTCCAGCGCGTCGATCGCACGCAGGCCGCCGAGCACGAGAGCGGTCGCCGTCGGAATGATCAGCACCAGCGCGAGCTTCGAGCGCACGCGCCAGTTGCGTAGTCCCCGGCGAGAGCGCTCCTGTTCCGCGGCGCCTTCCGGGGCCGGCTGGGGAGCATTCGGCGCGGCAGGTGCGCCGGCGCCTGCCGCGCCGAGTCCTTCCTCCGCGTTCTGGTCGAGCACTACGAGCACACTCCCAAGACTCGAGCCAGCAGGTCCTCGGACATCCGCGGCTCGAACGGACGCCATCCACCAGATAACAAGCCTGTTCTCGGCACGACCGCACCACAGGGACAGGGCGACGGGGTTCGCTTCAGCGCCAGCATCGTGTCGGGGCCTTGCCCTTGCTCAACTCGCCGGACTACCTAGCTGACCAGGTAGTAGCTCGTCGCCGCCGTCTCGCCGACGTCTCCGACCTGCGGGAAACGCCCCGTCCGCTCAGCCATCACAGGCACTCTCTCACTGAAGTGGTGGTCTGTACCGAGTTCGCAGAGGCAGAGAGTAGCGAAGACCTCGTGAACATGTAACCCTTACAGGCGAGGGCTGTGCATAAGCACCAACAGGCCTACCGCCAACCGGCGCAACTTTCTTCGCGCCGAGCAGGACGAACACGTTAAGTAGCGCAGCTCACCCATTAGTTCGAACAATCTAGTGACGTGCGCCACTTGACCCGGGGTGGTGAACACCCATTGTGATGTGTTCACTCCGTTCTCTAGAGTGACCGCGTACTGCGATGGTCCGACTTTGAACCATCCTCCAATCCACTCAGTACACAACTACAGTGACCTCTTTGTTCCTCTAGGAGTTGGCCTTGCTTCGACAAACACTCCGCTTGGCACGAGGCTCCAGACGGCGCGCGAGGGTCGGTGTCTTCGCGACCGCCCTCGTCATGCTGGCCTCCACCAGTGGCTGCGGCATGCTGGGCGGATCCGACGACTCGTCGGAGGGCGGCAGCGGAAATCTGGAGAAGTCCAAGATCTCCGTGTCCGTCATGCCGACGATCGACCTCGCGCCGTTCCATCTCGCGATGAAGAACGGCTATTTCAAGGACGAGGGTCTCGACGTCGAGGTCGTCAACGCCCCCAGCGGCCAGGCGTCGCTGACGAAGCTCATCAACGGCGAAGTCGATGTCGCCTACAGCAGTTACACGCCCTTCTTCATCGCGCAGAGCAAGGGCGCGGCGGAGTTCAAGTTCGTCGCTGACGCCTCCTCCGCAGGACCGAAGAGCACCATGGTCGTCACGATGCCGAACTCCCCGGTGAAGAAGGTTCAGGACCTGCCCGGCAAGTCCGTCGCCATCACCAGCGAGAACACCATGTCCGACACGCTCACCAAGTCGGTAATGAAGACCAACGGTGTGGATTTCTCCGACGTGCAGTGGGTTTCGCTGCCGTTCCCGGAGATGGCGGGCGCCCTTCAGCGTGGTGACGTGGACGCGGCGTTCATGACCGAACCATTCATCACCTCCGCGGCCAAGACGATCGGCGCCGTGCCGGTGTTCGACACCGCGACCGGTCCCACCAAGGACTTTCCGACGGCGGGCTACGCGTCGCAGGCGCAGTTCGCCGACGAGAACCCGAACGTCGTCGCCGCATTCCAGCGTGCGCTGGACAAGGCCACCAGGGAAGCCGCCGACCGCAGCAAGATCGAGCCGCTGATGGTCGAGTTCGCGAAGGTGGACAAGGAGATCGCGTCGATGACGAATCTCCTGACTTTCCAGTCCAAGTTGGACGCTCAGCGCCTGCAGCGCGTTCCCGACCTGCTCCTGGAGTTCGGTGGTATCCCGGAGAAGATGGACGCCGCCTCGATGATCGCGCAGCCGGCGGCTGATAGTTAGTGCGCTCCCTGTACCGAAACCTGGCCGGCCTGATCGGCTTCTTCCTGATCTGGGAAGGAGCCGTGAGGGTCGGCCTGGTGCCAGAGCTGTTCGTACCGCCACCGTCCGAGGTGCTGTCGACCACGGTCCAGCTGCTCGGCCAGGAGCCGTTCATCCGGGACGTGATCGCCACGGTGCTGGCGTGGGCCATCGCGCTGGGGATCTCGATCGCCATCGCGGTGCCCGCCGGCCTGCTGCTCGGCAGCATCGCGTGGCTGCGCACGGCGACTCGGGCGATCGTGGAGTTCCTGCGGCCGATCCCGTCGGTGGCACTGATTCCGTTGGTGCTCCTCGTGGTCGGCGGCGGGCCGGAAGCCAAGATCACGCTCGCCGTGTACGCCGCGGTATGGCCGATCCTGTTCAACACGATCTACGCCCTCGCCGAGATCGACCCGGTGCTGATGGACACCGCCCGCGCCTGCGGCACGAGCCGCGCGCGCATGCTCACATCCGTCGCGCTGCCCCACGCGGCGCCGTTCGTCTTCACCGGCATCCGCATGTCCGCGGCGATCGCGCTGATCCTCGTTGTGAGCACCGAATACGTCGCCGGTGCGTCGAGCGGCCTCGGCAACTTCATCCTCGAGGCCAGCTCCGGTGGGACCAACATGGACCAGGTGCTCGCCGGAACGGTGGTGGCAGGCGTGATCGGGTACCTCATCAATGACGGCCTCGAGCGCGTTGGCAGGCGCATGTTCCGCTGGAACGAAGCCGTGGGGGAGGCTGCGAAGTGACCCAGGTGACCGAACGCGCCACGCGGCTTCGCAGCCAGGCGGCCGCCGGGATCTCCGGCTTCGCCCGCAACTGGCTCGTCTTCATCGGAGCCGTCGCGGTGTGGGAACTGGCGACCCGCCTCGCGGCGAGCGTCTTCTTCCCGCCACCGAGCGAGATCGTGGCCACGGCCGGGGAGTTGTGGTTCTCGGGACCCGCCTCGCAGCTGTTCCTCTCCGAGACCGTCTTCGACCACATCCTGCCCAGCATCGGCAGATGTCTCGGTGGGTGGGCCATCGCCGTGGTGCTGGGTGTCGGCCTGGGCACGGCGCTCGGGCGCTCGCGAACGGGCATGGAGTACGTCGGTCCGCTGTTCGCGTTCTTCCGCGCCATTCCGCCACCGACCCTCGTGCCCGTGTTCATGGTGCTGTTCGGGCTCGGGCCAGGAATGCAGGTGGCCACGATCATCTTCGGTGCGATCTGGCCGATCCTGCTCAACACCGTCGACGGCGTGCGCTCGGTGGACTCGGTGAAGGTCGACACGGCACGGTCGTTCCGGACGCCCGCTCCGTACTGGATCGGCATGGTGGTACTGCCCGCGGCACTGCCGAAGATCTTCGCCGGGCTGCGCCTGAGCCTGTCGATCTCGTTGATCCTGATGGTCGTGTCGGAGCTGATCGGTTCGCTGAACGGAATCGGGCATCAGCTCATCTCGTCCCAGCAGCAGTTCGAGTTTCCGCTGATGTGGTCGTGGATCGTGCTGCTTGGCATTCTCGGCTACGGTCTGAACGCGGTGCTGCTCGCCGTCGAGCGTCGCGTTCTCCGCTGGCAACCCACTCGGAACGACGATGCGTGACCGCCCGTTCCGTTTCCTCGCAACCCACAGGAGGCTGACGTGCCGACCATGCTCGAGGTGACCGGCCTCAACCACCGCTACGGCAAGGGCGACGGCGCTCATGTGGCCGTGCGAGAGCTGTCCTTCTCCGTCGACGCGGGCGAACTCGCCTGCATCGTCGGCCCTTCCGGCTGCGGGAAGTCCACGCTCCTGCGGTGCATCGCGGGGCTGATCCCGCCGACCGGCGGCTCGGTGCGGCTGCACGGCGACGAGGTGTCCGGTGTCCCGGACGACCTCGCCGTGGTGTTCCAGGACTACAGCCGGTCGCTCTTCCCGTGGCTCACCGTGGCACGCAACGTGGAGTTCCCGCTGCGCTGGCGGAAGCTGAGCAAGCAGGAACGGGCCGAGCGTGCCCAGGAGGCCCTCGACGCGGTGGGCCTCTCCGGTGTCGGCAAGAAGTTTCCCTGGCAACTCTCCGGCGGCATGCAACAGCGCGTCTCGATCGCCCGCGCTCTCGCCAGCAAGCCGGCTCTGCTGATCATGGACGAGCCGTTCGCGTCCGTGGACGCGCAGACACGGTTCGAACTGGAGGACCTGCTGCGGCGGGTCCAGCGGGAGCAGCAGAGCACGATCCTGCTGGTGACCCACGACATCGACGAAAGCGTCTACCTGGGCGACCGGGTGCTGGTGCTGTCGAAGTCGCCGGCGACGATCGTCGCGGACCTGGCCGTGGACCTCCCCGCAGAGCGGGACCAGATCGCCACGAGGGAGTCCGCGAAGTTCGTGACATTGCGGGGTGAGGTCGCGCGGCTGCTCCAGAGTGGACCGGCGGCACCGGCCACGACGGAAGAGGCGTCCGACGAGGTCACCGCCGCCGCGGACGCCGCTGAATGGGCGGCGACCGAGGAGGAGGCTGCCGAGACCGGCGGCGCCACGAAGGAGGCCCGCCACTGACTGGAACGGCATCACGTCACCCCAGTGCTCCGGCGAGCGCCACGGGGTCGTGGTAATCGCGCGACCACACGATCCGGCCATCGCGCACCCTGACCACGAAGATGTTGTGAACGGAGAGCTCGCGACCGCTCGTCGTGACGGTCACGTCGTAGTCACACTCGGCGACCACCACCTCTGGATCTGTGGTCTCGTACACGACGAGGTCGCGAGCGCGCATCCGCAGCGGAAGACCGGCCGCGCCAGCGAAATGCCTTCTGATCGCCTCGCGCCCTACGAGCCGTACCTCTCGTGGTTTGGCGAAGGGCTGTACCACCACCGCGTCCTCCGCGTAAAGCTCGGGCACCGTGTCCCATTCCTCGCACATGACACCGCACAGCTGCGCCTCGAAAACCTCGCGCGGGCTCCTGACTTCGGCCATCGGCCACCTCCCGGTAGTATCGGAGTCATGACTCCGCTTGAAGAATACGGAGCCGCGACTCCGGTTGTCAACGAGGTGCCGCGATGAGCCCGCGCGCGGACGCGCTTCGCAACAGGGCGAAGGTGCTCACCGCCGCCGACGAGGTGTTCCTCGAGCAGGGCACGACGGCCTCCACCGAGGAGGTCGCCAGGAGAGCAGGAGTCGGCGTGGGCACGGTGTTCCGGCACTTCCCGACCAAGGAGGCGCTTCTCGAAGCCGTCTACCTGGAACGGCTCCGGCAGGTCGGCGCGGACGCCGCCGAACTAGCCGCCGGCGACGACGCCGGAGCCGCCTTCCACGAGTTCTTCGAACGGCTCGTCGGGCAGTCAGGCCCGAAGCAGGCGCTGACGGAAGCGCTGGCCGCGGCGGGTGTGGACGTCGCAGCCACGGACTCCCCCGTGCGCCAGGAGATCCGCGAGTCGCTGGCCACCCTGCTCGAACGGGCCCAGCAGGCGGGCAAGGTGCGCGAGGACGTCGGAGTCGACGAGGTGATCGCCCTGCTCATCGGCGCGAGCCAGGCTACGAGGTGGACCACCGACGTCTCCATGCGGGGCCGCACACTCAACGTCATCCTCGACGGGCTGCGCCCGCACTGAGCACGGTCACTCGGCGCGGGCGTGCCGTCCACGCCGAACGCCGTTCTGCAGGCTGGTCATCCTCGTGCGCACGTCCTCCGGCGAGCGGCTCACCGTCGGGCTCTCGTCGTCCTCGGTCGGCCACTCGACGTGCTCGGCCACCTGGTCCTCGGAGGTCTCGAACCACTGCGTCAGGACCTCCTGGTACGCGGGCAGGCGGTCGGTCGGGGTGTCGATGGCGAGCGCTGGCTGCGGCTCGGTGATCTCCTCGGGCGACGGTTCGTCGGGCTCCACCGGCCACTCCGGTGGGGGCGCCCACTGCACCGCGGCCCGATGCGACACGGCCTGCCCGGGTTCCCGCCACACGTCGGCCGGTTTCGCGGGTACGGGCAACGGCTCCTCCTCCGGCCAGCGCCGGGGCTCGACCCGGGGCCGCCGCTCCTCCGGCTCGGGTTCCGGTTCGGGTTCCGGTTCGGGCTCAGGAGCAGGCGCGGGGGCGGGCGACGGTTCCGGCAGCGCCGGAGCAGCCGTCTCAACCGGCAACGGCGGCGGTACGGGGTCGCCGGGCTGGATCAGGGTAGCCGGCACGACCACCGTCGCGGTCAACCCCCGGATGTCGGCGGCCGAGAGCCGGACGCGGATCTGGTGCCTGCGGGCCAGGCGCGCCACGACGTAGAGCCCCATGCGCCGCGAGACCTCGACGTCGACCTCAGGAGGCTCGGCGAGACGCGCGTTGGCCCTCCGGATCTCGGTCTCCGGCATGCCCGCGCCCCTGTCGGTGATGTCGATGCGCCACTCACCATGCTCCGTCATGGAGCTGACCACCGACACCGGCGCGTCATCACCGGAGTAGTCGGTGGCGTTCTCGAAGAGCTCCGAGATCACGTGCACGAGGTCGCTGACGGCCTCCCCCAGCACGGCCAGTCGCGGGGTCGCGGCGACGTTGATGCGCTGGTAGTGCTCGACCTCGGACAGCGCCGCTCCGATGATCTCGTCAGCCGACACCGAGCCGGGCAGCGGGCGTCCCGCGTCCTGGCCCGCGAGCACGAGCAGGTTCTCGCTGTTGCGCCGCATGCGGGTGGCCAGGTGGTCCAGCTCGAACAGCCCGCCCAGGATGTCCGGGTCCTGCTCGTGCTCCTCCATGCGGTCGAGCACCGACAGCTGGCGTTCGACGAGGTCCTGGCTGCGCCGCGAGAGGTTGACGAACATCGAGTTGACGTTCTCCCGCAGCATCGCCTGCTCGCCCGCGAGCCGCACGGCCTCACCGTGCACCGCGTCGAAGGCCCTCGCCACCTGCCCCAGCTCCTCCCTGGTGAACACGGGCACGGGCTCGACTGCGCGGCGATGGGCGTCCTCGGGCCGCGGGTCCGGGTCGGCGAGGATGCCCTTGACGGCCTCGGGCAGCCGGTGCTGCGCCACCTCGAGCGCGCTGCTGCGCAGGACCCGCAGTGGCCGCAGCAGCGAGCGGGCGATGACCATGGTGAGCACCGCCGCCACGAGCAGCACACCAAGGATCACGGCGCCGTCGGTCATCGCGGACCTTCGCGCGTCGGCGGCGAGCGCGTCCGAACGCTGTTGGATCTGGCCGTACAGCCCGTCCTGGACCTGCTTGACGAGGTCCACGGTCTCGGTCGCGGCCGCGTCCCACTCGTCGGAGTCGATCTCGGGAAAGGCCTCGTTCGCCTCCGCACTGCTGAGCACCGACTCGACCATGCCGTTTCCGGCATCGACAGCGGGGCCGCGCACGATCTCGTCGTACCGCGCCCGCTGGGTCTCGGTCGCGAACTTCGCGAAGTCCTTGTACGCGGCCCCCAGCTCCGCCTCCGCGCCGAGGAGCGCCCGCATCCGGTCGGCCGGGAGGTCCTCGAGCACCAGGGACTCGGCGACGAGGGCGCGCCGAACCGAGAGCTGGTCCTTGACTCTCGCGAGCGCGTTCGCCGCGAGCCACGTGCGAGCCAGGTCCTGGTCGCTGAGGCCGGGAGCGGCCTGGTCACCGATGTCGAGCAGCCCGGAGACGAGCTCACTGTACGAGCGCAGCACGACATCGGCGGGCGATGTCGAGTTCTCGCCGTCGAACCGGAGGTCGGTGAGCACGCCGAGGCGCTCGTCCAGTTGCCGGAAGCCGTCGACGGCCTGCTGCGAAAGGTCCGGGGTCGCCGCGCTCAGGGTGCGGTCGAAGTCGCCGATCGCCGCGTCGACGCGCTCGCGCTGCGCGCGCAGCCCGGCGAGGTCGCCCTGCCGAGCCTCCGCGACGTACCGCACAGTGAGGGCACGTTCCCGTTGGAGCTCGTGCACCACGACGGCCACCGTGGTGTCGACGCGCACCCGTTGGGCGCCGTCGGCGAACTCGTCGGCGCGGTCGAGGTCGGACGCGATGCGGAGGCCCACCAGCACGACGACCGCGAGCACCGGGATGAGCAGCACCGCGAGCAGCCGGGTCCGCAGCTTCCAGTTGCCGAGCCGCCAACGGCCTCCCGCGAGCCCAGGTTCCGTCGCGCCATCCCGACGGGGACGTTTGCTGCGACGGGTCACCTGGCTTCCTTTGCACACCTGTGGGGCTGGTCCCCGGGAAACCACTGGAGGGTAGCGGCACGCGCGATGGCCGCCGACGACGCCCGCAGGTCCAGCAGGGGCTGCCCGGCGATGGTATTGCCTCCCCCACCCCCAGCTCCACAAGAAAGGAAGATCTCTCCCGCCTGCTGGGACTCGAGGGCCGGGCCCTTTCCGGCCGAGGGGAACGTATAAAGGAGGGCGTGACTGATGGCCCCCTGATCGTCCAGTCGGACAAGACCGTGCTGCTCGAGGTCGATCACGAGCGCGCGGACGACGCCCGGATCGCGATCGCGCCTTTCGCCGAACTGGAACGCGCCCCCGAGCACGTCCACACCTACCGGGTCACCCCGCTGGCGCTGTGGAACGCTCGCGCCGCCGGGCACGACGCGGAGCAGGTGGTGGACGCCCTCACGTCGTACTCCCGCTTCCCGGTGCCGCAGCCACTGCTGATCGACGTGGTCGACACGATGGGGCGCTTCGGCCGGCTGCAGATCCAGAACCACCCCGCGCACGGGCTGGTGATGGCGACCACCGACCGGGCCGTGCTCGAAGAGGTGCTGCGCAACAGGAAGATCAACCCGATGCTGGGTGCGCGCATCGACGAGGACACCGTGATCGTGCACCCGTCCGAGCGCGGCAGGCTCAAGCAGATGCTGTTGAAGATCGGCTGGCCTGCGGAGGACTTCGCGGGCTACGTCGACGGCGAGGCCCACCCGATCTCGCTGCATGAGGACGGCTGGGCGCTGCGGCACTATCAGCGTGAGGCGGCGGAGGCGTTCTGGGCAGGGGGTTCGGGTGTCGTGGTGCTGCCCTGCGGAGCGGGAAAGACGCTGGTCGGCGCGGCGGCGATGGCGAAGGCCGAGGCGACCACGCTGATCCTCGTGACCAACACGGTCGCGGGCAGGCAGTGGAAGCGCGAGCTCGTGGCCAGGACGTCGCTGACCGAGGACGAGATCGGCGAGTACTCGGGCGAGAAGAAGGAGATCCGCCCGGTCACCATCGCCACCTACCAGGTGATCACCCGCAAGAGCAAGGGCGAGTACCGGCACCTGGAACTGTTCGACTCTCGCGACTGGGGCCTCGTCGTCTACGACGAGGTGCACCTGCTGCCCGCGCCGGTGTTCCGGATGACGGCGGATCTCCAGTCGCGGCGCAGGCTCGGCTTGACCGCGACGCTCGTGCGCGAGGACGGCCGCGAGGGTGACGTCTTCTCCCTCATCGGCCCGAAGCGCTACGACGTCCCGTGGCGCGACATCGAGGCGCAGGGCTGGATCGCGCCCGCCGACTGCATCGAGGTGCGCGTGACGCTCACCGACGCGGAGCGGCTGTCCTACGCCACAGCCGAGAGCGACGAGCGCTACCGGCTCGCGTCGACGGCGCACACCAAGATCGGGGTCATCAAGTCCATTGTCGACAAGCACGCCGGCGAGCCCACGCTCGTGATCGGCGCCTACCTCGACCAGCTGGAGGAGCTCGGCGCCGAGCTCGACGCTCCCGTCATCCAAGGCTCCACCAAGAACAAGGAGCGCGAGGCGCTGTTCGACGCGTTCCGCAAGGGCGAGATCGACAAGCTCGTGGTGTCGAAGGTCGCGAACTTCTCGATCGACCTGCCCGAGGCGTCGGTCGCGATCCAGGTGTCGGGCACCTTCGGCTCCCGCCAGGAAGAGGCCCAGCGGCTCGGCAGGCTGCTGCGCCCCAAGGAAGACGGCAGGCAGGCGCATTTCTACTCCGTGGTCTCGCGCGACACCCTGGACACCGAGTACGCGGCGCACCGGCAGCGGTTCCTCGCCGAGCAGGGCTACGCCTACCGGATCATCGACGCCGACGACCTGCTGCGGCCGCTGTAGTCAGGTCGTGCCTGACCATGCCGTTGCCGGCTGCGCGGCGCTGCGTTGCCGGAAGTCCCGAGTACGGCCGGAGGGTCTTCCTTCGCCTTGCGAGACATCGCGCTGATCCTCGCTCGCACCGCAGCTTGTCAGCCGCGACCTACCCGCCGAGCGCGGCCAGCACCTGCCGCGCCTGGTTCTCGGCGCCGAGCGCGTTGGGGTGCACCGGCGCCGCGGGGGACCCCGGCAGGATGCCCTCGACCCACCTGACGCCGGCGGGCGCGCACATGTCGTGCCCGATGCTGCTGGTGTAGGTGTCGACGAAGGTGGCGTCGTACGCGGCGGCCTGCTCGGCCAGCACCTCGTTGAGCAGCTTGGTGATGTCGCGCAGGTAGGGCGCGTCGCCGGCCGCGATCGACACGAGCGGCCAGCAACTGGCTCCCGACTCCGGCAGCAGGCTGGGGTAGCCGACCAGCACGACGTGCGCCGCCGGCGAACGGTCCCTTATGCCCTGCAGGACCGCCCCGACCTGCGGGCCGACGGCGCGAACCTTCTCGACGAGCCGGTCGGCGCCTCGGGTGTTGTAGTACGCCTTACACGGCGCACCCTTCGGGGCGGTCGCGCTCAGCCCCGCGCATGTCGTCACCACCTCGACGAACGGGATGTCGTTGCCGCCGACGCCCACGCTGACCAACTCGGTGTCCTGGCGGAGTGCGTCGAACTGCGGCCGGTTGGCGATGCCCCACTGCGGTCGGGTCATGTCCTCCGTGGTCGCGCCGCCACAGCTCACGTCGGTGAACTCCACGGGAGCAAGCGCTTGCGCCACGAGTGACGGGTAGTTGCGGTCCGACCGCGTGCAGGCGAGGTGAACCTGGTTCGGAATCAACGAGCCCGAGGTGTAGGAGTCCCCGAGCGAAACGTAGGACGAGTAGGCCGGTTGAGCCGCGGTCGCGGCGGGCGCGGCGACCAGCAGCACGACGGTGAGCGCGGACAGTACGACAGCCAGGACCCGACGCATGGGGCCTCCTCAACACTGAGCGGCCGGCTACTTCTGAGTAGCCTACTGAAAAGTAACCAGACGTCCTCGGGTCTCGTCAGTCCCCCACCTGAGTGAACCGCAGCCCAGCCTCCGCACTGGGGGCAAAACTGTCGCACCCTCGAACTAGTGTTCGAAGCATCAAAAGATCGCCTGTTCAGAGGGGTTGGCCATGACCGTCGTCCACTTCCGCTCGCGCCGCCTGATTCATCCGTCGTCCGACCTGGAGCTGCCCCCGGGCCGGATGCACAACGACCTCTGGCTCTCGGACGAACCGATCGCCGACGCGAGCTTGTACCTGGCGTGTGTGGCCGCCTACCCGCGAACGGGGCGCTGGCCGGTGCTGATCCCGCGCGACCCTCGCTTCGAGCTGACCGGGGAGGACTGGATCGACGACCGCGGCTGGCTACCACCGGCAGGCGCAGAAGTCGACCACGTCGACGCCGAGCAAGCCCTCGCGAGCTGGTGGGCAGAGCCGTGCTGCGAAGGCAGGTGCCTGCACCCCTTCGGCACCGCGTTCCCCGGCCTCGCCCGCAAGTCGCCCCGCCGGGCCGATCCACTCGCCGAGGCCGGCAACACCGGCTCCATCCTGGCCGCGCGCGGTGACTGCAGGCTCGGCATCGTCGAGTCGCCGCGACCCGCCGACGTCCCGGCGGTGCTCGGCTGGCCGGGCATGCGGAAGCTGACCGAGCAGGTCGCCGCGACCTCGGCGGTGCTGCGCAGCTGGGAGGACCGGTTCGGTGCGGTGCTGATCTCGCTCGGCTTCGACACGCTGGACCTCTCGGTCGCGGCACCGCCGAAGAGCCGCGACCGAGCACTCGTGGTCGCCGCCGAGCACCGCGCCTTCTGCATCGGCAACTTCACCGAGCAGCCGGGAAGCCTGCGGGAGTTCGCCACCAACCTCACCGGCAAGCGCCTGTGGTCGTTCTGGTGGGACTGAGCGAGATGGGCCGGTTCGTGTCAGTCTGGAAGCGGAGTACGCGCGCGGGAAGAGGTGGCGATTCCGGTTCACGGCAAGGGAATCCACATCGGCACGTCGGGATGGCTGTATCCGCCGTGGCGCGGCACCTTCTATCCGAAGGGCCTCGCCCACCGCCGGGAACTGGAGTACCTGTCCAGGCGCGTGAACTCGCTGGAGATCAACGGCTCGTTCTACTCGCTCCAACGGCCGGAGCGGTACCGCGGCTGGTTCGAGCAGACTCCGGACGAGTTCCTGTTCTCGGTCAAGGGCGGCCGCTTCATCACGCACATGAAGCAGCTGCGGGAGGTGGAGGCGGCGCTCGGGAACTTCTTCGCCTCGGGAGTGCTCGCGCTGGACCACAAGCTCGGGCCGCTGCTGTGGCAGCTGCCGCCTCGGCTGAGGTTCGATCCCGAGCGACTCGTGGGCTTCTTCGACCTACTGCCCCGCACGACCGAGGAAGCGGCCGCGCTGGGAAAGCGGCACGACGAGAAGTTGAAGGCCGAGCCCTACCTGCGCATCGACGAGAACCGCCCGCTACGGCACGCGCTGGAGGTGCGGCATCCGAGCTTCGCGAACGCCGAGGCAGTGGAGCTGTTGCGGGAACACGACATCGGCCTCGTCGTCGCGGACACCGCGGGTACCTGGCCGTATCTGGAGGACGTGACGTCTGACTTCGTCTACGTGCGGCTGCACGGCGACGAGGAACTCTACGCCAGCGGCTACACCGACGCCGCGCTCACCGGCTGGGCGCGGAAGGTCAAGGCGTGGCGCGCAGGCGGAAGCCCGCGCACGAGGCACACGGTCGCCGGGCCTGCCGAACGGAAACAGAGGGAGGTGTACGTCTACTTCGACAACGACATGAAGGTGAAAGCGCCCGGCGACGCCATCGCGCTGGCCGAGAAGGTCGGCCTGCGCGTGACATCACCGGACGCGAGCGGGGACGACGGCTGAGACCCGCGTGTCCAAGCGCTACTGGTACTAGGCGCTGCGGGCCTGGCCGGCGTGGGCGCCCTCAGCGATCTCCTCCACCAGCTTGTCGCAGAAGGCCGGCAGGTCGTCAGGCTTGCGGCTCGACACAAGCCCCTGGTCGACCACCACCTCCTCGTCGACCCATTCGGCACCGGCGTTGCGCAGGTCCGTCTGCAAGCTCGGCCACGACGTGATCCTGCGACCGCGTACGACATCGGCCTCGATGAGAGTCCACGGGCCGTGGCAGATCACCGCGACCGGCTTCTGCTTGGAGAAGAACTCGCGGACGAAGCGCACGGTGTCGGGATTGGTGCGGAGCAGGTCGGGGTTGGCGACGCCGCCGGGCAGGACGAGCCCGTCGTAGTCGTCCACAGAGGCATCGGTGACCACCTTGTCGACGGTGAAGGTGTCGGCCTTGTCCAGGTGGTTGAAGGCCTGGATGCTGCCGGACTCGAACGAGATCAGCTCCGGCTGTCCGCCCGCGTCCTGCACGGCCTGCCATGGCCGGGTCAGCTCCACCTGCTCGGTACCTTCCGGTGCCACCACGAAGGCGACCTTGCGGCCGGTGAGCGTGTCGGCCACGTGAATCACTCCTCTCACACTCAGGTCCACCCTGGGTCTACCCCCGGCACACCCGCACCGAAACACGACGAAGGGACGAGACAATGAACAGGTGACAGCCGAGCACGTCTACGCGATCCCGCTGCGCACCCGCTTCCGGGGCATCACCGTCCGTGAGGGGGTACTGCTGCGCGGTCCGGCGGGTTGGGGAGAGTTCTGCCCGTTCCTGGACTACTCGGATGCCGAGTGCGTGCCGTGGCTGGCGGCCGCCGTCGAGGCGAGCGAGCAGGGCTGGCCGGAGCCGGTACGCGACCATGTCGAGGTCAACACCACGGTGCCGGTGGTCGCGCCCGAGCGTGCGCACGAACTGGTCGCCGCGTCGGGGTGCCGGACCGCGAAGGTGAAGGTCGCCGATCCACGATCGTCGCTTGTGGACGATTGCGAGCGCGTCGCCGCCGTGCGCGACGCGCTGGGGCCATCGGGTGCGATCCGCGTGGACGCCAACGCCGCCTGGGACGTCGACACCGCCGTCACGGCCATCGGCGAGCTGGCTCGCGCCGCGGGCGAGCTGGAGTACGTCGAGCAACCGTGCCCGACCGTCGACGAACTGGCGATGGTCCGCCGCAAGGTGGATGTGCGCGTCGCGGCCGACGAGTCGATCCGCCGGGCCGAAGATCCGCTGCGGGTCGCGGTCGCCGGTGCCGCGGACGTGGCCGTGCTGAAGGTTGCGCCACTGGGCGGTGTGCGCAGGGCGCTGCGGGTCGCCGAGGCGTGCGGGTTGCCTTGCGTGGTGTCGTCGGCCGTCGAGACCAGCGTCGGCCTGGCGGCCGAGCTGGCGCTGGCCGGTGCGCTGCCGTCGCTGGAGTTCGCCTGCGGGCTGGGCACGCTGTCGCTGCTGACGGGTGATGTCACGACGGATTCGCTGTCCGCTGTGGACGGTTACCTGCCCGTGCCAGGGCGGGCGCCCGAACCGGATCTCGTCGGCGACGTCGCGGCCGACGACGAGACCCGGCAGCGGTGGCTGAGCAGGCTCGCCCGCGTGCGGGCGCTGAGCGGCTAGCGCGGGGCGGTCAGACGGCGGCCTCGTCGGCGTGCGGGTTCGGCCCGTCCGCGCGCACCGGCAGGGTGTCGAACGCGGCAGGCGGTTCCCGCCACGGCGACGGCAGCCGCCCGGCGCGCGCCTGCTCGACAGCCCGCCAGACGCGCTGCGGCGTCAGCGGCATGTCGAGGTGGCGGACGCCGAGGTGCTTGAGCGCGTCGACGACGGCGTTCTGCACGGCGGGCGTCGAGCCGATGGTCGCGGACTCGCCGATGCCCTTGGCCCCGAGCGGGTTGCGGGGTGTCTCGGTCTCGGTGTTGGCGACCTCCAGGTTGGGGATCTCCATCGCCGAGGGCACCAGGTAGTCGGCGAGGGTGCCGGTGACGGGGTTGCCGTCCTCGTCAAAGGTCACCTGCTCCCACAGCGCCTGCGAGATGCCCTGCGCCGCGCCGCCGTGCTGCTGGCCGCGCACGATGAGCGGGTTCAGGATCCGGCCGCAGTCGTCCACCGCGATGTGCCGGAGCGGGCGGACGTACCCGGTCTCGATGTCGACCTCCACCACCGACACGTGGGCGCCGAACGGGAACGTCGCGCCGTCGGGCTTGAAGTCGATGTTGGCGTCGAGGGTGCCACCGTCCTCCTCGGCGGCCCGGGCCAGGTCGGCCCAGCTCAGGCTCGCGCCGGGGACGCCGACCACACCGAGCTGGCCGTCCTCGGTGATCTCGATGTCCTCGACGGCGGCCTCCAGGCGGGAGGCGGCCAGTTCCTTCGCGCGCCGTACCAGCAGCTCGCTCGCCTCGCGCACCGCGCTGCCGCCGATCTGCAGGGACCGGGAGCCGCCCGTGCCCCCTCCGCGGGGCACCACGGAGGTGTCCGACTGCACGAAGTCGATCGACTCCATGGGGATGCCGAGCGCGTCGGACACGAGCATCGAGAACGACGTGGGGTGCCCCTGGCCGTGCCCGGACGTGCCGACCTTGATCGTCGCCCTGCCCTCGGGGCTCATCTCGACGGAGGCGTACTCGCCGCCGCCCCCGCCGCCGGTGATCTCGACGTAGGTGCTCACCCCGATGCCGAGCAGCGTGTGCTCCCCGGCCTCGACGCGGCGGGCCTGCTCGGCGCGCAGCTCCTCGTAGTCCGCGAGGCGCAGCGCCTCACGCAGCGGCAGGTCGTAGTCGCCCGAGTCGTAGCTCGTGCCGACCACGGTCGTGTAGGGAAACTCGTCGGGCCGCAGGAAGTTCCGCCGCCGAAGCTCCACCGGATCGAGATCGAGCTCCGCCGCCGCCATGTCGATCAGTCGCTCCAGCATGGCGGCGGCCTCCGGCCGTCCGGCTCCTCGGAACGCCCCGGTGGGCGTGGTGTTGGTGAGCACGGCGAGCGCACCGAAGCTGATCTTCGGGATCCGGTAGACGCCCTGCGCCATGGTCCGCGTCGGGCCGAGTGCGAAGCCTCCACCGAAGCCCGCGTAGGCACCCGAGTCGCCAATGATCCGGCAGTGCAGGCCGGTAATGGTGCCGTCCGACTTCAGCCCCAGCTCGGCGTACTGCACCTGCGCACGGCTGTGCGGCATGGCCTGCAGGTTCTCCGAGCGCGTCTCGACCCACTTCACCGGCCGGGACAGGGCACGGGCTGCGCCGATCGCCACCTCGTGCTCGGCGATCAGGCCGAACTTGCCGCCGAACGCGCCGCCGACGTGCGGGGCGACGACCCGGACCCGCTGCTTCGGCAGGCCGAACGCCTTGGCGGCGAAGGACCACACGGCGTGCGGCGCCTGGGTGGAGACATGGATGGTGAGGTCGTAGTCCTCGTCGGGCCCGCCGGGAACCACGGCGATCGCGTTGCCCTCCAGCGGCACCACGGCCACCCGCTGGTTCTCGATCCGCGCGCGGACGACCACGTCGGCGTCGTCGAGGAGCTCCGAGCCGACGGCGTCGCGCTCACCGGCGGCGACGTTGGAGCCGAGGTCGGGGAACTGCAGCGGCGCGTCGTCGGCGAGCGCCTCCTCGGGGTCCACCACCGCGGGCAGCGGCTCGTAGTCCACGTCGACGAGCTCCACCGCGTCGGCGGCCGCGGCCGCGCTCTCGGCCACCACTGCCGCCACCGGGTCGCCGACGAAGCGCACGCGGTCGGTCGCCAGCGGGGGCCGCACACAGTCGGGGTTGATCTCGATGAACTGCCGCACCGGCGGCAGGTTCAGCTCCGCCGCGGTGTACACGGCGACCACGCCGTCCGCCTTCTCCGCCTCGGAGACGTCGATCGAAGTGACCTCGGCGTGGGCGAACGGGGATCGCACGAAGGCGAGGTGCAGGACGCCCTCGACCTCGAGGTTGTCGACGTAGGAACCCTGTCCGCGCAGCAGCTCGGGGTCCTCGACCCGCCGCACCTCGGTTCCGAGCACTGATCCGGGCATGCATCCGACCCTAACCGCGCCACGCGATCATGGACAGTTCGAGTAACTCCAGGACGGTCTCGGGGTCGAAGGTTCCGGGATCACTCCGGGTCGTACCCCGATGTCCCGGCGGTCGCGCCGGCGCAGCATGGAGTCATGACCGACAACGTGACGATCAAGAAGCTCCGCCGCAGCCGCGGCGACCGGATGCTGGCGGGCGTGTGCGGCGGCTGGGCACGCCTGCTGGGCGTCGACGCCGCGATCCTGCGGATCGGCCTCGTCGCCACCACGATCTTCGGCCTCGGAACCCCGATCCTGCTCTACGCCGCCTGCTGGCTGCTGATGCCGGAGGAAGACGCATAAAAAGATCCCCGAGGGCACGGATGCCCTCGGGGATCGAAAAGGGGTTGGACTCAGAAGTCCATGCCGCCCATGCCACCGGTCGGGTCACCGGCCGGGGCCTTCTCCTTCTCCGGCTTGTCCGCGACCACGGCTTCGGTGGTCAGGAACAGGCCGGCGATGGAGGCGGCGTTCTGCAGCGCCGAGCGCGTGACCTTCGTCGGGTCCGGCACGCCGGCCGCGAGCAGGTCCTCGTACTCGCCGGTCGCGGCGTTGAGGCCGTGGCCCTGCGGGAGGGACTTGACCTTCTCCACCACGACGCCGCCCTCGAGACCGCTGTTGATGGCGATCTGCTTGAGCGGAGCCTCGACGGCGATCTTCACGATGTTCGCGCCGGTCGCCTCGTCGCCCTTGAGCTTCAGGCCGGCGAAGGCCGCCTCGGCAGCCTGCAGCAGAGCCACGCCACCACCGGCGACGATGCCCTCCTCGACGGCGGCCTTGGCGTTGCGCACCGCGTCCTCGATGCGGTGCTTGCGCTCCTTGAGCTCCACCTCCGTGGCGGCGCCGGCCTTGATGACCGCGACACCACCGGCGAGCTTGGCGAGACGCTCCTGCAGCTTCTCCCGGTCGTAGTCCGAGTCGCTGTTCTCGATCTCGGCACGGATCTGGTTGACCCGGCCCTGGATCTGGTCCGCGTCGCCCGCGCCCTCGACGATGGTGGTCTCGTCCTTGGTCACGACGACCTTGCGGGCCTTGCCCAGCAGGGAGATGTCGGCGTTCTCGAGCTTGAGGCCGACGTCCTCGCTGATGACCTGGCCACCGGTGAGGATGGCCATGTCCTGCAGCATCGCCTTGCGGCGGTCACCGAAGCCGGGGGCCTTGACGGCGACCGACTTGAAGGTGCCGCGGATCTTGTTGACGACCAGCGTCGCGAGGGCCTCGCCCTCGACATCCTCGGCGATGATCAGCAGCGGCTTGCCCGACTGCATGACCTTCTCGAGCACCGGCAGCATGTCCTTGACGTTCGAGATCTTCGAACCGAACAGCAGGACGTACGGGTCCTCGAGAACGGCTTCCTGACGCTCGGCGTCGGTCACGAAGTAGCCCGAGATGTAGCCCTTGTCGAAGCGCATACCCTCGGTGAGCTCGAGCTCGAGGCCGAAGGTGTTCGACTCCTCGACGGTGACGACGCCTTCCTTGCCGACCTTGTCCAGCGCCTCGGCGATGAGCTCGCCGATGGTGCGGTCGGCGGCCGAGATCGAGGCGGTAGCAGCGATCTGCTCCTTGGTCTCGACCTCCTTGGCGGCCTTGTGGAGCTGCTCGGTCACGGCTTCGACGGCCTGCTCGATGCCCCGCTTGAGGGCGATCGGGTCGGCGCCGGCCGCGACGTTGCGCAGGCCTTCCTTGACGAGGGCCTGGGCGAGCACGGTGGCGGTGGTGGTGCCGTCACCAGCGACGTCGTCGGTCTTCTTGGCGACTTCCTTGACGAGCTCGGCCCCGATCTTCTCCCACGGGTCCTCGAGCTCGATCTCCTTGGCGATGGAGACACCGTCGTTGGTGATGGTCGGCGCGCCCCACTTCTTCTCGAGCACGACGTTGCGGCCACGGGGGCCAAGCGTCACCTTGACGGCCTCGGCGAGGGTGTTCAGGCCGCGTTCGAGACCGCGGCGGGCGTCCTCGTCGAACGCAATCAGTTTGGCCATTGCGGTGTGGTCCTCCGGTAATCGGACACGTCCTCGGCCAGGCTCGGTGCCCGCGACGGACGACCAGTCCGGGATCCCCCGAACGTGGCCTCACCGTCCCGACCTTCAGGCGGCAGGCCCTCGGCCGGCCACCTAGCACTCGACGGTGCCGAGTGCCAATTCCGTGTTTAGCACTCTCCGGGGGAGAGTGCAAGAAACGACGCTCACCCGCCCGTGCCGGGAACCACGGGGATCGAGGTCGGCGGCGGGTTGTTTCCGCCGGTGTCGGCGCTGCCCGTCGCCGTGGGCTCGTTGCCCTGCGAACCAGGGCCGACGGGGATCTCGGGTGCCTGAGAGTTGCCCGTGGGGTCGGCGGGCGGGTTGGTGTTGCCCCCGCTCTCGTCGTCACCGCCCGTGAAGATGATGATCGCCGCGACGGCCGCGCCGATCACGACGACGGCGGCGGCGACCCAGCCGATCCACGCCTTTCCGCCCTTCTTCTGCGGCGGCGGGAACCCGCCTTGAGGAGGCGGGCCGTAACCGGGCGGCGGACCCTGCGGAGGCATGCCCATGGCCTGGGGAGGGTTGCCGTACTGCGGCGGCGGACCCTGCGGCCGGCCGTAGCCGGCCGGCGGGGGCTGCTGGCCGAATCCCTGCTGTGGTGGCGGCTGCTGCCCCGGCTGTCCAGGCTGGCCTGGCTGCTGTCCCGGCTGCTGACCGTAGGGATGCACCGGGCCCCCCTCTCCATGTTGGGCGACCGCGACAGGATGCCTGCCCGGTCGCGGCGCCGACATCGCCGGGTCCGGCTTGACCACGTCGCGCGCGGCCGTGATCAGCTCGACGCAGGTGGCATACCGGTCACCGGGGTTCTTGGCCATGCCCTTGCGGACGACCTCGTCAACGGCGGCGGGCAGCGACGGCACCAGGCGCGACAGCGGCGGCGGGTCCCCGTTGAGGTGGCCCTTGATCACCGTCTGCACGTCGCCCTGGAAGGGCGGCTTCCCGGCCAGGCACGCGTAGAGCATGCAGGCGAGGGCGTACTGGTCGGTGCGCCCGTCGAGCGGCTCCCCGCGCAGGTGTTCCGGCGCGGCATAGGTGGGCGAGCCAAGGAAGTCGCCACCGCGCGTCCGGTGCCCGGTCGCGCCACGCCTGGTCAGCCCGAAATCGGCGACGTACACGTGCTCGCGCGCCGACTCCCGGCTCGTCACGAGCACGTTCGCAGGCTTGACGTCGAGGTGCACCAGCCCGCGAGCGTGCAGAGTGTCGAGCGCGTCGGCCACCTGGTCGAGCAGCCCGATGGCGCGCTCCGGCTTCATCGGAGCGCCGCCGATGAGGCTGGCCAGGTCGGAGCCGTCGACGAGCCGCATGGCGATGTAGAGCATCCCGTCGAGCTCACCGAAGTCGTACAGCGGCACAATGTTCGCGTGATCGATCGCCGAGGTGTTGCGTGCCTCGTCGACGAAGCGCTCGCGGAACTCCGCGTCGGCACCGAGGTGTTCCCCGATCACCTTCAAGGCCACCTTGCGCCCCAGACGCACGTCCGTGGCCTTGTACATCACGCTCATGCCGCCACGACCCAGCACACCGTCGATGCGGTAGTTGCCCAGCCGCCGACCGGTGAGGTCCCCCGACACATCGCCTGTCACAGGGCGCAGCCTAACGCCCACGCCCCAGGTGTAGCGCGAAGTGTCGGTAGTTCAGGTACGCGGTGGTCCCGCCTACTAGACCTTTCGGACGTCAGCGGCCTGACTGCGACCGTCGCGGCCCGCCGTGATCTCGAACTCCACCCGGTCGCCCTCGTCGAGGGTCCGGAAGCCGTCCGCCTGAATGGCGGAGTAGTGCACGAAGACATCAGGCCCCTCAGGGGACTCGATGAACCCGTAGCCCTTTTCCGCGTTGAACCATTTGACCGTGCCGACAGCCACGGCGTCCTCCTTGTACCAAACCAAAACGGTGCAGTCCCGCCTGCCCCGTTCCAAGCCTGGATCACGCTACCGGATTAACAGCGCTCGGCAATGGTCAATTTGCGGTAACTACGACGACCGGCAGCGGTTACTTCCGCGCCTGGACGAGAACGGTTCCCGGACCGGCGAAGTCCAGTGCTAGACCTTCACCGGTTCGCACCGACTGCTGAGCCGCCGGGTCCACCGCCCGTAACCGCACCTGTATCGCGTCGGGGTAGGCGACGAGGAACGCCGGACGCACCGTGATCACCTCGCCGGCCTCCAGCGTCAGCGCGTCGACCGGCCCCCTGCACGCAAGCACGAGCTGGCCGGTTCCGCTGAAATGCTCCAGGAATCCGGTGTCCCCGCCGAAGAGCGCCTGCAGCGCGGGCCACGGCTGGTCGCGCTTGATCGTCGGGGGCCGGGCGAGCACCTTGCCCACCGCCACCGACCAGCCGCCACGGCCGCCGAACTCCAGCGGATAGATGTCGCCCGCGTGCTCCGGCGCGAGGTCGAGCCACCCTCCGCCCGCCGGAGCGGTGAAGATGGAGGGGCCCTTGCCCCGGCCCGGCCGCGTCTCGGTGATGCCGAAGCTGTTCGCGAGCAACGCATCGGCGTCGGCCTGGACGGCTTCTCCTTGCGACAGCACGATCCTGGCCACTCCGAAGGCCGGCGTGTGCCGCGTCTGCACCTGCACGACCGGCTACCGCGACGGCACCTGCGCGACGACCCACGCCGCGAGCGCCGAGGGATTGCGCGTCTGGGTGAGGATCTGCCCTGGGCCCGCGAAGTCGAACACGAAGCCCTCACCGCTCTTCAGCGTCTGGACCAGACCAGAGGAGACCTTCCGCAGCTGTGACTGCACGGTCTCGGCGTAGGCCACGACGTGCCCGGAGTCGATCGTGACCATCTCGCCCTGCTGGAGGTTCACCACGTCCATGGCGCCGTAGCAGGCGACGAGGAGCTGGCCCTGGCCGGTGGCGTGGGTGAGGAAGCCGCCCTCACCTCCGAAGAGCTTGCCGAAGCCGCCCCATTTGGTCTCGGTCTGCACGCCGTAGGACGAAGCGAGCCACGACCCCCTGGTCACACACCAGCCGGTGCGCCCGTCCAGGTTGATCACCTGGATGTCCCCGGGCAGGTGCGCCGCGACGTCGACCCAGCCCCCGTTCTGCGGTGCGGTGTAGGTGGAGATGAACAGCGACTCGCCGGCGAGGAACGCGCGGCCCAGCCCCTTCATGACCCCGCCCTGAGCCTGCGACTGGACGTGCACCCCGTAGCTCGTGGCGGCCATCGCACCGGACTCCACCTGCGCGGGCTCGCCGGGAGCCAGCACGAGCCTGGCGACGGCGAACGACGGCTGGTGCCGGAGCTGTACCTGCATGGACCCTCCCCTGTTGCGCATTTCGGCGGGGAAAGTCTTGCACGGGCGCCGAGCCGGGGGAGGATGGTCCGCGTGATCTCCGTCGACGAACACCGCGCCACCGTGACCGAGCTGCTCGGCACGCGGCCCGCCGTGGAACTGCCCCTCGCCGACTGCGCCGGCCTGGTGCTGGCCGAGGACGTGCGGGCGCAGGTCTCGCTGCCGCCCTTCGACAACTCCGCCATGGACGGTTACGCGGTCCGTTCGGTGGACGTCGCGGGCGCCACTGAGGACACGCCGGTCGAGCTGCCGGTCAGCGAGGACATCCCGGCCGGGCGCACCGACGTGCCCGCGCTGCTGCCGGGCACAGTGGACCGGATCATGACGGGCGCGCCGATGCCCACGGGCGCCGACAGCGTCGTGATAGTCGAGCGCACCGACGGCGGCACCGGCAAGGTCCGGATCTTCGCGAGCGCGGCGCCCGGCGCCCACATCCGGCGTACGGGCGAGGACGTCGCCGCGGGCACGGTCGCGCTAACGGCAGGCACCGTGCTGGGCCCCGCTCAGCTGGGGCTCGCCTCCGCGGTGGGCATGGACCGCCTGGCCGTGCACGCCCCGCCGAAGGTCCTCGTCGTCTCCACCGGCACCGAGCTGGTGCTGCCGCCGGAACCGCTGCGCCACGGCCAGATCTACGAGTCCAACAGCGTGATGCTCGTGGCCGCGCTCAAGGCGCTCGGAGCCAGGGTGGAGTCGGTGCGCAGCGTCGCCGACGACGTCGAGCGGTTCCGCGCGGCCATCGAGCCGAGGCTCGCGGACGTCGACCTCGTGGTGACCTCGGGCGGGGTAAGCGCGGGCGCGTACGAGGTGGTCAAGGACGCACTGACGGGTGCGGGAGTGCAGTTCTCGAAGGTCGCCATGCAGCCGGGCGGGCCGCAGGGCTGCGGGCGCTGGAACGGGGTCCCCGTGGTGACGCTGCCCGGAAACCCCGTGAGCGTGCTCGTGTCGTTCGAGGCCTTCCTGCGGCCCGCGCTGCTCGCCTCGCTGGGGCACACCGGCGTCGACCGGCAGCACGTGCGGGCCAACCTCACCGAGTCGCTGGAGTCGCCCAAGGGCAAGCGGCAGTTCCGCCGCGGCTACTACACCCACAGTGAGGGCCAGGTCACCGGCGTCGTGGGGCCGAGGGGTGGCCCCGGCTCACACCTGCTGGCCGCGTTCACACAGGCCAACTGCCTCATCGTGCTACCGGAGGACATCACGGGGGTGGCCGAGGGCGACGAGGTGGACGTCCTCCTGCTCTGAGCGGTCGGGAACCACCTCATCACCGCGACCGTTTGTAACGTTTACCGCACGCGGGGTTATCTTGGCTGGCCTCCAGGGCTTAGGATCGGCCATCCGTGGCCGGGTGGCGTACGGCGTCGGGGGGCGCACGCCACCCGGCCCGTCCAGTTCTCGATCTTGGCGTAGCGTGGTGCATGGCAGTCCCAACGGACGATATGGGAACTTCGACCGAATGAGCCGCTCCGGCCCGCAGCACGCACCCCAGCGGGCGCAGGCCGTCTGAGCAGCGGAAGAGAAGAGTTCGTGAGCACCTCACACGCATCGCCGGACCGCGAGGCGCAGGGCCACACCCTCGGCCACGCCCTGCAGCTCGCCCGCGAGACCCTGCCGCCCATGCACCCGGCGGGCAGGCCCTTCGTACTCGGTGGCGCCGTCGCCACGCTCGCCCTGCGCAAGGTCTCCAAGCGCCTGGGCCTGCTCGCCGGGCTCGGGACGCTCGCGACGGCCGCGTTCTTCCGCGAGCCGCGCCGGGTGCCCCCCGCTCGCGACGGCCTCGTGCTCGCGGCCGCCGACGGCCTCGTCTCCCTCATCGAGGAGGCCGTGCCGCCCGCCGAGCTTGGCCTGCCCGACGAGCCGAGGACGCGCGTGAGCGTGTTCCTCTCCGTCTTCGACGTGCACGTCCAGCGCGCGCCCGCGACCGGCAAGATCGAGCGGGTCGCCTACCGGCCCGGCAAGTTCCTTTCCGCCGACCTCGACAAGGCCAGCGACGAGAACGAGCGCAACTCGGTGCTGCTGCGCACCGACGACGGCCACGAACTCGTCGCGGTCCAGATCGCCGGCCTGGTGGCCAGGCGCATCGTCTGCCAGGTCGGCGAGGGCGACCAGGTCGCCGCCGGCTCGACGTACGGCCTCATCCGGTTCGGCTCACGGGTGGACATCTACCTGCCGCCGGGCAGCCGCGTCCTGGTCGGCAAGGGCCAGCGCACCATCGGCGGCGAGACGCCGATCGCCGAGCTGCCGTCCGGGAGGAGCTGAGCCATGGCCACGCCCGGCGTGCGGCTGCTACCCAACGCGATCACCGTGCTCGCGCTCTGCGCGGGGCTGTCGTCCGTGCAGTTCGCGCTGGTCGGCAACTACGTGCTGGCGATCGGGGCCATCGGGGTCGCCGCTGTGCTCGACAGCCTCGACGGCCGGATCGCCCGGCTGCTCGACGCGACCTCCAAGATGGGCGCCGAGCTCGACTCGCTCTCCGACGCGATCTCGTTCGGCGTCGCGCCCGCGCTCGTGCTCTACGTCTGGCTACCGGAGTCGAGCCGGTTCGGCTGGGTCGCCGCGCTGATCTTCGCCGTGTGCATGGTGTTGCGGCTCGCGCGGTTCAACACCTTGCTCGACGACACCGAGCAGCCGCCGTACGCGAGCGAATTCTTCGTCGGCGTACCGGCCCCGGCGGGCGGGCTGCTCGCCCTGATGCCGGTGATCCTGACCCTGGAGTTCGGCGAGAGCTGGTGGTCATCGGAGGGCGTGGTCTGGCTGTGGACCGTCGCCGTCGCCGGACTGCTGATCAGCCGCATCCCGACGCTGTCGCTCAAGAAGCTGCGTGCCCCGGCCAAGGCGGTGGCGCCGCTGCTCGTCGGCGTCGGCCTGCTCGCCGCCGCGATCATCCAGTACCCACTGATCGCACTGGCCAGCGCGCTGCTGCTCTACCTGGCTCACATTCCCTACTCGGTGCGCCGCTACCACTGGCTGGCCAACCACCCCGAGGCGTGGGACGTCCCGCCGCGCGAGCGTCGCGCCATCCGCAGGGCCCGCAGCCAGCGGCGGCTCGGCCTGCGCAGGCCGCGGTTCCGCCGGGTCGCCGGTGCGGCGAGGCGGGCGGTCATGCGCCCGCGTACGCCCACGACGCCGCCACCCCACGTGCCGAGGGTCTACGCGCCCGACGCCGCAGGCCGGGCTCCCCGGCGGCGCAACTGGCGGCGGATCGGCCTGCGCCAGCGCGGCGACTGACCGTTCCGCCCTAAGGTTGAGGACGTGACGTCGCCCCAGATCGCATTGACCATCCGGCACACCCCGTCCGCGCTCGACTCGCGCCGAGGGGTCGTCCGCCTCCACCCCGAAGTGCTCGACGCACTGGGCCTGCACGCGTGGGACGCCGTCCGGCTCACCGGGGCGAGGGTCAGCGCCGCACTCGCTGCGCCGGCCACGGGCGAGACCGCACCGGGCGTGGTGCTCGTCGACGACGTCACGATGGCCAACCTCGGCGTCACCGAGGGCGCCGAGGTCGTGGTGGCGCCATGTGACGTCACGGTCGCCCGCACGGTCACGGTCTCCGGCTCACGCATGGCGAGCATGTCGCTCAACCCCGGCACGCTGCGGCTCGCGCTGATCGGCAAGGTGCTGACGGTCGGCGACGCGGTGTCGTTGCTGCCGCAGGACCTCGCCCCGGCGCCCGGCGCCGACATCTCCGCGGTGCGGGGGCAGCTCTCCCGCGCCATCGGGGCCTCCTGGACCAGCGAGCTGCTGACCGTGACGGCCACCGAGCCGTCCGGGCCCGTCGCCGTCGGGCAGTCCACAGTGGTCAGCTGGCGGGGAGCGCCCACGGCCCCCGCTGCCTCGTCGGAGGCGCCCTCCGCCGTCACGCCCGCCCCGGTAGCCGCCGAGATCGTCGCCGAGGAGGCCGAGGAGACCGAGGAGGCGCCCCCGCCGATCGCGGACCTCGCGGGGCAGGGCGCCGTTGCGCGCAGGCTCGGCGAGTGGATCGACCTGGCGTTCCATCGGCCGGACCTGCTCGCCAAGCTCGGCACGTCCGGCAAGCTCGGTGTGCTGCTGTCCGGCCCCGAGGGCGTCGGCAAGGCCACGCTGGTGCGCTCGGTCGCGCACGCGGAGCGGGTCCGGGTCGTGTGCCTTGCCGCGCCCACGGTGGCAGTGCTGGAGCCGGACGCGGCGCTGAACCGCGTGGCGCAGGCCGTCGAGGCCACGGTGTCCGGTGACGGCGCCGGGGTGCTGCTGATCACCGACATCGACGCCCTGCTGCCCGCACACCAGCCGCCGCCCGTCGCGACAGTGATCCTCGACCGCCTGCGCGCGGCGCTCGGCCGGGAGGGGTTCGCACTCGTCGCCACCACCGCGCGTTCCGAGTCCGTCGACCCTCGGCTGCGCGGCGTCGACCTGCTCGACCGGGAGCTGATGCTCGGCCTGCCGGACGCACGGGTGCGCACAGAGCTGCTGCGGATCCTGCTGCGGGACACGCCCGTGGAGTCCGGCGTCGACTTCGGCGTGATCGCCGAGCGCACGCCCGGGTTCGTGGCCGCCGACCTCGTCGCGCTGCGCCGGGACGCCGCATTGCGGGCGGCACTGCGGCATCGCGACGACGACGCAGAGCCGCGCATCGCCGAGCAGGACCTGCTGGACGCGCTGGAGTCCGTGCGTCCGATCTCGATGTCGACTTCGGACACGCTGGCGACGGGCGGGCTGACCCTCGACGACGTGGGCGACATGACCGAGGTGAAGCAGTCGCTGACCGAGGCGGTGCTGTGGCCGCTTCGGTACCCGGACTCGTTCTCCCGCCTCGGGGTCGCCCCGCCGCGCGGCGTGCTGCTCTACGGGCCGCCCGGCAACGGCAAGACGTTCCTCGTACGGGCGCTCGCGGGCACCGGCGCGCTGAACGTGTTCGCGGTCAAGGGTGCCGAGCTGATGGACAAGTGGGTCGGCGAGTCCGAGCGGGCCGTGCGGGAACTGTTCCGGCGCGCCGCCGAGGCGGGGCCGTCGCTGATCTTCCTCGACGAGGTCGACGCGTTCGCGCCCCGGCGGGGGCAGTCGAGTGACTCCGGCGTGTCCGACCGGGTCGTCGCCGCGCTGCTGACCGAGCTCGACGGCGTCGAACCGCTGCGCGACGTCGTGGTGCTGGGGGCGACCAACCGGCCGGAGCTGGTGGACACCGCTCTGCTGCGGCCCGGACGGCTGGAGCGGCTCATCTACGTACCGCCGCCGGACGCCGAGGCGCGCGCGGCGATCCTGCGGTCGAGCGCGCGGAACACCCCGCTGGCGTCCGATGTGGATATCGACGAGCTGGCGGCGAGCCTGGACGGCTACTCCGCCGCCGACTGCGCCGCCCTCATCAGGGAGGCCGCGCTCACCGCCATGCGCGAGTCCATGGAGGCCGCCGAGGTCACGGCCACCCACCTGGCGAAGGCCCGCGACGCCGTACGCCCGTCCCTGGACCCGGCCCAGCTGGCCGCACTGGAGGCCTACGCGAACCGCAACCGCTGACCCCGCGCGAGTCCCCCGCCCAAGCCCGCGAGTTGCCCGCTCAGGTCCGCGAGTCCCCCGCTCAAGCCCGCGAGTTGCCCGCTCGGGTCCCCGAGTTGCCCGCTCGGGCCCGCGAGTTGCCCGCTCGGGTCGGTCTGTTCCGTCCGCGTTCTACCGGAGCGGGGAACTCGCAGTCCGGAACGCAGGACTCGCAGTCCGGAGCGGGGGACTCGCGGGCGGGAGCGGGGGACTCGCGGGCGGGAGCGGGGGACTCGCGGTTACTTGCCCTTGCTGGCGCCCTGGTAGTCCATGGTCACGATCACGATCACGCCGGCGCTGGAGTCCTTGATGCCGTCGAAGCGGGGTTCCACGCGGAGCCCGAACGCCGCGGCCAGCGCACGCGCCGCCTCCTCCTCGCCGGTGCCGGGGCGGTAGTAGGCGGTGCTGGTGGGGATGATGCCCGAGGGGTAGTTCGCCACCTGCACGACGTTCCAGCCCTGCGAGCGGAAGTCGTCGGCCGCCTGGGAGGCCAGGCCCTTGATGTTGCTGTTGTTGTAGACGCGCACACCGACCGACTGCTGCGCGGCGATCTGCTGGTCGTCGCCGCTCTGACCGTTGCCGGTGCCGTCACCGTCACCGTCGGCGCCGTCGCCGTTGCCGCCGGGCGCGGGCGTGTCACCGCCGGGACGCGAGGTCGCCGACCCCGGTGCGGAGGGCTGACCGGTCGTGGTCGAGGGCGACGCCTGGCCCGACGTCGGCTCCGGCCCCGAGGTGCCGTTGCCATCCGTGGGCGACGGCTGTGCCTGCGAGGTGGTGGGCTCCGCGGTCTCGTCGGGCTCGCCGTTGCCGGTCAGCAGCGTGATGCCACCGACGAGGGCCGCGACCAGTGCGACCGCGAGCAGCCCGAGGCCTGCCGCGCGCATCGGCCTGGACAGCCCGTCGAAGATGCTCATGGCAGTTCAATCCCCAACCGCCGTGCCGCGCGGGTGCGCTGCCGTGCGGCGCGCATCTTCCGCAGTCGCTTGACCAGCATCGGGTCCGCGCGCATGGCTTCCTGCTTGTCGATGAGCCGGTTCAGAATCTGGTAGTAGCGGGTCGGCGACATGCCGAACAGCTCGCGGATCGCCTGTTCCTTCGCCCCGGCGTACTTCCACCACTGACGTTCGAACGCGAGCACTTCCTGCTCGCGTTGCGACAGTCCCTCTGCGGGTTCACCGGCTGGGGCGGGCGGGGACGGCTGGCCGTTCTTGGCCATCGACTCCGCGGCGTCCATCTGGCTCCTCGCAATCTCGGCGAAATCACACGGCTGTCGTTCCGCGACGCCATTAGATCACGGGCTCCCCGCTCGCGCCCGTACCATGCCCGGCGCGTCCTGGCCCACGATCGCCTAGCATTACGGCCCGTGACCATCCACGCCATCCGCATCGCCGGCGATCCCGTCCTGCACACGCCCACCCGCGAGGTCGAGAAGTTCGACGCCGAGCTGGCCACCCTCGCCGAGGACATGTTCGAGACGATGTACGCGGCGGAAGGCGTGGGGCTCGCCGCCAACCAGATCGGCATCGACCTGCGGATCTTCGTGTACGACTGCCCCGACGACGAGGGCGTCCGGCACAAGGGCCTCGTGGTCAACCCAAAGCTCGAGACCTCCGAGATCCCCGAGACCATGCCCGACCCGGATGACGACTGGGAGGGCTGTCTCTCCGCACCCGGCGAGTCGTACCCGACGGGACGGGCGAAGTGGGCCAAGGTCACCGGCTTCGACCTGGAGGGCAACCCGATCGAGGTCGAGGGCACGGGCTACTTCGCGCGCTGCCTGCAGCACGAGACCGACCACCTCGACGGCTACATCTACCTCGACCGGCTGGTCGGCCGCCACGCGCGTGCGGCGAAGAAGATGCTCAAGGCGAACAAGTGGGGTGTTCCGGGCAACAGCTGGGTGCCCGAGCCCAGGCCGGTCCCCGAGGACTGACACCCCGGCTTCGCCCAGGGCGAACGCGGGGCACGCCGCCGCGAACCGAGCGCACAATCGAGTGTGTAACGGTGTAATCGAGGGCGGTGGACGCGGTGACCGATGCCGAAGCGTTCGACGCGTACTCCCGCACGGTGAGCGCCGTGGCGCGCACGGTGACCCCGCACGTCGCGAGCGTGCGGCTCGCGCGCGGCGGCGGGTCCGCGGTCGTGTTCGACGAGGGCTACCTGCTCACCAACGCGCACGTGGTCGGCCGCGACCAGCACGGAACGGCGACGTTCATCGACGGCGCCGAGGCTGACTTCCGGGTCGTGGGAGCGGACCCGCTCTCGGACCTCGCGGTGCTGCGGGTGCGTGGGCAGGCGCCCGAGCCCGCTGAGCTCGGTGACGCCGACCGGCTCGTCGTGGGCCAGCTCGTGGTCGCCATCGGCAGCCCGCTCGGCTTCTCGGGATCCGTCACGGCGGGCGTGGTCAGCGCGCTCGGCCGCGCGCTCCCGGTCCGGCAGGGCAGGACCGCGCGGGTGATCGAGGACGTGATCCAGACCGACGCCGCGCTCAACCCCGGCAACTCCGGCGGCGCGCTCGCCGACTCCGCCGGCCGGGTCGTCGGCGTCAACACGGCCGTCGCCGGGTTCGGGCTCGGCCTCGCCGTTCCCGTCAACGCCACCACGCGGCGCATCATCGACACCCTGCTCGTCGAGGGCCGCGTGCGCAGGGCCTACCTCGGCGTCGTCGGCGTGCCGTCGCCGTTGCCGGACGACGTCGCCGAGCGCACCGGGCAGACCGCCGGCGTGCGCGTGGTGGAGGTCGTCGCCGGAGGGCCCGCCGACCGCGCCGGACTGCATTCGGGTGATCTCGTGCTGACGGTCGCGCGCTCCCCCGTCTCCGACGCACAGGGCATCCAGCGTCAGCTCTTCGCCGAGGTCATCGGGACGCGACTGCCGGTGACGGTCCTGCGCAACGGCGCGATGGTTGACGTCTACGCCACACCGACCGAACTTGTGGGTTGAGGTCTGCGTCGCCGCATGGCATGGTCGGTGGGACAACCGAACATCGCGGGAGCTCGCGCCTTGGCGGGCTGAGAGGGCGGCTGGTGTCCATTTCGTGGACCCGGCGCCGCCGACCGCAGGAACCTGACTGGGTAATGCCAGCGTAGGGAGTGACTTCTTTTGACGACCCTGGAGAACAACGCCGCCGTGCAGCCGACCGTCACCACGGGTCCCATCACCGGTTCCCGCAAGGCTTACGTCCACACCGAATCCGGCCTGCGTGTCCCCGTCCGCCGCATCGATCTCTCGAACGGCGAGCACTTCGACGTGTACGACACCTCCGGCCCCTACACCGACCCGGACGCCGTCATCGACGTCCACAATGGACTACACCCGATGCGCTCCGGCTGGATCGACGGCCGTGAGCACCGCACCCAGCTAGGCTGGGCGAAGGCCGGCGTGATCACGCGCGAGATGGAGTTCATCGCCGCGCGCGAGCGCGTCGACCCCGAGTTCGTCCGTTCCGAAGTGGCCAGCGGCCGGGCCGTGATTCCGGCGAATCGCAAACATCCCGAGTCGGAGCCGATGATCATCGGCAAGAACTTCCTCGTCAAGATCAACGCCAACATGGGCAACTCGGCCGTGTGGTCGTCGGTCGAGGAGGAGGTGGACAAGATGGTGTGGGCGACCCGATGGGGCGCCGACACGATCATGGACCTCTCCACCGGCAAGCGCATCCACGAGACCCGCGAGTGGATCCTGCGCAACTCGCCCGTGCCCGTCGGCACGGTGCCGATCTACCAGGCGCTGGAGAAGGTGAACGGCGAGCCGGAGAAGCTCACGTGGGAGATCTACCGCGACACCGTGATCGAGCAGTGTGAACAGGGTGTCGACTACATGACCGTGCACGCGGGCGTGCTGCTGCGGTACGTCCCGCTCACCGCCAACCGCGTCACCGGCATCGTGTCGCGCGGAGGGTCGATCATGGCCGCGTGGTGCCTCGCGCACCACCAGGAGTCGTTCCTCTACACGCATTTCTCGGAGCTGTGCGAGATCCTGCGGGACTACGACGTCACGTTCTCGCTCGGTGACGGCCTGCGTCCCGGCTCGATCGCCGACGCCAACGACCGCGCGCAGTTCGCGGAGCTGGAGACCCTTGGCGAGCTGACCCACATCGCCCGCGAGCACGACGTGCAGGTGATGATCGAGGGCCCCGGTCACGTGCCGATGCACAAGATCAAGGAGAACGTGGAGCTGGAGGAGAAGCTCTGCGGCGAGGCACCGTTCTACACCCTCGGTCCACTCGCGACGGACATCGCGCCCGCCTACGACCACATCACGTCCGCGATCGGCGCGGCGCAGATCGGCTGGTACGGCACCGCGATGCTGTGCTACGTCACGCCGAAGGAGCACCTGGGCCTGCCCAACCGCGACGACGTGAAGACCGGAGTGATCACTTACAAGATCGCCGCGCACGCCGCCGACCTCGCGAAGGGACACCCCTACGCGCAGGAGTGGGACGACGAGCTGTCCAAGGCCCGCTTCGAGTTCCGCTGGCACGACCAGTTCAACTTGTCGCTCGACCCGGACACCGCACGTTCGTTCCACGACGAGACGCTGCCCGCCGAGCCCGCGAAGACGGCGCACTTCTGCTCGATGTGCGGGCCGAAGTTCTGCTCGATGCGCATCACCCAGGACGTGCGCAAGTACGCCGAGGAGCACGGTCTGTCCTCTGTGGAGGCCATCGAGGCCGGAATGCGCGAGAAGTCGGAGGAGTTCGGCGAGCACGGTAACCAGGTGTACCTGCCGGTGGTCGACAGGTAATGAGCGCGACCCCGAAGACCGCCCTCACCATCGCCGGATCCGACTCCGGCGGTGGTGCCGGCATCCAGGCCGACCTGCGCACCTTCTTCGCGTGCGGGGTGCACGGGATGACCGCCATCACGGCGGTCACCGTGCAGAACTCGCTGGGAGTACAGGGATTCAGCGAGGTGCCCGTGGACGTCGTCACCGCGCAGATCAGGGCGGTCGCCGGCGACATGGGCGTGGACGCGGCCAAGACCGGCATGCTCGCAACGGCCGAGATCATCCACGCGGTCGCCGAGACGCTCGACGAGGTCCACATCGGACGGCATCACGAGACGCCGTTCGTGGTGGACCCCGTCGCCGCGTCGATGCACGGAGACCCGTTGCTGCGGGAGGAGGCGCTCGAGGCGATCCGCACCGAGCTGCTTCCCCGGGCGACGCTCGTGACGCCGAACCTGGACGAGGTGCGACTGCTCACCGGAGTTGCGGTGACCGACACCGGCAGCCAGCGCGAGGCGGCAGACGCGCTGCTGGAGTTCGGCTCGCAGTGGGTGCTGGTCAAGGGCGGGCACATGTACGACAACCCCGAGTGCGTCGACCTGCTCTCCGATGGTGTGCAGTACGTCGAGCTGAAGGGGCCCCGGCACGACGTCGAGCACACGCACGGCGGCGGGGACACGCTGGCCTCGGCCATCACGGCGTCGCTGGCAAAGGACCTCGGAGTGCCCGATGCGGTGTCGGCCGGCAAACGGTTCATCGAGCGATCCGTCGCCGAGGCGTACCCGCTCGGCGAGGGAATCGGCCCGGTTTCACCGTTCTGGCGACTGGACCACGAGGCGTGAGGTGCGGGCGGCGACGGTCGCCCACGCCACCACCAGCAGCCCGTAGAGCGCAACGGCGACCAGGCTGAACAGTCCGGAGTGGACCCTGGCGGCCAGCGCGCTCGTGCCCGTGACCACCGTGCCGAGCGGGAACGTGAAGCTCCACCACGTGAGCGCGAAGGGCAGCCCCGCACGGATCGTGCGCAGGGTCAGCGCGGCGGCCAGCACCAGCCACATCATCGCGAACCCCCACGTGGGCACCCCGTAGAGCAGGCCGAACGCGGCCGCCGCCGCACCGTAGGGCGCGGACAGGGCGCTCTCCGCCACGGTGCCGAGCAGGTTCGCCGCGGTCACCGACTGGCCCAGCGGGCCGAGCACGATCCACACGGTGGGCACGGTCGCGGCGGCGCCGGTCTTGTGCTGCACGAGCCGCTGCCACACCAGCGGCAGGAGGCACAGCGTGGCGAACAGGCTGATGCCGAACATCGCGTAGCAGGCCAGCAGCATCGCGGTGCGCGCTCCGCCCGCCGGCAGGTGCGGGACGAGCAGCGCGCCGTTCGCGGCGGAGACCATCGGCGGCACCACCGGCATCAGCCAGCCGGCGAACGTGCTCTGCGGCGTGAGGTCGTGGGTGGTCATCATCCGGTACGGGATCCACACGGTGGTGACGAGCCCGAGCAGCGTGCCCGCGCTCCACAGCACCCAGTCGATCGCGAGCGCGGCGCCGAGGCCGAGGATGTCCTGGCCCAGCAGCAGGGTCCCGGCTCCGACGGTCACCAGCGCCATCGGCGGGGCGCCCCAGAACTGGGCGAGCACGGGGTCGTGGGCGAACCCGCGTGCGACGGCGCGGTGCCGCGTCCAGAGCACACCCCACGCCGCAGTGAGCCCGAGCAGCACGAGTGCCGCGAGCACCCAGACGACGGTGGCCACGGCGCGCAGCCCTGGGAACTGGGCGGGCAGGGTCACCGCGGCGTTCGCCACGATGCCGGTGCCCATCACCGAGGCGAACCAGTTGGGCCCGAAGCCCGTGACGCGGGAGGCCCGCGGGGCGGGCGGCGCGGCAGGCGGGGCGGGGAGGGTGCTCGTCACCCCTTCACGATGCGGTCACCCTGCCCAACCTGGTAGTCCCCGATCAGCGATGGATGCATAGGCTACGGTTATGCCTTTGCCATCGAGAGTGACCGACCTGACCAGCTTCGACCTGCTGCTGAGCGTCGCCGAGCTGGGCAGCATCGGCCGCGCGGCGAAGGCACACGGCATCTCCCAGCCCGCGGCGAGCGCCCGGCTGCGGCAGCTGGAGCGGCAGGTGGGCGTGCCGCTGCTCGAACGAGCCACTCGCGGAGCGCGGCTGACGACGGCGGGTGAGCTGGTGGCCGGCTGGGCGCAGCCGGTGGTGGAGCGGGCCGCCGACCTGGAGGCCGGGATCGCCGCGCTGCGCGCCGACCGGCACACGCACCTGCGGATCGCGGCGAGCCTCACCGTCGCCGAGTACCTGCTGCCGCGCTGGCTGATCGCGCTGCGCGCGGCCGATCCGGACACGGTGACCGCGCTCAGCTCGGGCAACTCGCACGAGGTCGCCGAGCAGGTGCTCGCGGGCGATGTCGACCTCGGCTTCGTCGAGGGTCCCGAGCTGCCGCCCGGGCTGCGGGCCGCCGACGTGGCGACCGACGAGCTGGTGCTCGTGGTCGCCCCGGGCCACCGCTGGGCGTCGCGACGACGCCGCCCGCGCGCCGCCGAGCTCGCGGGAACCCCGCTGGTGAGCAGGGAACCGGGTTCGGGCACGCGGCAGGCGTGGGAGTGGGCGCTGCAGGCGTGCGGGGAGACCGAGCTGGCGGCGCCGCTGCTGGAGGTGTCGTCCACCACCGCGATCAAGGCGGCGGCCATCGGCGGCATCGCCCCCGCGGTGCTCAGCGCGCACGCGGTGGTGCCCGAGCTGGACGCCGGAACGCTCGTGCGCGTGCCGGTACCCGACCTCGACCTGCGCAGGAGGCTGCGCGCGGTGTGGCCGTCAGGGCAGACGCTGCGCGGGCCCGCCGCCGACCTGCTCACCATCGCGCTGCGCAGCCGGACCGAGGGGTGAACGCCCGATGAACGAATGGGTCTTCCCGGCAACACCGGCATGATCCGCTCCTAGGCTTGTTGATCCACAGCGAGCCGAGGAGTGAGCGCCGGGAATGAGTCTCGGACAGAGGTTGGAGTCGATGGCCGAGCTGCTCCTCTCCAACCAGGGCAGCCTCGTACTCGGGATCGCGGCACTGCTCGCCGTCGTCGCACCGTTCGCCGACCGCTACGTCATCCGGCGCAAGCGCCTGTACTACCGCGTCCAGTACAACTCGAAGCTCGGTCTCAGCCCCGTCGACCTCAAGGACGCCGACAACACCGTCAAGCACGCCGACACCGAGCTCCAGCCCATCGCGGAGCTGCTGGACCGCATGAGCATCGTCGTGATCCGCGTGCGCAACACCGGCATCGACGACATCACAAAGGACGACTTCGACGGCACCCCGCTGGAGTTCACCTTCGGCGGCAGGGTCATCTGGAACGCGCGGATCTCCGAGCCCTCCGTGGAGACCCACCGCAAGCAGCTCACCGACGGCCTGGAGTTCTTCAGCACCACAGAGTCGAACGGCGCCAGGGAGCAGCACAACTCCCTCGACGCGGTGCGCACCACGCTCCGCCAGAAACTGCTGGCCTGGTGGCGCAAGCCGCCGGAGCAGCGGGAGCCTGCCCCGCCCGCGCAGGCCCCGCAGTGGGACGGCGTGCGGCTGCTGGACCTGAACCTGGTGCGCAAGGAGAAGTTCAAGCTCGTCGTGGTGCTGCGCGAGCCGGACCACAACCGCAAGGGCCCGCTCACCAAGGCCGTCGAGTGCTCGGGACACGTCTCGGGCGGGCGGATCCTCGATGAGCGCACGCAACGCAAGGCCACGTGGCCGCGCGTCACGGCGACGCTCGGCATGCTGCTCACCGGGGCGCTCATCGCAACCCTGATCGCCGGCGCGTCCCGCTCCGAGACCGAGCCCGGGCTCGCGTGCGCCGACGGAGCGCTGCGGATCGTCGGCTCCAGTGCGTTCTCCCCCATCGCCGCCAACATCGCGCAGGGCTACACCCACGCGTGCGGCGCGGCCGAGGTGAGCGCCGTGGCGACGGGCAGCATCAACGGGGTGCGGATGCTCGCGGCCGCCGACGAGGACGAGAGCGAGGAGCTCGCCGCGCTGTCGGACGGCGAGACCGGCGTGGCGACCGACGAACTCGTGCCACACGCGGTGGCGGTGATCGTCTACACGGTGGTGGTCAACGACTCCGTCGGCGTGGAGACGCTGACGCGGGAGCAGCTCGCCGGGATCTACTCCGGTCGCTACCGGGACTGGAACGAAGTCCGCGCTGGACCGTCGCTGCCGATCCGCATCGTGGGGCGTGGCCAGGAGTCCGGGTCTCGGCAGACGTTCGAGCGCACGGTGCTGGGCGCGTCGGAGGGCGGCCTGACATCGGACTCCTGCGAGCGGGCCGACCGGGGCGCGCCCGCGCCGACGATCCGGTGCGAGCGCGGCACCGAGGCCGAGGTGGTGGGCGAGATCGCGGCCACGGGAGGGGCGATCGGCTATGTCGACCTTCCCTCCGCCAACGACGCGCAGGCCGACGGGCATCCCATCGAGATCGTGGAGCTGGACGGCGACTACCCCGACGCGAGCACGGCCTCGCAAGGCTATCCTTTTTGGACGATCGAGTACCTCTACACCAAGGGCGTTCCCGCCGAAGGGACCGTCCTGCGGACGTTCCTCGACTACCTGCGCAGCGGCACCGCGCGGGCCGAGCTGCGCGACGCCGGCTACACGCCGTGCGTCGGCAAGGACGGTGACCTGCACGAGCTGTGCCGCTGAGCCCATTACCCCGGGGGTAATGGTCAGGACCCTTCTCCGTGGTCAAGATCGACCCCATGCCGACGACGACCACACACGACGTGGTGACCGAACTGCTGACACGCATCGGCGAGGGCGACCCCGCGCGCATCGCCGAGCTGTACGCCGAGGACTGCGACTGGAAGCTCAACTGGCCCGAGGCCGAGCACGGACGGGCCGCGACGCCATGGATCCGCCACCGCTCCACCCGCGCCGACGCCGCCGCCCACTATCGCGAGCTGGCCACCCACCACGTGCCCGAGGCCATGGACACGCGGATCGAGCGCGTGCTCGTCGACGGCGACGACGCCGTGGTGCTCGGCGAGATCAGGCAGACCGCGCGGTCCACCGGTGTGGCCTACCGAGCCCGGTTCGCCCTGCACCTCACGGTCGGGCACGGCCTGGTGACCCGTCACCACGTCTACGAGGACAGCCTCGCCGTGGCCAAGGCCTTCGGGGGTGAGCGGGCGCTGTAGGCGACACTGGAGGCCATGAGCCAAGCCCGACCACCGGCCGCGCTGACCATCGCCGGATCCGACTCCGGCGGTGCCGCGGGGCTGCAGGCCGACCTGCGGACGTTCCTGACCTGCGGCGTGCACGGCCTGGTCGCCGTCACAGCCGTGACCGTGCAGAACACGCTCGGCGTGCACGACCGCACCGACATCCCCGCGCGCATCGTCGCGGCCCAGATCGAGGCCGTCGCCGACGACATGGGGCTGCAGGCGGCCAAGACCGGGATGCTCGCCTCCGCCGAGATCATCCACGCGGTCGCGCGGGCGTGCGACAAGGCGGGCATCGGGCGCGACGCCGAGGTGCCGTTCGTGGTCGACCCGGTGGCGGCGTCCATGCACGGCCACCCGCTCTTCGACGACGCCGGCCTCGCCGCGCTGCGGGAGCAGCTGCTGCCGCGCGCGACAGTGGTGACGCCGAACCTCGACGAGGTGCGCCTGCTCACCGGCATCGAGGTGACCGACCGCGAGCGCATGCGTGAGGCGGCCGTCGCCCTGCACGGGCTCGGCCCCCGGTACGTGCTGGTCAAGAGCGGCCACCTGGTCGAGGACCCGGAATGCGTGGACGTGCTCTACGACGGCGAGACGTTCACCGAGCTGCCCGGCCCGCGCTTCGCGACGCCGCACACCCACGGAGCCGGTGACGCGATGGCGTCGGCGTTCACCGCCGGACTGGCGCGCGGCATGGAGGTGGCGGAGGCCGCGCGGTTCGGCAAGTGGTTCGTCAGCAACGCCGTGGAGCACTCGTATCCGATGGGCGCCAAGGTGGGCCCGGTTTCCGCGTTCTGGCGTCTGGCACCTGATCGTTTTGCCTAGGATCGCCCGCGTGAGTATGCGCGAGCGGGTGCGGCGGATCGTCGAGGACAAGAGGTTCCAGAACTTCATCATCGCGGTGATCATCTTCAATGCGGGCACGCTCGCACTGGAGACCTCGCGGAGCGTCCTGGCCGGCTACGGCACCCTGCTGCACACGCTCGACTACCTCGCGCTCGCGATCTTCGTGGTGGAGCTGCTCGCCAAGTTCTACGTGTATCGCAAGGACTTCTTCCGCGACGCGTGGAACATCTTCGACGTCGTGGTGGTCGGCATCGCGCTCGTCCCCGCCACAGGACCCTTCGCGGTGCTGCGGGCGCTGCGCATCCTGCGGGTGCTGCGGCTCGTTTCGCTGGTGCCGTCGATGCGCAAGGTCGTGGCGGGTCTGCTGGCCGCTGTCCCGGGCATGGCCTCGATCGCCGCGCTGCTCGGCCTGATCATCTTCGTGGCCGGCGTGATGGCCACCAAGCTCTTCGGCGCCATCGCGCCCGAGGACTTCAGCGATCTCGGCACGTCGCTGTTCACGCTGTTCCAGGTGATGACCGGCGAGGCGTGGCCGGACATCGCCGAGCGCGTCATGGAACAGGCGCCGATGGCGTGGATCTTCTTCGTCGTCTACATCCTCGTGTCCAGCTTCGCGGTGCTGAACCTGTTCATCGCCGTGGTGGTGAGCGCCATGGAGGACCAGCTGCGCGACGAGATCCGCGAGGAGGAGGGCAAGCACGCCGCCGAGCAGGCCGCCGTGAGCGCGGAGATCCTCGCCGAGCTACGAGCCCTTCGCGCCGAGGTCGCCCACCTCCGCGAACGCCAACCCGACCCGAGCTAGCCGAGCCGCCCAACTGCCGAGCCGCCCAACTGCAGTGAAGGCCACCTTCACTGCGTTGAACGCAGTGAAGGTGGCCTTCACTGCAGGGGGCGAACGGGTCAGTCCTCTTCCGTTAGGAGGGCCTCTAGGGCGGGCAGCGCGGCGGCGAGTGCCTCGCGGTGTTCCGGGGAGAGCCGGTCGATACGCGCGCTCAGCTCGTGGATGCGGGTGGAGCGCACCCCGGAGAGCGCCCGCTCGCCCTCCTCGGTCACCGTGGCCAGCCACGCGCGCCGGTCGACCGGGTCCGACTCCCTGCGCACGTAGCCGGACTCGACGAGCGCGGCGACGATGCGAGACATCGTCGCCGCGGCCACGCCCTCCTTCGCCGCGAGGTCGCCCAAACGCAGCTGGCCGTAGGCGCTGAGCGTCGCCAGCGCCGAGATGGCACCGTGACCGGGCCCCGGCGAGCCCGCCTGCCGCAGTGAGCGCGAGAGCCTGCCGATGGCGAGGAACAACCTGCCGGGGACGTCTTGCGACGACGTGGTCACCTAACGCTCCTTCGGGTACGCGCGCGCCGGAAATTGCGGTTCACCATACGTTGTGGCAGGTGCGGGCGCGCGTGAACCCGTCAGCGTGGCGGACTCGACGCGTGTGCCCAGAACCGCTGCGGAATGCGGCCTGCCGCACGGGCCAGCCTGCCCGCGGAGACGGCCGAGCGCATGGCGCAGGCCATCCGTTCGGGGTCCTGCGCCCGGGTGACGGCGGTGGACAGCAGCACGGCGTCGCAGCCCAGCTCCATCGCGAGCGTCGCGTCGGAGGCCGTGCCGATCCCGGCGTCGAGGATGATCGGCACGCTCGCGCGGGCCACGATCAGCTCGATGTTGTGCGGGTTGCGGATGCCGAGCCCCGTGCCGATCGGCGCGCCCAGCGGCATCACCGCCGCGCAGCCCGCCTCCTCCAGGCGCAGGGCCAGCACGGGATCGTCGTTGGTGTAGACGAACACCGTGAAGCCGTCGGCCACCAGCCGCTCGGCGGCGTCCAGTGTCTCGACGGGGTCGGGCAGCAGCGTGCGGTCGTCGGCGTGCACCTCGAGCTTGACGAGATCGGTCTCCAGCGCCTCGCGCGCGAGCTGAGCCGTCAGCACCGCCTCCGCCGCGCTGCGGCAGCCCGCGGTGTTGGGCAGCAGCGTGATGCCGAGCCGCCGTAGCAGCTCCAGCACACCGGAGCCGCCCTCGGCGTCGGCCCTGCGCATCGCGACCGTGGTCAGCTCCGTGCCCGAGGCCACGAGCGCACGCTCCAGGACGCTGAGGTTGGCCGCCCCGCCGGTGCCGATGATGAGCCGCGACGTGAGCTTGTGGTCACCGATCACCAGGTGATCGCCTTCGTCGATCATCTCTACCCTCCTTGCACGGCTGTGAGGATCTCCAGCCGGGCGCCGTCCGGCACGACGACCTCGGCCCAGTTCGCCCTGCGCACGACCTCGCCGTCGAGCGCCACCGCGACGCCCTGGCGCGGCGTGCCCAGCGCGGTCAGCAGGTCGGCCACCGTGCTGCCGTCGGGGAACTCCCGTTCCTCGCCGTTGATGTGGATGTGGATGTGCATCAGACTCGTTCCTCGCTGCGAATCCGGTTTGGGTGTGCCGCCGCGGCTCCCGGAGGCAGGGGCGCGTCCGCGAGCAGGGCGAGCACCGCGTCGGCGGTGACGGGCGCGAGCAGCAGCCCGTTGCGGTGATGGCCGGTCGCCGCGAGCACCCCGGAGCCGAGTTCGCCCAGGTAGGGCAGGTTGTCGGCGCTCGCGGCGCGCAGTCCGGCCTTCGTCTCGGTGAGTTCGTACTCGGCGACGGCGGGGAAGATCCGTTCGGCGCCCTCCAGCAGCTCGCGCACGCCGCGGGCGGTGGGGGCCGGATCGAACCCGGCCTCGTACTGCGTGGCGCCGAGCACCAGCTCGCCGTCGGCGCGCGGGACGAGGTAGACGGGCCTGCCCTCGACGAACGCGCGGACGGTGCGCTCCGGCGGCGGCAGGGTGGTCCGGCGGGCCCGCAGGCGCAGGATCTCGCCCTTCAAGGGGCGGACGTGACCGGTCAGCTCGGGGGCGAGCCTGCCGCTCCACGCACCGGCCGCGAGGACGACGGTGTCGAAGCCACGCTCTCCGGAGGCGGTGCGCACCGAGTCCTCGGTGACCTCCTCGGCCGCCTCGGCGACGAACCTCGCACCGTGCCGCCGCGCCGCGCCGAGCAGCGCGTCGAGGAGCCTGCGGTTGTCGACGGCGAGGTCGCCTGGCACCACGAGCCCGCCGCGGACCGCACCGGACAGCCCGCCCTCGGTGCGGCGCAGCTCGCGGCCCGTCACGTAGGTCGCCTCCCGGCCCAGTTCTCGCAGGTACTCGCCGAGGACCCGCAGCTGTTCGGCGTCGGCGTGGTCGAACGCGGCGACGATCGTGCCCGAGTACGAGAGCCCGGGGTCGAAACCCTCGGCGGCCAGTTCGCGGGCGAAGGCCGGCCACCGCCGTAGCGACTCCTCCCCCAGTTCGAGCACGGCCTCCTCACCGGGCCAGGCCTCGGTGACCGGCGCGAGCATCCCGCCTGCGACCCACGAGGCGCCACGGGCGGGATCGGGGTCGAACACCGTCACGCGGTGTCCGGAGGCAGCGGCACGCCACGCGATGGCCAGGCCGATCACACCGGCGCCGACGATCGCGAGGTTGGGGTTGCTGGTCATTGGAATCACGCTCCCTGCGCCGGCATGATCCGGATCAGGTTCCACGGTCGGAGCGGCGGCTCCCTCTCAGCCCGTGCCTCGGGCTCCCGTGCGGACGTCCCCCACCGTACAGGGCCGTACTACGGTGACGCCATGCCCGGCCTCAATGGTGATCAGATCCGCCAGCGCCTCGCGGACGCCCGCCTCTACCTGTGCACCGACGCCCGTCTCACGCGCGGCGACCTCGGCGAGTTCGCCCGCGCGGCGCTTGCGGGTGGTGTCGACATCATCCAGCTGCGTGACAAGACCGGCGGCGCGCCGCTTGAGGCGCGCCAGGAGCTGGCCGCGCTGGAGGTGCTCGCGCAGGCGTGCGCGGAGTACGGCGCGCTGCTCTCGGTGAACGACAGGGCGGACGTCGCGCTCGCGGCGGGCGCCGACGTGCTGCACCTCGGGCAGGACGACCTGCCGGTGACGGTCGCGCGCCGCGTGCTCGGCGACGAGCCGGTGATCGGCCGCTCGACGCACTCGGCGGAGCAGGCGCGTGCGGCCGCGGCGGAACCCGGCGTGGACTACTTCTGCGTCGGGCCGTGCTGGCCGACCCCGACGAAACCCGGCCGTGAGGCTCCCGGGCTCGACCTGGTGCGGTCCGTGTCGGGCGGCATCGACACGGACCGTCCGTGGTTCGCCATCGGCGGCATCGACCTCGGCAGGGTGCCCGAGGTGCTGGCCGCGGGAGCCGACCGGGCCGTCGTGGTCAGGGCCATCACCGAGGCCGACGATCCCCGTGACGCGGCCGCCGAGCTGCGGAAGGGACTCACGGCACCGCTTCGGGCGTGAGCTCGAGCCCGCCGCCGCCCTGCCCGCCCTGGTCGCCGGGCAGGTCGCCGGGCAGGGGCAACTGCTCCTCCGTCGGGGTGGGCTCGGAGGAGCTGCTGCTCGGCGATGGCTCAGCCGGCGGGGGCTGCTGCTCCTCGGTCGGGCCGGGGGTGCTCTCCTGCGTGGGCGTGTTCTCCCCGGTGGTCTCCGTGGAGCCCGTCGGCTCCTGCTGCTCGGTGCTGGGCTGCTGACCCGGCTGCTGCTCCCGGTGCTCGGTCTGGCCGGAGGTGTTGCCGACCAGTTCGTTCACCGTGCTGCGCCCGTTGCCGGACAGTGAGCTTCCGGTCGCCAGCTCGAAGCCGGTCACCACGAACATCCCGATCACGAACGCCGCGACGCTCGTGCCGACCAGCAGCGGCCAGCGGCGCTTCCACCACGCCCGCCGTTCCTCGGCCGGGGGCTCGTCGCCCCCCTCGCCCGGTTTGGGGAGGAACACCGTCTTGGTCTCGTCCGGCTTGGGCAGATATCTCGTTCGCTCGTCACCGGGCACCGGCATCCGGGTGGTGGGCACGGTTGGCTGGTCGGCCACCGCCGTCCGTTGCTGCACCTTGGTCTGCCAGCCGCGCGCGTCGGTGATCGCGGCGGCCATCGCCTTGGCCTTTTTGGTGGCTTCCTTCGTGGTCTTCAGCGACCGCAGGTAGACCTCACTGCCCACAGTGGTCACGATGCTGACCACACCGGCGCCCAGCACGGTCCCGTACACACCCAGCGACGACCCCAGGAACGCCGCCGTGATCGCGGCAAGTGCGGCCGCGATCACCTGTGCGGGCTTGAGGCCGGACTTCTCCGTTTCCTCTTGCTCTTCTTTCTGCTTCTCCCTAGTCATGATTCCGATCGCTCGCGCGGACTCGCCGTCTCCAGAACCCTCAACGTATTTATCGCCGGAAACGATCCCGGCGTTGCCAAGAGTGAGCACGGACACGGCGATCCACAATGGACTTTCTTGATCTCACACTGAATTCACGTGAGACCACGAAGATCACCGCGCCGTCCCGAAAACCGCCAAGGCCTACGCGTACCCGGCGGCGGGTCCGGTCAACCCGCTCGCCGGGAAATCGATCAGAACTCAGGGCCTGCTGAGCGTGGTGACGAACTTGTAGCGGTCACCCCGATAAATCGAACGCACGAACTCCACCGGTTTGTCGCCCGCAAAGGAGTGCCGGGAGAGCAGCAGCACCGGCATTCCGACATCGGCGCCGAGCAGCTCGGCCTCCTGGGGCCCGGCGAGCGAGGTCTCGATCGTCTCCTCCGCGCGGTCGAGCACCACTCCGTAGCGCTCTCGCAACGCAGCGTAGAGGGACCCACCCTCGGCGATCTGTTTGCGCAGGCCACGGAACCGGGCGAGCGGTAGGTGGGTGGTCTCCAGCGCCATCGGCTCCCCGTCGGCGAGCCGGAGCCGCTTGAGCTTCAGCACCTTCGCGCCGGTGCGGATACCGAGCAGCTTCGGCAGCTCACCCTCCGCGACGATCTCGTCGATCTCCAACAGCTTGGACGACGGCTCGCGGCCCTGCGCCCGCATGTCCTCGGTGTAGGACGACAGCTGGAGCCGCTGCGCGACCTTCGGCTCCGCGGCGAACGTCCCCTTACCCTGGACGCGGTGCAGCCTGCCCTCGGCCGTCAGGTCGGCGAGCGCCTGACGGACCGTCGTCCTCGACACGCTGAAGTCACCGGCGAGCGCCCGCTCGGTGGGAATGGGTGAACCCGCGGGTAGCGCCTCGAGCAGATCGAGCAGATGCTGTTTGAGCGCCCAGTACTTCGGCTCGCGCTGGCCACGTGTGCCGGATACCGAACCCGACGAACCCCCGGAAACCGTCTCCAACATGACCGACTCCTTACCGGAACGCCTCACTGCCTCACACCTCACTTGCAAAACTACCCTGCGCGCCCGCCGATGGACCCGTCTACTATTGGTCTAGACCTCGACGGGTGACGAGAGGACCATCGTGATAGAGGGCAAACCCGGCCGGAATATGACGGCCGAGATCGATGAGCAACCCGACATTCTCGCCGGGCTCGTCGAGCACCGGGCCGACATCGCCGAGACCGCCCGCGCGATCGCCGCCACGCCGCCGAGGTTCGCGTTGCTCGCGGCCCGTGGTTCGAGCGACCACGCGGCGTTGTACGCGAAGTACCTCATCGAGGTACTTCTCGGGCTGCCGGCCGGGCTCGTGTCGCCGTCGGCGACCACCCTCTACGGCGCCCGGCCCGACCTGCGCGACGTGCTGCTGATCTCGGTGAGCCAGAGCGGCGGCTCCCCCGACCTGCTGGAGGTCACCGAGTCGGCGCGCAAGCAGGGCGCGCTGACCGTGGCCGTGAGCAACACGCCGTCGTCGCGGCTGTTCTCGGCCGCCGAACTGGGCGTCGACATCCGCGCGGGCGAGGAGCACGCGGTGGCCGCCACCAAGACCTACACGGCGACGCTGCTCGCGTTGTACCTGCTCATCGACGCCGTGCGCGGCGGGACCGGCGAGGACGTCCGTGACATCGGCGAGCTGGCGAGGCGGACGCTGGAGGAGTCGCAGGCCGGTGTCGGCCGCGCCGTGGACCGGTACCGGTTCGCCGACCGGGTCATCGCCGCGGCGCGCGGCTACTCCTACGCCACGGCGCTGGAGGCGTCGCTCAAACTCGCCGAGACGAGCTACCTGGCCACCCGCGCCTACAGCGGCGCGGACCTGCTGCACGGCCCGGTGGCCGCCGTCGACGAGGAGACCGCGGTGCTCGCGGTGACCAGCAGGGGCCGGGGCGGCGCCGCGATGGGTGACGTGCTCGGCGCCGTCGCCGAGCGGGGCGCCGACGTGCTGACCGTGGGGTCGGCGGCCTCCGACATGCCGGGTGCGCTGCACGTGGACGTCCCTGAGACGGTGGAGGAGGTGGCTCCCGTGCTGGAGGTCCTGCCGGTGCAACGGCTTGCGCTGGGCCTCTCACTCGCGCGAGGCGGCGACCCGGACAACCCGCGCGGACTGCGGAAGGTGACGAAGACCCGGTGAGGTACGTGGTGGGCGTTGACGCGGGCGGCACTGCCACCCGCGCGCTGGCGGTCGGCGCCGACGGCACGGTGCTCGGCACCGGCAGGGCGGGAGGCGCCAACCCGAACTCGCACCCGCCCGAGCAGGCCGCCGCCGCCATCGCGGGGGCCGTGACGGCCGCGCTCACCGGCCTCGGGCCTTCGGAGCCGAGCGCGTTCGTGATCGGCATGGCCGGCGCGAGCAAGCTGACCGATCCCGCCGTCGCCGAGGTCTTCGACCGGGCGTGGCGTGGTGCCGGTTTCGGCGTGACCCCGCGCGTGGTGTCCGACGCGGAGGCCGCGTTCGCGTCGGCGACCGAGGACGCGGACGGCACCGTGCTGGTCGCCGGAACGGGCTCCATCGCGGGCCGCATCCGCAAGCGGCGCATGGTGTCGGTGGCAGGCGGTTACGGCTGGCTGCTCGGCGACGAGGGCTCCGGGTACTGGATCGGCAGGGAGGCCGTGCGGGCCGCGCTGGACGTGCTGACCAGGGGCGGCGAGGCCGGGCCGCTCGTGCGGGCCGTGCTCGCCGAGACCGGCGTCGAGGAGGACCAGCCGAAGGCACACCACCGGCTCATCACCGCGGCCAACGCCGAGCCGCCGGTGCGCCTGGCGCGCTTCGCGCCGCTGGTGAGCGAGGCCGCCGGGACCGATCCGGTTGCCGACGCGATCGTCGGAAGGGCCGCCGCCTGCCTCGTCGAGCTCGCCCTCGCCGCGAGGGAGCCGGGCGAGCGCACCCCGGTGGTGCTCGTCGGCAGCGTCCTCGGCGAGAACGGCCCGGTGGGAGCCGCCGTGCGCGAAGGGCTCAGCGGGCTCGACGTGCGCAGTGACACCGACGGCGTGCTCGGCGCGGCGTGGCTCGCGGCGGTGGACGCGTTCGGCGAGCACGCACCGCGTCCGAAACGGGTACCGTAGGCAACGGGGCCCCCGGACCTCCCCCTCGCCGGGGGCCCTCGCTCACTGCGTCTGGGGATGCCGCAGCCCGGGATGGCTCTCCGGGAGCGTCCGGTACAGCACCCAGCCGCTCACCGCCACCGTCAGGGCCACCAGCGGCCACGACAGCACCGTGCGCGCGACGCCCAGTGCCACCACCTCGCCCGCCCACCACAGCGAGCCGTACACGAGCACTCGCAACGTGTACTGCAGGAACACCCAGATCCAGCTCGCCCGGGAATAGGCCCTCAGCAGTGCCGGATCCTTGCGCCACCTGGTCTTCTGCCCGAGCGCGAAGCCCACGACAACGCCGAGCAACGGCCACCGCACCACGATGCTCGCCGCCCACAGCAGCGCGCTGGCCACATTGGACAGCAGCTGGATGAGGAAGAAGTCCTGGGCCCGCCCGGTGTGCAGCGCGATGAGGGCGGCGGCGACCACGGCGGCGAGGCTCACCACCACCGCGCGGGCCTTGTCCCCGCGCACCAGGCGGAACGCGCCCACCGCGACACTCACCGCGATCGCGGTCAGCGCGCCCCAGCCGATGGAGGAGCCGGTGGCGAGCCAGCCGACCACGAACGCGACGGGCGGCAGGCTCGCGTCGATCGCACCCTTGCGCCCGCCCAGCAGACTCGCGAGCGACTCGCGGGAGGGGGCGGGTTCGGTCGGGGTGTCAGTCACGTGTCCAGCCTGCCTCATTCGCGAAGTTAGGTCACCCTTCGCAGGTTACATTCGCCACACGCCTGAGCACGATCTTGTAATACGCGTGCGTAGGTGGCCGACGAAGGAAGACACTATGACGTCCGATCAAAGATCCGGACACCGTAGGTGGGACTGCGGGCGGGCGTCCGGTTGTTGATCGACACGAGAAGGGGTTCACAGGGCGTTGTCGGAGGGAGACCTCGTGACCGGGTACAACAGCTACGTCGCGATCGGAGACAGTTTCACCGAGGGGCTCAACGACCCCTTGCCGGACGGCAGCTTCCGAGGCTGGGCCGACCGCCTGGCCGAGATCCTCGCCGACGGACGCTCCGAGTTCGCCTACGCCAATCTCGCGATCAGGGGGAAACTGCTCGCCGAGATCATGAGTGAGCAGTTGCCGATCGCGCTCGAGACCCGTCCCGACCTGGTCACGGTCTGCGCAGGCGGCAACGACATCATCGTGCCCGGCGCCGACGTCGACGCGGTCGCGTCGGCCTTCGAGGAGGGCATCGCGGCGCTGCGCGCGGCCGGGATCGAGGTCGTGATCTTCACCGGCCCCGACACCAAACGCATGTCGGTGATGAGCATCCTGCGGGGCAAGGTCGCCATCTACAACGCACACCTGTGGGCCATCGCGGAGCGGCACGGCGCGAAGGTCGTCGACCTGTGGGCGATGGACGCGCTGCACGACGTCCGCGCGTGGAGCGACGACCGCCTGCACTTCACGCCAGAGGGCCACCGGCGGATCGCCCTGCGGACCGCCGAGGTGCTCGGGGTGCCGACCGCAAGCGACTGGCGTGAGCCGTGGCCGGAGACCGACGGGCACCCGAACTGGCTCATGCTGCGCCGCTCGGACCTCGAGTGGACGAGGGTGCACCTACTGCCGTGGATCCGCAGGCACCTGCGCGGCGAGTCGATGGGCGACGGCATCACTCCAAAGCGCCCGCGCCTGACCCCGCTCGCCGAGCGCCCCGCCGGCACGACCCTGATCGAACCCGCTGAGAACTAGGCGACGGCCGGCCACCGAACTGCAGTGAAGGCCACCATGCCTGCGTTGAACGCAGTGATGGTGGCCTTCACTGCGGCCGCGGCGAGCCGGCACGTTTCGCGCTTCCGCGAGCGCGCGTTTACAGTCGGTTCATGTCCGGTGGTGGAGGCCGGCCGTGGCTGGTTCCGCTCGCGCTGCTGGTGACGGGCGCGCTCGCCTTCCTCGCAACTCGATTCGAAGCCGATGGGATCGAGTCGGATCTGCTTGCCCGGTCACGGTCCGCACTCGCCGACGCCGGGCTGCCCGGCGCGTCCGTCAGCTTCGAGGGCAGGGACGCGACCGTTTCCGGACTGTCCGCCCGCGAGGCCGAGTGGGCGGTGGGCGTCGTGGCAGGCGTGGAGGGGGTTCGCGCCGCCGATGCGGCGGAGTCCACCCCGCGGCGCGAACCCGGGGTACCCGAGGATGCCCGGCAGCGGCTGCAAGCCGAGCTGGACGGCCTGCTGGCCACGCAGCCGATCTCGTTCCAGCCGGACACCGCCGTGCTCACCCCTGAGGGCGAGAGCGCGATGACCGCGGTGCTCGAACTGCTCGGCACCACGCCCACGGACATTCGCTTCGAGGTCGGCGGGCACGTCGCCCGCCTGCCGGGCGGGGACCCGGCCGGCGCGCGGGCGCTCTCGCAGGAGCGGGCCGACGCGGTGGCCCAGCGGCTGATCGCGTCGGGCATCGCCAACACGAGGGTCACCGCCATCGGCTACGGCGACACACGTCCGCTCAGCCCGAGCGGCGACACCGGCGCCGACCGGCGGGTGGAGATCACGGTGCGGTGAGAAGGGGGAGAGCGATGCTGTGGTTGTTCGGGCAGATCTGGCTCTGGCTGCTGATCTCGTTCGCGCTCGGCGCCGGGCTCACCGCCCTGCTGTTCCGGCGCCCTGCGCGACAACGCCCGCCCGAGCGTCCCGTCCCGCCTCCCGCGGCGCCCCCACCGGCCGAGGCCGAGGAGACCCGGCATCTGCCTGCCACCGGCGCGCTGCTTCCGGAACCCTCGCCTGACCACAGCCATCAGGAGGGCACGCTCCCGCCCCGGCGGGCCTGGCACGTCCGCAACGAATGGCCCGACGAGCAGGACGCGGCGGCGAGCGAGGACCAGGAGTCCCGGCGAGGCGGCTGACCCGCCGCTCACCCGCTGCTGATAAATTCGCTGCACCCGGTCACCCCCTGCCAGGCGGGTGTGGGTCTCCGGGTGCGTTCGAGGACGAGGTAAGGAACGTTGATGCCGCTCCCGCACTGGACCTCGGACAACGTGTTGCCACCCGGCCGTCACCCCGCCGATCTCTCCGACCTCTACGAGCGGTTCGTGTGGGACGCCCCGCACCGCAACGAGCGCGAGGTCCTCTTCAGCGCACTCAGTGGCTACCTCGGCGTCGTGACGCGGCTGATCCCGTCCGGGCGAGCCTGGATCAGCGGCACCATCACCGTGCGCAGCGAGCAGCTGCCGCAGGACGTCGACGTGGTGCTGATCCCCGACGACTGGGGCAGCCTCAAGCGGCTCGGCGGCCCCGCCCGCGCGGCGCTGTACGGGCAGCTCACGCTGCGCGGCGTGATCGCGGAGCAGCCCGCGATGTACCTGGAGCAGGTGCAACCGGTCGGCGGTCTGCTCGACGGGTTCCTCTGCCATCCCGGGGACGAGGAGGCGTGGGAACAGACGTGGTCCCGCGGCCCGGCCGACGGCATCGTCAAGGGCTTCGCGGAGGTGACCTGGTGAGCGTCTTCCGTGGCGTCGCCGAGAACATTCCCGGCGGCACCTGGCTCGACGACCTGGCGAGGGCGTCGGCGATGGCCGCGCATGCCAAGTTCGAGCGCACGTGCCGCTCGCCGCTACTGCGGGTGTCGCTGCTCGGGTCCTCCCAGCTCGACGCGTACACCTTCTCCGACATCAGCAAGGCGCTGCAGGACGCGACGGCCAAGATCGGCCACATCGTGCGCAACCCGCAGCAGGAGATCACCTACGTGCAGCCCGCCGACCGCGAGAAGGCGCCGCTGATCCAGCGCGGGCAGGCGGGCAACGCGATGTTCTTCGGTTTCCCTGAGACGGCCGCGCCCGACGCGCTCATCAACGACGGCATCGAGACGCTGTCGGAGCGGGCGGTCAAGGAACTGTGCGACTTCCTGCCTGCCAACGGCTCCGACGACGGCGCGCTCGATGCGGTGCTGCTGCAGCGCGACACCGTGCGCAACGCCGTGAGCGACATCGTCAACGCGGTGATGAAGACGTCGAGCCTAGGGCTGTCGCTGACCCCGACGAGCGGCGACGAACTGATGCGCAGCATGACCACCGAGCAGGCGCGCGTGCTGCAGAGCAGCCTGCGCGAGTCTCGCGAGGACGTCGGCTACGAGACGGTGACCGGCAGGCTCGACGGCGTGCGGACCCGGCGGCGCATCTTCTACCTCGAGCGCGACACCGGCAGCACGATCCAGGGCGCCGTCGCGCCGGACCTGCTCGACGAGATCAAGCTCAACCTCGACCGCCCGGTCACGGCGCGGCTGCGCGTGGTCAGGACGACGACGATCGACGGACGGCGGGGCCGCCCGGTGTACGAACTGCTGGAGATCCACTCGGAGACGAGCCTCTTCGACTGAGGCGGCTCGTCACCCGCCATCCGCGGGCAGGATGCGGAACGAGCGGAACCGGGGCGGCAACGGGGTCATCGCCCGGTAGTCGCGCTGGTGAGCGTGAAGACGCGGTCGGTGTGGTACCGGTGGGCGAGCACCAGCGGAGAGATCGCGAGCGTCTCGGTCTCGGGCGGACATGAATACGGCCCCGTGCCACCAGTCCCGATCTGGTGGCGCGGGGCCGTACTCACTCGTACTCGCTTCGTGACCGACGGCGCGGACTCACCCCGAGCAAGGAGCCACCCGCGCCACTGAGGCCACGATCACCTCATCGGTAACGCGACGAGGTGTGCGACACGGTAACAGGCCGCGCCGAGGCGGCTACAACCACCCCGGCACGCCTTGTTACCAATCGCTTACCCGGAGGCCACGGGTCAGCGAGTGACGGGGGTGAAGTCCCTGCTGCCGATGAAGGTCGGCCGGGGCTTGCTGGCCGCGAACGGCTCCTTCAGCGCGTTCTCGACGCTGTTGAACACCAGGAAGATGTTCGAGCGCGGATACGGGGTGATGTTGTTGCCCGAGCCGTGCATGATGTTCGAGTCGAAGAACAGCGCGGAGCCCGCGGGACCCGTGAACTGGTCGATCCCGTACTCGGCGGCGAGCTTGGTGATGTCATCCTCGCTCGGGACGCCGATCTCCTGCTCCTTCAGCGACGCCTTGTAGTGGTCGTCCGGCGTGGCGCCGACGCACTGCACGAACGTGCGCTGCGAGCCGGGCATCACCATCAGGCCACCGTTGAAGGGGTAGTTGTCGGTGAGCGCGATCGAGCAACTCACCGCGCGCGGCTTCGGCATCCCGTCCTCGGCGTGCCACGTCTCGAAGTCGGAGTGCCAGTAGAAGCCCGAGCCCTTGAACCCCGGCATGTAGTTCACGCGGCTCTGGTGGATGTAGACCTCCGAGCCCAGGATCTGCCTTGCCCGGTCCAGGATGCGCGGGTCGCGCACCAGTTCGCTGATCAGCTCGCTGATCTTGTGCACCTCGAAGATCGACCGGACCTCGCCGGACTTCTTCTCGGTGATCACGCGCTCGTCGGCCTTGAGCTGGGAGTCCGACGAGAGCCGTACGAGTTCCTGCCAGTAACCCTGCACCTCGGCGGGCGACAACAGGCCCTCGATGATCGTGTAGCCCTTCGCCTCGTGTGAGGCGAGTCCGGCCGCGTCGAACGGCCCGTCTCCCTCGGCGCCCCACACTGTGGGATCAGCCCGTTCGAGCAGCTGCGCCTCACCGACCACACGGGTTGGATAACTGTCCTCAATCCGGCTCTCTGCGAGAGTCAAAATACTCGCCTCCTACGAGTGCCACTCTTTTGTTTGTTTTCTGTGCCCCCTCGGGGTTCGCGATGCGGCGTGCCGGGGCCGCTCGACCCCGGCACGCCTATCGCGACGTCTCGGCAGTCAGTCAGTCTTCCTCGACCACGAGCGGGTACACGCCGTTCTCGTCGTGGACCTCGCGCCCGGTGACCGGCGGGTTGAACACGCAGACGGTGCGCATCTCGGTCTTCGGCCGGACCTGGTGCTTGTCGTGGTCGTTCAGCAGGTAAAGCGAACCGGGCTTGAGCTGATGGGTCTCGCCGGTCGCCTTGTTCGTGATCTCGCCCTCGCCCTCGACGACGAAAACGGCCTCGATGTGGTTGGCGTACCAGAAGTCGTTGACGGTACCCGCGTACAACGTGGTCTCGTGCACCGAGAAGCCCGCCTTGTCCTTGGCGAGCAGGATGCGCTTGCTCCGCCAGTTCGGCGTCTTGATGTCGGCGTCGGTGTCGGTGACCTCGTCGAGTGTGCGGACGATCAAAACGTACTCCCTTTCTCCTGTACGAAAACTGACTCAGCGCGACAGCACGGACTTCACGGAGTCCGTGATGATCTCCAGGCCCTGCTCGATCTCGGCGTCGGTGGTGGTCAGCGCGGGCAGCAGCTTGACGACCTCGCCGTCGGGACCGGACGTCTCCATGAGCAGGCCGCGGTCGAAGGCCGCCGCGCAGACCTTGCCCGCCACCTCGCCGGTCGGGAACTCGAGGCCCCTGGCGAGGCCGCGGCCCTTCGCGACGAGGTTCGCCTCGGGGTGATTCTCCACCAGCTCGGTGAACACGGCGCCGACGCGCTCGCCCTTGGCCTTGGTGGCCTTCTCCAGCTCGTCGTCGCGCCAGTAGGTGCGCAGGGCCTCGGTGGCGGTGACGAACGCCGGGTTGATGCCGCGGAAGGTGCCGTTGTGCTCACCGGGCGACCACACGTCGAGGTCGGGCCGGATGAGCGTGATCGCGAGCGGAAGGCCGTATCCGCCGATCGACTTCGAGAGGCAGACCATGTCCGGTTCGATGCCTGCCTCCTCGAAGCTGAAGAACGGGCCGGTGCGACCGCAGCCCATCTGCACGTCGTCGAGGATCAGCAGGATGTTGTGCCGCTTGCAGAGCTCGGAGAGGCCCTGCAGCCACTCGAGCCGCGCGGCGTTGATGCCGCCCTCGCCCTGCACCGTCTCTACGATCACGGCGGCGGGCTCGTTCAGGCCGCTGCCGGAGTCCTCGAGCAGGCGCTCGAAGTAGAGGAAGTCGGGGTAGGCGCCGTCGAAGTACTGGTCGTACGGCATCGGCGTGGCGTGAACCAGCGGGATGCCCGCGCCGCCGCGCTTCATCGAGTTACCGGTCACCGACAGCGCGCCCAGGGTCATCCCGTGGAAGGCGTTGGTGAAGTTGATGACCGATTCCTTGCCGGTGATCTTGCGCGCGAGCTTGAGCGCGGCCTCGACCGCGTTGGCGCCCCCGGGGCCGGGGAAGATGACCTTGTAGTCCATCGAGCGCGGCTGGAGGATCACCTCGTTGAGGGTCTCCAGGAAGTCGCGCTTGGCAACGGTGAACATGTCGAGCGCGTGGGTCACGCCGTCGCGCGAAATGTAGTCGATCAGTGCTTTCTTCAGCACCGGGTTGTTGTGCCCGTAGTTGAGCGCACCGGCTCCGGCGAAGAAGTCAAGGTACGCTTTGCCGTCCTCCGCGTAGAGCCAACTGCCTTGCGCTCGATCGAACACGGTCGGCCAGCCACGGCTGTAGCTGCGCACCTCGGATTCGAGCGTTTCGAAGATGCTCACCTTGCTTCGTCTCCTGCTTTATCGGGCGAAAACAATTGTTGGGTTTTCGCTTTCTAGCGCCCAGTCTCGTCGTGGGCTCGCACGAGCGGACCGATGCGGAACAGGTCCTCCGGCTCGTGCTCATCGGGAAAATCACTCGCCGCGAACAGCTCGGACCGCTCGAGAGGGGCGTTCCATCGCTTGGCGAAGGAACCGAACAGCCGGATCGACGCTTCGTTGTCCGGCGTGATCGTGGTGTCCAGGTAGCGCACTCCGTCGGCGACGAGGCGGTTGAACAGCGCGTCGAGCAGCTTTCCTGCCAGGCCGCGGCCACGCTGGGCGTCGTCGACCGCGACTTGCCACACTAACGCGGTGTCGGGCGCGTCGGGCCTGCGATAGCCGATGACAAACCCCACAGTATTTCCATCGACCTTGGCGACAACAGAAGTCTCAGCGAAATCGCGACACCACAACAGGTACGTGTACGACGAGTTGAGGTCAAGTTTTTGCGAATCACGCGCTATTCGCCACAGGGCGGCACCATCAGCTCGGGATGGCTTTTCGATCACCACGTGGCCCGCCGATTGATTATCGCCGTTGGCACGGATTGAGTGCTTTCCGGACATATTCAAGCAACGTAACAGAGTGCGTTACGCCGCTCAGCCCCAGATCGATGCGGACCCTCCGCCTACCTGCAACGACACAGAAACACATGTGACAATGCCGACAGAAATGTACCGATCATGGCGTCAGGTGTGCTATAAGCGCAGCACGTCCGGCCGCTGAGCTCTCAGCGGCTCACGTCTAGCACGGTAGTGGCACACGCCGTCGCACGCGAGGGGTCAGCCGAGCGCGACTCTGCGTCACCCTGTGTTCCGGCCAGGTTCGGCTCGAAGTCGGGGATTCGCAAACGACCGGTTCGAAGATCAACCGGTTCCGATCCCCACCGAAAGGTTTGCCGTGAACCGACGCCTGCGCAGCCTCGGCGTGCCGCTCGCCGCCGCGGTGCTCGCCACCGCCGCCGTCACCACGATCACGACGCTCGGACCCGTTGACGCCGACACCACCTCGGCTGCGAGTCCGGGCAAGCACCGCCAGGCGGTCGTCGCCGCCCACCGCGGCTCACCCGGCCTCGCGCCCGAGGAGACGCTCGCCTCCTACCAGCGCGCGCTGGCGGAAGGCGCCGACGTGCTCGAAGGCGACGTGCAGCTCACGGCCGACGGCGAGCTCGTGCTGGTGCACGACGACACGCTGGCCCGCACCACCGACGTCGAGACCGTGTTCCCCGAGCGAGCGCAGGGCCTGGTCGGCGACTTCACCCTCGCCGAGATCAAGCGGCTCGACGCGGGTTCGTGGTTCGACCCCCGTTTCGCGGGCCAGCGCGTGCCGACCGTGCGCGAGCTGCTGGAGCTCAACCGCGGCCGCGCAGGGCTGACGCTGGAGCTCAAAGCGCCGCAGAACAGCCCCGGTGTCGGTGCGAAGCTCGCCGAGGAACTGCGGGCGGCCGGGCTCGCCGACGGCGCGATCCTGCGCTCCGGCGCCTACCGCGTGAAGGTCCACTCCCGCGACGAGACCGCTCTGCGGGAGTTCCACGCGGTCGCGCCCAAGGTGCAGCTGGCGGTGCTGACCGGCGGCAAGATGCTCGACGACGCCATGCTCGACGCGCTCGCCGGCTGGACAGTGGGAGTGTTCGCCCACCCGCGCGTGACGACCGCGGCCGACATCGACCGGGCGCACGCGCGCGGGCTCAAGGTGTTCAGCGACCCGGTGGACAGTCCCGCGCAGATCGAGATGGCCCTGCACCAGCGGTACGACTGGGTGGTCACCAACCACCCGGAGACGGCGCTGCGCGTGCGCGCGGGCAAGGACGCGTTCCCGGGACAGGGCGCCGTCGTCGTCGACCACGTCTTCCCGAACCCGAGCGGCGACGACGTCCAGCCGGAGACCGGCGAGCACGTCACCCTGCGCAACACCACGGCCAGGCCGATCGACGTGAGCGGGCACTACGTGCGCGACGCGGCGAGCAACCTGTTGCGCATCGGCGAGGGCTTCACGATCCAGCCCGGCAGCCTGCTGCGGGTCTACCCCGGTCCGGGAACGAACCGCCCGGACGCCGTCTACAACGGGCTGACCGCCGGGTTCCTGAACAACACCGGCGGCGACACGGTGACCCTCTACTCGCCGGGCCACCGGGTGCTCGACACCCACTCCTACATCGTCCCGTGACCGGTGGGGTGCGGCGTGACCCCACGTCGCACCCCGGCCCGGTGCCCCGTCACGCCTGTCCGGACGACCTGGACACCGTGGTGATCCGTCCCGCCATGGGCGGACATCTGGCCGCTGCCGCCGACCCTCGCCGGCGCTGAGCCCTGGAGGACCGGCGAACGCTCGCGGCGACCTTTCGAGCGCCAGTGCCGTGCCGGTGTGCGCGGCACGGGTTCGCCGTGTCGAGCCGCCTCCTCTCCGGGCCGGGTGCCCGCGCGCATAGGTCCGCGTCCACGCCACGTGCGACGATGGAGCCATGCCCAAGAAGCTGCGCCTCACCGGCGACGCCGAGGCCGACAAGCTGCTCAGCAGCGACCCCTTCGCGCTGCTCACCGGTCTGCTCCTCGATCAGCAGTTCCCGATGGAGCACGCGTTCATGGGGCCGAAGAAGATCGCGGACCGCATGGACGGCTTCAGCATCACCAAGATCGCCGATACCCCTGTCGAGGAGTTCGTCGAGCTGTGCGTGGAGCCGCCTGCCATCCACCGCTACGGCGGATCGATGGCTCGGCGAGTCCACGCTCTGGCGAATCACGTCCTCGAGCACTACGACGGCAAGACGGACAGGATCTGGAAGTCCGGCAAGCCGGACGGCAAGGAACTGCTCCGGCGGGTCAAGGCACTGCCGGGCTACGGCGACCAGAAGGCCAGGATCTTCGTTGCGCTCCTCGGCAAGCAGCTGGGCGTGACGCCGGAGGGCTGGCGCGAGGCGGCGGGCGCCTACGGCGAGGAGGGCTCGCGCCGGTCGATCGCCGACGTCACCAGCGCCGAGACCCTCGCGGAGGTCCGCGACTTCAAGAAGGCGGCCAAGGCCGCGGCCAAGGGCGCCGGCTAGCTCGCGAACCGCTTGCGGTACTCCGTCGGGCTCAGCCCGGTTCGCCTGCGCAGCCGCGCCCTCAGGTTGGCCACGCTGCCCAGCCCGCTGCGGGAGGCCACGACGTCGAGTCGCTGCTCACCACGCTCGATGAGCCTGCACGCAAGGTCCACGCGTTCGGCCGTGAGCCAGCCGAGCGGCGTCGTGCCGAGTTCGGCGCGGAACCGGCGGTGCAGCGTGGCCTGGCTCATGGCTGCCCGAGCGGCGAGGTCGGCGACCGTCAGTGGCTGGTCCAGCCGCGCCTGAGCCCAGGCGAGCACCGGTGCGAGCGACGCGTCCGGTACCTCGGGCACCGGCCGTTCGATGAACTGCCGCTGACCGCCGTCCCGGTGCGCGGCGAACACCAGCCGCCTGCTCACCGCGTTCGCGATCTCGGCACCGTGGTCGCGCCGGACCACGTGCAGCCCGAGGTCGAGTGCGGCGGCGCTGCCCGCCGCCGTGAGCACGTCACCGTCGTCGACGAAGAGCACGTCCCGTTCCAGCCGCACCGACGGGAACCGGGCGGCGAAGACCTCCGCCCACCGCCAGTGCGTGGTGGCCCTGCGCCCGTCGAGCAGACCCGCCGCGGCGAGCGTGAACGCGCCGGTGCAGAAGCTCAGCAACCGGGCACCCCGGTCGGCCGCGGCGCGCACGGCGTCGAGCACGGCGGGCGCGGGCTCCACCTCGGGATCAGGCCGGTTCGGCACGAGAACCGTGTCCGCGGACTCCACCGCGTCGAGCCCGGCGACCTCGGACAGCGTGAACATGCCCAGGTGCATGCGAACGGCCGGCCGCGCCGAGCAGAGCACGAACTCGTACCAGTCCCGGCCGAGCTCGGGCCTGCGCAGCCCGAACAGCTCCGTCGCCACGCCCAGCTCGAACGGATTCGAGCCGTCGTCGACGATCGCCACAACGCGGTGCGGCGCGTGCGAGGAATCAAGCGACATATGCGATTCCTAGCACCCACGTGTCGGGCTCCGCTGACGAGGATGGAGCCATGACCGAACCGATCGAACTGACCGCCGCGCTCTCTACGTTCGACCAGCTCTGGAGCCCGCGCATCGTGACACAGGTGAACGACTACGACGTCCGTGTCGCCAAGGTCGCGGGCGAGCACGTGTGGCACGCACACGACGACACCGACGAGTTCTTCCTCGTCCTCGACGGCGAGCTGACGATCGCTCTGCGCGAGCAGTCCGGCGAGCGATCCGTCGTGCTCCCCAAGGGCGCGGTGTTCGTCGTGCCCCGCGGCACCGAGCACAAACCGTTCTCGAAGGACGGCGCCTCACTGCTGTTGTTCGAGCCGACCGGCACCCTCTCCGTCGGCGACCGCCACGACGAGCTGCCCGGCCACGTCGACGCCACCACCGGGCACGCGCTCAGCGGCTAGGAACGCCGCCGCTCAGCGGAGCACGATGCCGCGCACGAACGCGGCCTGCCCGACGTGCTGCAGGTCGTCGCCGATGACACTGACGAGCCGGACGCCCAGCGTCACCGGAGGGTCCCAGTTCTCGTCGACGACGACCTCCAGGTCATCGTCAGAGAGCCCCTCCACGTAGCCGATCGTCTGCTCGCACACGGCGTCGTGGTAGTCCACGAGCAGTTGCGGCGAGCCGACCCGCACCTTCGCGACGTCGGCGCTCGAGTGCCCATAGCCGATGTCACCTGCCGGGAACGGCAGACCGAACCGGTCGGCCCAGCCCTTCGCGGTCCAGACCTGATCGAGGCCGGCGACGTCGGCGACGTGATCGTCCTGGACCCGCGTCAGGTGCCACACGAGCCACGCGATCGAGTTCGCGTCCTTGTCGACGCGGTGGGCCAGCTGCTCCCCTGTCAATCCGTCGACAGCGGCGTGCACCTCCTCCCGGATGCGGCCGAACGCGTCCTTCAGTAGCTCCACACTTCCCATGGCTCAATTGTGTTTGATCGGGACGCGGGCTGCCGCACACTTCAGGACGTGCCCCGCTCGGTCCCCGCTTGCGGTTCACCGCCCTCGCCCGCTCGTCGCCGTGGCGCCGGCGGACCCTGCGGTTCACCGGGTGCTCGCGGCGGCCGAACGGGGCGGAGCGCGAGGTCCGCGCGTGGTGCGCGACCCGACGGTCTCCGGATCGAGCCAGGACGGGACGCCGCTCAGCGCGGCGGTCGCGACGCGGCCGTGGGCCACCACGCCGACCATCACCACCGAGGGCACCCGCGTCGAGCGGCCCCGTTCGACCCGCTCGCCCCACGCGCCAAGCGGCCCGAAACCGACACCGACGGGCTCGCGGTCCGCAGTCCCACCGAAGGCTGCGCCGCACTGCCACGATCCGATGTACGTCGACTACCGCTCGGTGGCGATGCAGGACCCCGTCGAGCTCGCCGACGCCGAGTGCGGGTTCAGCGCTCCCACACCGGATTCGGTCGAGATCAACGACGGTCGGCGAGGCCTCTCACGGCAGGCGGGCGTGGCAGACGACCCCTGCGCTCGACCCCGCCTACGACCCCCTGTTCGTCCCGCGCGTTGCTCTTCTCCGCCGGCGTCCGAGGACAGGCCCGAGGCCGCTCGCCCACACGCGCGACCGGCAGCTGGGTCTGCGCTGCGCCGGCGCACCCCTGGTGCGGCCGGACGTGGCGACCGGCGTGTGTGTCTGCGCCGAGGAGCTCGGCGGATCGCGAGCGAGCGGCGGCCCCGACGTCGCGATCGAGGCCGTCGACGAATCCATGCCAGACGAGCTGCTTGCGGCCAGAAACTGGCCGGAATCACGCATAGCGTGGTCGCACCGACAACGACAAGGAGTGGTGACCATGGACTTCAAGCTCGAACTCGTCAGTGTTCCGGTGTCTGATGTGGACAAGGCGAAGGCTTTCTATGTGGAGAAGGTCGGCTTCAACGCCGATCACGATCACACCGTGAACGACGACATTCGCTTCGTGCAGCTCACCCCGCCCGGCTCCGCCTGTTCGATCGCCATCGGCAAGGGGCTCTCGAAGATGCGGCCGGGTTCCGCCGAGGGTTTGCAGGTGGTGGTCTCCGACATCGAGGCGGCACGCGCCGAGCTCGCTGGCCGGGGTGTCGACGTCAGCGACGTGCAGGACTTCCCGTGGGGCCGGTTCGTGTTCTTCTCCGACCCGGACGGCAACTCCTGGGCTGTGCAGCAGATCCCCGCTCGTTCCTGAACCTCCTCTCGCTTCGTGAGCGCCTAACGCACCGCCGGCCGGGGAAACAGCTCGACGAAACGCCGAGCGGTCTCGTCGTCGCCCTCGACCTTGGCCTCTCCGTGACGCTGCGCCTCGGTGAGTTCCCGGCCCCCGAACACCACCGAGCGCAGCGTCGCGGCACCGGTCTCGATGACGGCGTCGGGCTCCTCGGCCGACCCGCGCCCCATGGTGAGATCCCCCTCGGCGACCTCGGCGTGGAACACGTCGCCGCTGACCCGCAGCTCCACCCCCAACCGCAGCCCCGCCGCGGCCTGCACGTCGAACGTCGTCCTCAACGCGAGCACGAGCGCATCCGGACTCAGTTCGGCGTCCGACGTCATCGGCGTGCGACTACCCCACCTGGCCAGCGCGAGCAGGGCGGGCTCGAGCCCCTGCCCGCGCTCGGTCAGTTCATAGGCCCACGCACTCGCCGGCGGCCCCAGCCTGCGCCGGCGCACGATCCCGGACTCCTCGAGCTCCCGCAGCCGGGTCGAGAGCACGTTCTGGCTGGCGTGCGGCAGCCCTTCACGCAGATCGGTGAACCGCTTCGGGCCGTTCAGCAGCTCCCGGACCACGAGCATGGCCCAGCGTTCCCCGACCAGGTTCAAAGCGCGGGCGAGGCCGCACGGGTCGTCGTAAGTGCGCTTGCCTGACATGCCTCCGAACTTACACTTCACAATCAGGACTGGCTAGTGCTAATTTAGGACCACAAGCCAGAGGAGGCGTCATGACCACACCGCGAACCACCGAGATCGAGACCCTGCCCCAGGGCGACGTTGCCCTGCTGGAGAGCGCGGTCGCCCAGCGGTTACTGCATTCGACGGAGCTCGCCCGGCTCGGCTATACGGCGAGAGACGGCACACCCCGGGTGCTGCCGATGCTGTTCCACTGGAACGGTGCCGAGGTGGTGATGTCCACGTTCGCGGGCGCACACAAGATCGCGGCCCTGCGAGAACGGCCGGACGTGGCGATCACCATCGACACGGCGACGGTTCCCCCGGAGATACTGCTGATCAGGGGCAGAGCCGAGGTGACCGATGTGGACGGTGTCGTCGAGGAGTACGCCCTGGCACACCGGCGCTACTACGGTGAGGAGCAGGCGGCGGCGACGCTGGCCGAGGTCGACCGGCCGGGCACGCGCATGGCCAGGATCGCCGTCTTGCCGACCTGGGTCGGGGTCCTGGACTTCCAGACCCGCGTTCCCGGCGTGCTGGGAGGTGTGTCGTGAGTGCGACGTTCGTGCTGCTGCCCGGCGCGGGCACTGACTCGTGGTACTGGCACCTGGTGGCCCCGCCGCTGCGCGCGGAGGGCTTCGATGTCCTGACCCCCGACCTGCCGTGGACGGACGACGCCTCCGGGTTGGCGGAGTACGCCGACGTGGTGGTGGAGGCGATCGGCGACCGGAAGGACGTCGTGCTCGTGGCGCAGTCGATGTCGGGTTTCGTCGCCCCGATGGTGTGCGAGCGCGTGCCGGTCAGCCTGCTCGTCCTGGTCGCGGCGATGACGCCGAAGCCGGGCGAGTCGCCTGGCGAATGGTGGGCCGCCACCGGTCAGGAACGTGCGCAGCGAGAGCAGGCCGAGCGCGACGGCAGGACCGTGGACTTCGATCCTCTCGAGCTGTTCTTCCATGACGTACCTGCCGACGTCACCGCGGAGGCGTTCGAACGGGGCGAGCGGAACCCGTCCGACACGCCGTTCGAGAAGCCGTGGCCGCTGGCCGCGTGGCCGGACGTGCCGACCAGGTTCCTGCTGTGCCGCGACGACCGGCTGTTCCCCGCTGACTTCCAGCGCCGCGTCGTCCGGGAGCGACTGGGGATCGTGCCCGACGAAATGGACGGCGGCCATTTGCCCGCGCTGGCCCGGCCGCACGAGTTGACGAGGAGGTTGCTCGACTACGTGCGCTCCGGCTGAGCCGGCGGCAGGTTTGCCACCATCGCGTCGACCGTCGCGGGGGACAACATCTCGTCGGCCACGAGACCGGCGAGGCCGACGAAGGCGCCGTTCTCGCCGAGCTGGGACGGTTCGATGTCGAGGTTGCGCAACGCACTCGCATGGGCGTTGGCCTCAACCGTGCGCCGTAGGGCCTCGAGAAACGGCGGCAACACTCCGATCGCGCCACCCACGCGCACGTAGCGCGGGTTGACGATGGTGACCATCGTGGCCACCACCGTGCCAACGAGGCGGCCGGCCTCCGCGGCGGCGCGGACGGCGTCGCCACGACCCTCGCCAACCCTGCGGACAACGTCGGCCAGGGTGCGGACACCGGTGGAGCGGAGGTCTCGGGTCAGGGCCTGGCCACTCGCGCTGGCGGCGACACACCCTCGGCGGCCGCAGCTGCACCGCTGCTCACTGCCCTCGATGCGCATGTGGCCGATCTCGCCGGCGGAGCCGCTTTCACCGCGGTGGATGCGGCCGGAGATCACCACGCCCGCGCCGATCCCGGTGCCGACCTTCACACCGATCAGCGCGGAGTCCGGTCGGCCCATGGCGTAGTAGTCGCCGAGGGCGAGCGCGTTGGCGTCGTTCTCGAGCAGCACCGGCACGCCGAACGCTTCGGCGAACGGTTCGCGCAGGGGCTTGCCGTTCCAGTCGGGCATGGTGGGCGGCGCCACGGTGACGCCACGCTCGTGGTCGATCTGGCCCGGCACGGAGAGCGCCATGGCGCACAGGGTGTCGGCCCTGTCCGTCCGGTTCAGGAGGTCGCGGCCGGCGTCGAGCAGCACCGGCACCACCTCCTGCGGACTGTGGCGCACGGGCAGGCGATGGTCGTCGCGGGCGAAGACGGTGCCGCGCAGGTCTGTCACGGCGAGGGTCGCGTGGCTCTGGCCGAGGTCGGCGACGAGCGCGGTGCGGCCGGTGTCGTTGACCTCGAGCACCTCGGCACGTCTGCCGCCGCTGGATTCGCGGTGCCCGGACGCGCGGACGAGACCGAGGCGGCGCAGCACGTCGAGCCGCTCGACCATCGTCACCCGCGACAGGCCGACCCGTTCCTGGAGTTCCTGGCGGGTCAGCGGTCCCTCTGCGCGCAGGACGCCGAGAACGCGTCCCGGCGAGGTGGGACTCGTCTGCGTCGACTTGGTCACGAGCACGTTGACAATATCCCTCAGAGAACTTACGTTAACCAACCTGACAAAAGTTCGTAACGTCGCGGGAGGGCATACATGCCGGGGACCGGCCTCGACCGCCGTGCCTTCCTGCGCGCCGCGGGTCTCGGCGCGCTCGCTCTGTCCGCCTCCGCCTGCACCGGATTCGCGACCACCGGCAACGGCGGCATGATCTTCCTGTCGACACAGTTCCGGCCGGTCGACGAAGCCGAGGCGTTCCGCTCGCTGCTCGGCGAGACGGTCGCGGGAGTCAGCTACGTGACCATCGAGGACGGGCCGTTCGCCGGTCAGGTCCGCAGCCAGATCGACGCAGGCTCAACGCAGATCGGCCTGCTCGGCGGACTGCACGGCGACCTGGCCCCGCTCGCGGACGGCTACCTGGAAGACGTCACCGACTTGCTCGCCGGACTCGGCGACCGGGGCTGGCCCGCTGAGTACCTCGAACTCGCCAAGGCGGGCACCGGCCGAACCTGGTACATCCCGTGGGCCAACGCGAGCTACGTGCTCGCCGCGCACGCCGACGCGCTCCAGCATCTGCCTGCGGGCGCCGACGAGAACGCGCTGACGTACGACGACTTCCTCGACTGGGCCATCGCCGCGCGGCGCGCCAACGGCAACCGGCCCATGCTCGGCCTGCCCGCGGGCCCGAAAGGGCTGCTCCACCGGTTCACGCAGGGCTACCTCCTCCCGTCGTTCACCGGCGGCCAGATCACGACGTTCCGCTCGCGCGAGGCCGCCACGGCGTGGGAGTACCTGCGCGAGCTGTGGGCCAACTGCGGCCCGGCGAGCACAACGTACGACTTCATGCAGGAGCCGCTGGAGACCGGCGAGGTACGCATGGCGTGGGACCACGTGGTCCGCCTGGTCGACGCGCCGGAGCGAGACCCGCGGAACTGGCGAATGCTGCCCTCACCGCGGGGTCCGCACGGGCTCGGCTACATGGCCGTGGTCGCCGGGCTCGCCATCCCGAAGGACAGCACCGACCCCGACCTGGCCCGGCGCACGATCGACGAGCTGAGCAAACCGCACACACAGGTGGAGCTGCTGCGCTCCAACAGCTTCTTCCCCGCCGTGGCGGCCGAGATCCCGGAGGACCTGCCTCCCGCGATCAAGCTGGAGGCCGAGGCCGTGAAGCGACAGCAAGAGGCCGCCGACAGCATCCTGTCCCTGCCACCGGTCGGGCTCGGCACCAGAGAGGGCGAGGTGAGCAAGGTCTTCCAGGACACCTTTCGGTCCATCGTGCTCGACCGCGCCGACATCCGGTCCACCTTGGACGGCCAGGCACGGGTGCTGCAGGGCATCCTCGACGACCTGAAGGTGCCGTGCTGGGCCCCCGACCCCGCCGCCGAGCGCTGCGAGGTGATGTAGGTGCGCCTGCGCTCGCCGTGGTTGCTGCTGCTGCCGTCGATCGTGCTCATGGTGGCGCTGTTCGGCTGGCCGCTCGTGCAGGGCGTCCTCTCGGCGTTCACCGGCGCCGACGGCTTCACCCTCGCGCACTGGGAACGCCTCTTCGGTGACCCGTACTTCCTGCGCGCGCTGCGCAACACGCTGCTGCTCATCGTCATCGTGGTGCCCGTGCAGGTGGTGCTCGCCGTCGGCATGGCGCTGCTGATGCAGGCGCGGCCACGGTTCGCGAGCGGGCACTTCTACCTGTGGTGCGTTCCGCTGGCGATCTCGGAGCTGGCCGCGGGTCTCGTGTGGTTGTCCATCTTCGACAACCGGGGCTACCTGAACTCGCTGCTGGTCTCGCTCGGGCTGTCCGAGAACGGCGTGCAGTGGCTGAACTACGAGAACACCGCCACGATGCTGCTCACCGTCGTGATCGCGGAACTGTGGCGGGCCACGTCGCTGGTGTTCGTGATCGTGGTCGCAGGCGTGCAGATGATCCCGCGCGAGTACGACGAGGCCGCGCAGGTCTTCGGCGCGACTTTCTGGCAGCGGCTGCGGCACGTCACCCTGCCACTGCTCGGCCCGAGCCTTCAGGTGGCGCTGATCCTGCGCACGATCCTCGCGTTGCAGGCCTTCGCCGTGGCGCAGGCACTCACCGGACGCGACTTCCCGCTGCTCGTCGGCGAGACCTACGAGTGGTACGTGGTGTTGCAGAACCCCGCGGTCGCGAGCGCGGTCGCACTCGTGGTGCTGGTGATCTCGCTGGGCACCGCGGTGCTGTACCTGCGCACGGTCCGCCAGCCGGAGGGGGCGCGATGAGCACGGAGACGCGCCCGGCCGAGGCCGCCGGGCGGACCCTGCCGCCTGTCGACACGGCACCATTGAAGCGGCGGCGCAGGCAGGCGGCGTGGGTGCAGGCCGCCTGCATCGCGGTGACGTTGTTCATGGCGTTGCCGATCGTGCTGATCGGGCTTTCGGCGATCTCCTCCCGGGATGCGCTCGCCGAGTTCCCGAAGCCGTTCCTGCCCAGCGAGTACTCCTTCGAGACGCTCCTGGCGTTCTTCGAGGCGACCGGCACCATTCCGGCGCTGGGCAACTCCGTGCTCGTCGGCGTCTACACGGTGTTCTGGTCGCTCGTGGTCGGCGCACCGGCGGGTTACGCGCTCGCCCGCCACGCCTTCCGGGGCAAGGACTCCTACCAGGTGTTCATCCTTCTGGTGCGGGCGCTGCCGATCGTGGTGCTCTCGGTGCCGCTCGCGACGATGTTCCTGCGGCTCGACGTCTACGACACGGTGTTCGCCGTGACGCTGGTCCACACCACGCTCGCGCTGCCGACCACCGTCCTGATCACGGCGAGCATCTTCGTGGCGGTGCCGACCGACCTCGAGGAGGCCGCGCAGGTCTTCGGGTGCACGCGCTGGCAGGCCGCCCGCAAGGTCGTGGTGCCGCTCGCGCTCCCGGGGCTCGCGGCGTCGTCGATCTTCACGTTCGTCCTGTCCTGGAACGAGATCCTCGGCGCGACCGTGGTGACGCTCAGCCACCGCACCCTGCCTGCGCAGGTGCTCACCGCACTCGATGAGGCCTCGACCGCCTACCGCTTCGCGGGCGGCTTCGCCCTGATCCTGCCCGCACTGGTGTTCATCGCCGTGATGCGGCGCTATCTCGTGAACATGTGGGGAACGACGCTGCGATGAGGGAGACCGACCATGGCTGAGGTCGTCCTGCGGGACCTGGTCAAGACCTACGCGGGGGCGACGGTGCGCGCGACCGACGAGGTCTCGCTGGAGGTCGCCGACGGTGAGTTCATGGTGCTGCTGGGCCCTTCCGGCTGCGGCAAGACGACTCTGCTGCGGATGGTCGCCGGGCTGGAGCTGCCGGACTCCGGGCAGATCGTCATCGGCGACCAGGACGTCACCTACCTGGAGCCGAGGCGGCGCAACCTGTCGATGGTGTTCCAGTCCTACGCCGTGTTCCCCAACAAGAATGTCGCCGAGAACATCGGCTTCGGCCTGCGCGTGCGTGGCACACCCGCTGCCGAGGTGCGCCGCAAGGTCGAGTGGGCCGCCGATCTGCTGCAGCTGAGCCCCTACCTCGACCGCTACCCCGCCAAGCTCTCCGGGGGACAGCGGCAGCGCGTCGCGGTTGCCCGTGCGATCGTGATGGACGCGGACGTGCTGCTCATGGACGAGCCGCTGTCCAACCTGGACGCGCTGCTGCGGCTGTCCTTCCGCGCCGAGCTGAAGAAGCTCGTCGGCGAGCTCGGCACCACCACGCTCTACGTCACCCACGACCAGGTCGAGGCGCTGTCGCTGGGCGACCGCGTCGCGGTGATGCGCGAGGGCAGGATCGCCCAGTGCGACGCGCCGACCGCGGTCTACGACGACCCCGCGAACGAGTTCGTCGGCGGCTTCCTCGGCAGCCCGCCGATGAACTTCCTGACCGGCACGGTCGAACGGGACGGCTCCAAGCTCGATCTCGGCGGGCAGTCGCTCGCCGTGCCGCACGCGCTGTCGACCTTCGCCGGCCGGACCCTGAAGCTCGGCGTGCGACCGGAGGCCATCGAGGTCGCGGGCGGCGACGGCGCGTTGCAGGGCGAGCTGCAGGTGCTGGAACCGCTCGGCTCCTCGGCGTTGCTGACCACGGAGATCTGCGGCCAGCCGGTGAAGGTGCAGGCGCCGCCGACGTTTCGCGCCGAGCCCGGCGGGAGCCTGAGCCTGCGCATCCCGCCCGAAGCGTGCCGCTGGTACGACCCCGAAACGAGTCTGCTCCTGGAGGTCCGGTGATCACCGCCGCGGGCCACCGCGCCGTCCACTTCCACCCCGCGAGCCTGGCCGCGAGGGCCGCGCTCGTGCTGCGCGACAACGACACCGGCAGCCTGGTCACCGCCTCCCCCAAGCTGTACCCGCACATGTGGAGCTGGGACGCGGCGTTCATCTCGATGGGCCTGGCCTACCTCGACGTGCGCCGCGCGGTCGCCGAGCTGGACACGCTGCTGGCGGCGCAGTGGCGCGACGGGATGATCCCGCACATCGTGTTCACCCAGGACACCGACTACTTCCCCGGACCCGACCGCTGGGGCACCGACGCGGCGCCGCAGCGCCCGCACGGCGTGCGTACCTCCGGGATCTGCCAGCCTCCTGTACATGCGATCGCCGTGCGGCGCATCGTCGAGATCGCGCGGAAGACCTCGCAGGACGACGCCGAGGTGGCCGAGGCGTTCGCCGAGCGGGCGTGGTCCTCGCTCTACCGCTGGCACCGCTGGATCGTGCGGCACCGGATGCCGGACGCCAGCGGGCTCGTCGCGATCGTGCACGGCTGGGAGTCCGGAATGGACAACTCGCCGCGCTGGGACGAGCCGTACGCCGCGGTGCTGCCCGGCCCCGATCTGCCGCCCTACATGCGGCTCGACCTGCTGCAGGTGGACGACCCCGGCGAGCGGCCGAGCGACGACGAGTACGACCGCTACCTGTGGCTGATCGAGCAGATGCGGCGCGCCGACTACCACCCCGACCGGGTCGTGGAGACCTCTGGCTTCCTCGTCGGCGACGTGTTCGTCACGGCCGTGTTCGCGCTGGCATGCGACACACTCGCCGGCCTCGGCGAGGAATTGGACCAGAACGCGGAAGAGATCGCCGAGCTGCGGATGTGGGCGACGCGGGCCCGGGCCGCCGTGGCGCTGAGCGCGCACCCCGAGACCGGCATGGCACGAGACCGCGACATCCGCGGTGGGCGGTGGCTCTCGGCCGAGACCATCGCCGGGTTCTCGCCGCTGCTGTGCGGCGGCCTGCCCGCCGACGTCGAGTCTCGCCTGATGTCCACGCTGGACAGCCCCGCGTGGTCGGGGCACCCCGACCTGCTGGCCGCTGTGCCGCCGTCGGTTTCGCCGTCGTCGCCGGACTTCGACGCGAAGCGCTACTGGCGCGGTCCGCAGTGGCCGGTGGTCACGTGGCTCTTCGGCTGGGCTTTCGAGCAGCGCAACTGGCCTCGCCACGCGAGCGAGTTCCGGGCACAGGGCGTGCACCTGGTCTCCGACGGCTCGTTCGGCGAGTACTACGAGCCGTTCACCGGCAAGCCGCTCGGCAGCACCAACCAATCGTGGACGGCGGCCGTGGTGCTCGACTGGCTCTGCGGGGTCTGACTACGTCGTCAGCTGCAGCACGAGCTGCACCTGCAGCTCACCGCACGCCGCGCCCAGCAGCGCTCCGGTGAGGATGAGGATCCACTCGTCCTGCTGGAACGCCGGCCGCAGCAGGCCCTCGAACTCGTCGGCGTCGAGCTGCTTCATCTTGGTCACCAGCGTGTTGCGGATGTCCATGGCGTCCTCGGCGTAGTCCTCGATGTAGTGCAGCGTCTCCGGCAGCCGAGCCATCACCTGATCGGCGATCCGCTCCTTCATCTCCTGATAGCGCCTGCTGCCGATGGCCATGACCACGAGCGGCTTCGCGAAGCTCGCCTGCTTCGCCAGCTCCGCGTCGACCTGCCGCTGGATCAACGTGACCACCTTGTCCGAGAACGGGCCGCGCAGCACGGCCTCGATCACGTTGTGCGGGGTGATGATCTCCCTGGCGATGAGCGCGGCGTAGGCCTCGGAGACCTCGGCGCGCCGTTTGATGAACAGGCCCTGCCATTCGAACAGCCCGAGGTAGCGGGTCGGCTCCTTCGGCCGGAAGATCATCTTGAGGGCGAGCCAGTCGGTGAACCAGCCGATGAACAGGCCGAACAGCGGCATGATGAGCGGGATCCGGAACACGAGCCACACGACCATCTGCACGATGCCGATCAGGCCGCCGAAGAGCAGTCCGGAACGCGCGATGAAGCGGAACTCCTTGTGCCCCGCCTCCTGGAAGATGCGGTTGAGCAGCGCCTTGTCCTTGACAAGGCTCGTCACGACCATGTCCTTGAGGTCGAACACGGAGTCGACGTCGTTCTTGATCGCCTCCATGACCGAGGCGACCATCTTCGGCGCCTCGGCCTGCACCCGCCTGACCACGAGCTTGCGCACGCGTTCGGGCAGCGCGTCCCAGAGCCCCGGCTGGTACTCGGCCGCGATGTCGGTGACGATCTCCTCGGTGGCGGCGAGCAGCGGCCGCTCGATCTCCTTCGCGATGCGCTCGGGGTCGAGCCGCTCCACGACCTCGCGCGGCGTGACCAGCTGCTGGGTCATCGTGTCGCACGCGATGCTCGCCATTCGCGCTGCGCGCTTGGGGACGATGCCCTGCCAGCCGAGGAACGGCTTGCCACGCAGCCGCAGCCCGGTGAAGTTCAGCGGCTGGAACATCATGCGGATCGCGACGAGCTTGGTCACGTAGCCGATGAGCGCGGCGACCACCGGGATGGAGCAGTACACGGGCCAGTACCGCAGGAAGTCGTCGGCGATTCCCCGCAGGTACTCGTCCATCACGCACCACCAACATCCTCACCGATGTGGGTGACCATGATCACATGACGGCCACCGGATCGCACCCGCACTCAGTTCGGCGCGCAGGCCTGCCAGAAGCTCACCCCGAGCGGCGAGATCCGCACGGTGCGCCGGACAAACCGCGGCCGCTTGACCAGCTGCTCGGCCACCCGCACCGTGTCGTCGGTCAGCAGGATCTCGTACTGCGTGCTCAGCGCGGGCGCCTCCTCGTCGATGTCGGCCAGGCCGAGGCCGACGAGCCGGGTGACGTAGGCGGGCACGTGGTCGAGCAGGGTCACCCCGGCCGCCTTGCCGACGGTCGAGGCGTTGCGGAGCACGACCCGTCCCGCGCCGCCGAGGCCGGTGCGCTCGGCGACGTCCACCAGCGGGAACGGCGAACCGTCGGCGAGCGCGGCCAGGATGCGGGCCTCGTCGGGCGTCAGCTGGCGGAGGATGACCGCGTAGAGGTAGTCGCGGGAGCGGTCGCGGTCGAGGCCGGTGGACCGGTTCAGCAGCTCGGCCATGGCGACGCGCAGCGGCTCGTCGGGCGTCACGACGGTGACCGCGCGGCCCTTCACCTGGCCGTTGGTGAGGTTTCTGCCGGTCGACGGCGCCTGGTTGAGCGTGGCGAGGTAGGGGTCGCCGGCGCCTTCGAGGCGTCGGCGCAGCTCCCCGAGGGCCTTCTGCTCGAGCGTCCGCAGGCTCCGTTCGGCGCTGTCGGCACCGGGCAGCCGCCTGCCGAGCGAGTAGCCCGTGCGCGCGGCCCAGCCCGCGATCCTGCCGGCACGTTGCACCAAGTCTTCCGAGTCCACGCAGGGGATGTTACTTGCCCGTACTACTTCGGACGGTCCTGCTCGCCGTCGAGGAAACCCCAGTTCCGCAGCGCACCCTTGATGAACTCGGCGCCGATGCTGTTGGCCTCGTCCGCGTTGCCCCGGACCCGGTCGGGGGTGGTGTCCGGCTGTTCGACCACGCGGTCGCGTTCGGCCTCTGGGTGTTTCCAGTGCTCGCCACACCCGTGGGGGCAGGGCATCTCGATCGTGCGGAGCACGCCGGAGGTCGGCTGCGGCTGCTGCCAGGACAAGGTGCCGGTGTCGTGGCAGAGCGGGCAGTCCTCGCCCGCGCTACTTCGGGACCTGCCCGAGTCCTCCGCAGTTGCCACAAGGGTCCTTTCGGTTGGGTCCGAGCCCCGAGCCGTGGCAGCGCGGGCAGTCGACCATGTCACCGAAGTTCATCGTGCACCTTCCCCCGAGCCTCCGAAAGCGTAAACAGCATAGTTCGCGAAAATGCAGCGGCCCCGAATCGCGCATTGCCGCTTAGTCCGTTGAGCCGCACCAATTCGGACATTCGCCCGGAATGCGAACCGCGAATGGATCATGCTCGGGTGGGTTAACCCAAATGCAGTGAAGGCCACCATCACTGCGTGGGAATCAACACTGCGGCGCGCAGCGTCTCCGTTTGGGTGGTGGTGGGAGACGGGCGGGCGCAGGCATGGTGGCCTTCACTGCAGGGGCGAGGACCTGGCTCAGGGGGTCAGCCAGGTCCTCGCGGCTTCGAGGCCGGCCAGGGTGATCTGGTGGCCGCCGTGATGCCAGTTCTCGGTGACCTCCGCGGAACGTTCCCGCAGCAGCGCCACGAGCCGCTCACTCGACGCCAGCGGGGCCATCGGGTCCTGCCTGCCGTTGGAGAGGAAAACGCGGGTTCCGCTCAGGGGACGGGAAGGCGGATCGGGCACCGGGAGCATCGCGGCGAACAACGCCGCCTCGGTCAGCACGTCCGGCCGCAGCAGCGTCACCGCCGCCGCGATGTTGGCGCCGTTGGAGAACCCGGCCGCCACCAACCTGCGGTCCCCGAACCCGTACTCCCGCCGGGCCGCGAGCACGAACTCGGCGAGCTGCTCGGCCCGGAACAGCACGTCCTCGGTGTCGAAGACACCTTCCGCGAGCCTGCGGAACCAGCGCGCCGCGCCGTGCTCGGACACCGGGCCCGCCGGTGCGAGCATCGGCGACGACGGGCTCAGCTCCTTGCCGAGGGCGAGGATGTCGTCCGGGTTGCTGCCCGTGCCGTGCAGCAGCAGGAGCACCGGCGCGTCGTCCTCGCCCTCCACGAACCTGTGGTCGAGCGACAGCGCGGTCATACCCGCACCGGGTTGTTCTCGCTGGGCAGGTCGAGCTTCGGCAACGTCGCCTCGATCTGCTCGCGGTTGGGCTCCAGCCACGGCGGCAGCTTGAGCGCACGGCCCAGCTCCAGCAGCGGCTCGTCGATCGAGAAGCCCGGCTGGTCGGTGGCGATCTCCAGCAGCGTGCCGCCCGGCTCACGGAAGTAGATCGACCGGAAGTACTGGCGGTCGAGGATGGACGTGACGCCCACCCCGCGGTCGACCAGGGCCTCCCGCCAGCCGACCTGGGTCTCCTCGTCCGGGGCCCGCCACGCGACGTGGTGCACGGTGCCCGCGGCGACCAGGCCCTTCGGCGCGTCGGGCGTCACCAGCACGTCCACCATCGCGCCCGGGCCGCCGTCGCCCGCGGTGAACCGGAAGCGGTTGCTGTCCTGCTCGGAGAACGTCAGCCCGAGGTCCTCGGTGAGCGTGCCCGCCGTGGCGTCCTCGCGCGACACCGACATGGTCACGGAGTGCAGGCCGCGGATGGCGTGCTCACCAGGCACCAGCGCCGTGTCCCACGGGTCGCGGGGGTCGCCCTGCTGGTGGGCGACGAGCGCGAGCTGAAGGCCGTCGGGGTCGCGGAAGGTGAGCACCTCCTCCTCGTCGCGACTGGTGACCTCGCTCGTCGTCACGCCGGAGACCTCGAGGTGCTGCTTCCACCAGCCGAGCGAGTGCTCGGGCACCGAGAACGACGTGGTGGTGGCCTGACCGGTGCCGATCCGGCCGCTGGGCGCGTCGCGCCAGGGGAAGAACGTGAGCAGCGTGCCCGGTTTGCCGGACTCGTCGCCGTAGTAGAGGTGGTAGGTACCCGGGTCGTCGAAGTTGACGGTGGTCTTCACCAGCCGCAACCCCAGCGTGCGCAGGTAGAAGTCGGCGTTGCGCTGCGGGTCTCCGCCGATCGCGGTGACGTGGTGCAGGCCGCTGGTCTTGAACGACATGGCGTCCCTCCTTGGGAGCGGGTGCTTCAAAGCTAACTCCATAACATCTCGCGCGCAAGATATATTTCCGGAAGACAACTGCGGTACACTCGGGGCGTGCCGACCGAACCCGACGACGACGAGATCGTGACCTGGTGGGGCCTGGTCATCGAGGGATACCTGGCCACCCAGGACCGGCTGATGGGCGAGATCGCCGAGCAGTTCGGCCTCGCCCCGGCCTCGTTCGACATCATCCTCAGACTCATCCGTTCCCCCGATCACCGCATGCCGATGACCCGGCTCGCCAAGGAGGCGGCGCTCTCCAGCGGCGGGTTCACCAAGGTCGCCGACCGTCTCGCCGCCGCCGACCTCATCTGCCGGGTACCCAGTGCGGACGATCGCCGCGTCACCTACGCGTGCCTCACCGAACACGGGCTCGATGTCGCCGAACAGGCACGCAAGGCGTGCGCCGACGTCCTGCGCAGGACCGTCCTCGAACCGCTCGGCCCGCAGGCATCCGAGTCACTCGCCGAAGCCATGCGAACGCTGCGCGAGGTCAACGGCGCCGACTGAAAAACGCACCGGGAACAGCCGTTGTCACCAGCGGAAACGGCGGCGGAGCATGGCGGCGAGGAGGTCATCATGCTCACCACATCGCCCGTCACGACACTGCTGCCGGTGACCGACGTCGAGCGCGCGGGCCGGTTCTACGCCGAGTCGCTGGGACTGAAGCGCACCGGCACGGGCCCCGACGGCTCGGTCTACTTCGCCGCCGGGGCCGGCGACGTGCTCGCCCTGCGGCCCATGCCCGAGGGCACGCAGAGCGAGCACACCGCACTCAGCTTCGAGGTCACCGACCTGCCCGCCGAGATCAAGGAGCTCGAGCGTCACGGCGTCAGGTTCGACGACTTCGACAGCGACGACCTCAGGACCGTGGACCACATCGCGACCATGGGCGACGAGCGCGCCGCGTGGTTCCACGACACCGAGGGCAACGTGCTGTGCCTGCACGAGGTGCTCACGAGCTGACGCCCACCCGCTCGTCGTGCTCCAGCCGGACGTTGGGCAACGCCCGGTCGAGCCGCCTCGGCAACCACCAGGCCCGCTCGCCGAACAGGCGCATCACTGCGGGCACGATCAGGCAGCGGATCACGAACGCATCGAGCAGCACCGCCACGGCCAGGCCGAGCCCGAACTGCTGGAGCATCCGGTCCGGGCTGAGCACGAACGCGCCGAACACCACGATCATGATCGCCGCCGCCGCGGTGATGACCCCGCCGGTGCCGGCGAGCCCCTCTCGCACGGCGTGTGCCGCGTCGCGCGTGCGCCGCCACTCCTCGTGCATGCGGGCGACGAGGAACACCTCGTAGTCCATCGAAAGCCCGAACACGATCGCGAAGATCATCACCGGCACGAACGCCTCGATGGGGCCCTCCTGCACGCCGAACAGCCCCTGTCCGAACACGAGCGTGACGACGCCGAGGCTCGCGCCGATGCTGAGCAGGTTCAGCACGGCCGCCTTGAGCGGGATCAGCAGCGATCGGAACACCGCCGCGAGCAGCAGGGCCGACAGGCCCACCACCACGAGAATGAACAGCGGCAGCCGTTCGCTCACCTCGCCGGCGAAGTCGTCGGCCGCCGCCACCGACCCGCCGACGAGGTAGGACGCGCCGGTCCGCTCGGCGACGTCAGGCAGGACGTCGGTGCGCAGCCGCTCGACGAGCTCATGCGTCGCCGCGTCCTGGGGTGCGCTGTCGGGGAACACGAGCATCGTGGACACGCCGCCGGACAGCGACTGCGGCGGTGTCGCGCTCGCGACGCCCGGCGTGGATTCGACCGCCTGACGTAACGATCCACTGTCCCCTTCGGACACGACGATCAGCGGCCCGTTGACGCCGGGGCCGAAGCCCTCGGCGAGCAGGTCGTACGCCTCGCGGGTCGTGGATCCCTCCGCCTCCGTGCCCGCGTCGGCGAAGCCGAGCCGCATGTCCAGCGCGGGCAGCGACAGCGCACCGAGCAGGGCGACCGGCACCACCAGCGACACCACGGGCCGCCGCTGCACCGCACCGGCGAGCGCCCGCCACCGCTGCCCGTGGACACGGCGGCTCGCGCGGGACCTGATCCTGCGCTCGATGCGCCGCCCGAACACGGTGAGCAGCGCGGGCAGCAGCGTGACGGACGCGGCCATCGTGACCAGCACGGTCAGCGCGACGGCGAAGGCGACCCCGCGAAGCGAGCCGAGCCCCAGCGCGAGCAGGCCGAGCAGCGCGATGATCACCGTGCAACCCGCGAAGAGCACCGAGCGGCCCGCCGTGTCGAGCGCGACGCGCGCGGCCTGCTCACGGTCCCGGCCCGACAGCAGCTCACTCCGGTAGCGCGAGAAGATCAGCAGCGCGTAGTCGATGCCGACCCCGATGCCGACGAGCATCATCAGCGGTGGCGCGTAGGACGGCATGTCGACGACCCACGAGACGAGCGCGATCGCGCCGATGGTGCTGCCGACCGCGAGCACCGCGGTGACGATGGGAACGGCGGCGGCGAGCAGCGAGCCGAACATGAAGACCAGGATCACCAGTGCGGCGAGGATCCCGGCGCCCTCGGCGGCGCCGCCTCCTCCCTCCTCGGCCTCCCTCACCGGGTCGCCGCCGAGGGCGACCCGCAGCCCGTCACCGGCCGCACTCTGCCCGGTTTCGATGAGCGAGCGGACGTCCTCGGCAGGGGTGTCCGGGTCGAGCGCGACGGTGGCGTAGGCGACGGTGCCGTCGGGCGATACGGCCCCGGGCGTGGTGAACGGGCTCTGCACGCCCGCGACGTGGGGCAGCCGGGAAACCTCGGCGAGCAGCGCGTCGACGCGGTCGCGCTGGGCGGTGACGCCCTGGTCGTGGGCGAGCACGACCTGCACGGTCTCCCCCCGCTGCGCGGGCGCGTGCTCCTCGAAGGTCTCGATCACCTGCTGCGATTCGGTTCCGGGCAGCGAATGGTCGTCGTGGTAGTCCGCGCCGACCACCTGTGAGGTGACGGTGATCGCGGCGAGCACCACGAGCCAGAGGCCCAGTGCGAGCCAGTGCCGCCGCTGTGCCCAGGCGGCGAGCCGGGTGAGCCGGCTCGGTGCTGACGTTGGTGTGTTCATGCGGGGCAGCGTCCGCCGACGGTATGCCCCGGCGCGTCCGGCACCGGTGCCGAACCGGCGTACCACACAGGTCGTCCCCTGCGGGAGATCCCGTACTACCTGGGTTGATTCAGCCAACCGGGAGTGATCATGGCCGACTCGTAGGCGAGCACCACGAGCTGCGCGCGGTCGCGGACGGCCAGCTTGGTCATGATGCGGCTGACGTGGGTCTTGGCGGTCGCGGGCGAGAGCACGAGGCGGTCGGCTATCTCGTCGTTGGACAGTCCCGCGGCGACCAGCGCCATGACCTCGCGCTCGCGCTCGGTCAGCGAGTTCAGCCTCGGGCTCGGCTCCGGCCGCGAGACGCGCCCGGCGAACTCCGCGATGAGCCTGCGGGTCACCGAGGGTGCCAGCAGCGCGTCCCCTCGCGCGACCACGCGCACGGCCTGCAGCAGCTCGACGGGTTCGGTGTCCTTGACGAGGAACCCGCTCGCACCGGCCCGCAGCGCGCCGTAGACGTACTCGTCGACGTCGTAGGTGGTGAGGATGACGACCTTGACCCCGGCGAGCCGTTCGTCCCCGGCGATGCGGCGCGTGGCCTCCAGGCCGTCGGTGCCCGGCATCTGGACGTCCATGAGCACGACGTCCGGCCGGTGCTCGCGGGCGAGCCGCACCGCGTGCTCCCCGTCGGCGGCCTCGGCGACGACGGAGATGTCGTCGTCACCGTCCAGGATGGACCTGAAGCCCGCACGCACGAGCGTCTGGTCGTCGGCGAGCAGAACGCGGATCATACGCCCGCTCCCTGCGGAAGCCGTGCGCTCACCCGGAATCCGCCGCCTGCCTGGCCGCCCGCGGTGAGGTCGCCGCCGAGCGCACGCACGCGCTCGTTCATGCCCCGCATCCCGTGGCCGGGTTGGGCGCGGCCGCCCCTGCCGTCGTCGGTGACCTCGACGCGCAGGTCCCGCGAGGTGTAGCTGATCCGGACGGTCGCCGTGCTCGCGCCCGAGTGCCTGCGCACGTTGGTGAGCGCCTCCTGCACGAGGCGGTAGGCGGTGAGGTCCAGTTCGGGCGGCAACGGCTTGCGTTCGCCGTCCACCTCGGTGACCACGGTCAGCCCGGTGGCCCTCGCCTGCTCGGCCAGCTCGTCCAAAGTGGCCAGTCCAGGCGCAGGGGCGGAGGCCCCGCGCAGCACGCCGAGCGTCGAGCGCAGCTCGCGCAGGGTGTCCTTGCTCGACCGCTTGATCACCTCGAGCGCGGCGCGCGAGGTCTCGGCGTCGGGGCGGTGCAGTGCGGCGCCCGCCTGCACGTTGATGAGCGAGAGGTTGTGGCCCAGCACGTCGTGCAGCTCCCGCGCGATGCGCAACCGCTCCTCGGTGGCGGCCCGCTCCTCGGCCTCCCGCAGGTAGGCGAGGTGGGTCCGGCGGGCCCGGCCGAGCGCGATGCTCGCGACGAGCCAGCCGGTGAGCATGGCGAGCCCGGCGTTGCCGACGTGCTGCACCGGGCTGAGGTACTCCCCGTACGCGGTGGCGGCGAGCGCGACGAGGCCGAGCCCCGCCGCCACGAGCACGCGCCCGCACGCCGCGAGCGTGTAGAGGGCGACGACGAACGTGACCACGATCGGCCCGTCGGGGCCGACGAACGGGTAGTAGAGCCCCGAGGCCACCAGCGTCGTCACGGCCACCGCCACCGGGTACCGGCGGCGCACGACGAGCGCGGCGCAGGCGACGAGCAGCAGTGCCCACGACCAGAGGGTGAGCCTGCCCGGGGAGTCGTCGGCCGCCACGTGCACGAGCGTGCCGCCGACGACGATCGCCGTGATCCCGAGTGCGAGGCCCGCGTCCCGCGCGCGCGGGAACAGTCCGATCGGCATGCTCAGACCATGGCAGAACCGGTTTCCGGCCGCATCAGGGGAAGACCCGGCCGTTGCCCCTAGGGGTCCCCGCGCGCATCGCGAGCGTCGAGCAGATCGCGGCGAGCAACCAGAGCAGCGGCCCTGAAAGGCCACCCGCCAGGTCCACGTGGCCTGGCAGGACGAGCACAACGAGGAACGCGAGGTCGACCGCACCGAGCACCGTCAGGTTCAGCCAGTGGCCGACGCGGTCGTTGACCCGGTTCAGCGTCACCGCGACCACCACGGCCTGCGCTCCGAACACGATGGCGCAGAGAAAGAACATCAGGCTCTCGGCTGCCGTCTCCTCATCCGGCAGCCCTGCGGACAACCCGCCGGCGACCATCGTGACCCCGAGACCGACGTGCAGCACGCCCCACAGCGCGTAGAGCACCGCCGCGGCGGTGGCCCAGCCCGTTCTGGCCGGTGTGGCAACCATGTGCGCCCCCGCAGATATAGTCAACAACATTGAATGTACACGCCGTGAACTACTTGGGGGGTGGATGAACGGACCCGGCCCGGCCGAGGCGATCCGGGCGGCCAGGGAGCTGCACTCGGCCACCGAGCTGCTCCTCGACGCCGTCGCGGCGCGGTACGGCATCAACCGCAACGACCTGCACTGTCTGGAGATCCTCGAACGCGAAGGGCCGATGAACGCGCGGCGGCTCGCCCGGCTCGCCCACCTCAGCCCCGCCGCCGTCACGAAGGTGGTCGACCGGCTGGCGCGGGCAGGCTACGCGCGCAGGAGGCCGAGCAGCGACGACCGGCGCGCGCAGGTCATCGAGACCACCGCCGAACACGGTGAGCTGCGGGAGTCGGTGTGGCACCCGGTCTCCGACGACGCGACGGCGGCGCTCGACGGACTGCCGCCGACGGCGTTGCGGCAGTTCACCGGCATCGCGCGGCGGCTGGCCGAGGTGACCCGCGAGCATGCCGACCGGCTCGCGTGATCTTGGTCGCACTGCAGCGCTAGGCTCCGCCCCCGTGACGCCACCTTCCGTGCCGCCGGCACTCGCGACGCTGCCCGCCCTCTACGGCCCTCGGTTCCAGAACGAGCCGGCCCGGCTCTACCGCGAGATGCGCGAGCAGTACGGCCCCGTCGCGCCGGTGCTGCTGGAGGGCGGCGTGCCCGCGTGGCTCGTGCTCGGCTACCGGGAGCTGCTGCACGTCACGAACAACCCCGAGCTGTTCGCCCGCACGTCGCGGCACTGGCACGGCTGGAGCCGCGTGTCTCCGGACTGGTCGTTGCGCCCGTACGTGGAGTACCAGCCCAGCTCGATCCTGAGCGACGCCGAGGAGCACCGCAGGCTCTCCCCCGCCCTGCACGAGGCGCTCACCGCCGTCGACCAGGTGGAGCTGAGCACGCAGGTGGAGCAGATCGCCGACCGGCTGATCGACATGTTCGCCCCCAGGGGCGAGGCGGACCTGATCGCGCAGTACACCCACCAGATCCCGCTGCTGGTGCTCGCCAAGCTGTTCGGCCTTCCCGACGCCGAGGCACCCGAACTGGTTCGCGACGTCGCGGCCTCGGCCGACGAGGGTGACGAGGCCGTCCGCGCCCACGAGCGCATCGTCGCGCGGATGCTGCGGCTGGTGCGGGACAAGCGCGTGCGCCCGGGCGAGGACCTGCCCTCGCGAATACTCTCGCACCCGGTGGTGGAGCTGACCGACGAGCAGATCGCCACCGACCTCTTCCTCACGATGGGCGCGGCACAGCTGACGACGGCGGACTGGATGGGCAACGCGCTGCGGCTCATGTTCACCGACGACCGCTTCGCCGCGACCCTCGCCGGCGGACGCCGCAGCGTGCGGCAGGCCCTGAACGAGGTGCTGTGGGAGGAGACGCCGACCCAGAACTTCATCGGCCGCTTCGCCACCAGGGAGACCCACCTCGCCGGCAGGCGGATCCACACGGGCGACCTGGTGGTGCTCGGCCTTGCCGCGGCCAACACCGACCCGCTGGTGCACCCGGAGCCCGGCCGTGGCTCCGCCGACAACCAGGCCCACATGTCGTTCAGCCACGGCGAGCACGGCTGCCCGTACCCGGCTCAGGAGATCGCGGCGACCATCGTCGAGTCCGCGATCGAGGTGCTGCTCGACCGGTTGCCGGACGTCGACCTCGCGGTGGCCCCGGAGGCGCTGGTGTGGCGGCAGTCGGTGTGGATGCGCGGGCTCACCGCGCTGCCGGTGCGGTTCACACCCACCTGCACCAGCGGTTTCTAGGCGTTCCTCCAGGGGCTACCGGCAACGCTTGTGGGGCTACCCGATCTTCGTGTTTCCCACCGCGCGCGGTGGCGACCTAGCGTCGGTGCCGCGATCACGAGGAACGAAGGGAGCGCGAAGCATGACTGAGCGGACGTTGCGGAACAAGGTCGTCGTCATCGGCGGCGGCGCGAAGAACCTGGGTGGGTTGCTGTCCACCAACTTCGCCGAGGCAGGCGCGAACGTGGTGGTCCACTACCACAGCGACGCGTCGGCTGGGGACGCCGAGAAGACCGTCACCGCGGTCAAGGACGCCGGGGCCGACGCGATCGCCGTGCAGGGGGACCTGACCCGGGTCGCCGACGTGCGCGGGCTGTTCGACACCGCCGTGGACACGTTCGGCGGAGTCGACGTCGCGGTGAACACCACCGGGATGGTGCTGCGCAAGCCGATCCTGGAGACCACCGAAGACGAGTACGACCGGATGTTCGGCATCAACGCGAAGGCGGCGTACTTCTTCATCCAGGAAGCCGGACGGCGGCTCAACGACAAAGGCAAGATCATCAGCCTGGGCACGTCGCTGCTGGCGGCGTTCACCGACGGCTACTCCACCTACGCCGGCGGGAAGGCTCCGCTGGAGCACTTCACCCGCGCCGCGGCCAAGGAGTTCGCCGACCGGGGCATCTCGGTGAACACCGTCGCCCCCGGCCCGATGGACACCCCGTTCTTCTACCCTCAGGAAACACCGGAACGGGTCGAGTTCCACAAGTCGCAGGCGCTGGGCAACCAGCTCACCCGCATCGAGGACATCGCCCCGATCGTCACGTTCCTCGCCACCGAGGGATGGTGGTTCACGGGACAGACGTTGTTCCCGAACGGGGGCTACACCACCCGCTGAGCGTCGGACGGGGGCACGCATGGGACTGGACCTGCACAAGCTCGAACACCTCATCGCGGTGGCCGAGGAGGGCACGTTCACGCGGGCCGCGCGGCGCCTTCACCTGTCCCAGCAGGCACTGTCCAGCTCCATCCGCGCACTGGAACGCGAGGTGGGCGTGGACCTGCTCGACCGCAGCGGCAACACCATCACCGTCCTGCCCGCGGGGGAGGCGCTGATCGCCGACGCTCGCGTGCTGCACGGCATCGCTCGCTCCGCCGTGCGGCGCGCTCGCCGCATCGGCCGGGGTGAGGCGGAGACGTTGCGCATCGGGCACACCCCGGCGGTCACCGGCGACGAGGTCACCGCGCTGATCCGCCGGGTCCACGCCACCCAGCCCGAACTGGCCACGCAGGTGAACCAGCGCTATCCCGGAGAGCTGACCGAGCAGTTGCTGGCAGGCGACCTCGACCTCGGGCTGTGCCGGGCCATGACGCCCATCCGCGGGCTGACCCGCAGCACTCTGGGGAGCCAGCGGCTGCAGGTCGCCGTCGCCGCCGGCCATCGCCTCGCCGATCACGACTCGGTGCGGCTCGGTGACCTCGCCGACGAGCCGATCATGGTGTGGGGGCACCCCGGCCGGTCCGGCTACACCGAGCTGCTACTGCACCTCTGCCGCCAGGGCGGCTTCGAGCCGCGCTTGGAACGCAACCCGATCCAGGGCACCCCGCCGGAGACCGCCGTGATCGGCACCGACCACGTCGCGTTCGTCACCGCGCCTCCGGGCCTCGCGGCCGGCGGCCGGGTGCGCGTGCTCGTCCTCGAGCCGCCCTCCCACGTCCCGCTGCACGCGCTGTGGCCCCGGCACGTCGGCTCGGAGACCCGCGAGGCCTTCCTCCGCGCGGCCAGCGGCTGAGCCACTGGGCTCCCGCCACGGCCGCAGATACGCCTCCGGCCGCCGCGATCGCCCAGCCGGGCCCGAGCAAAGTGTTCTCCTGTACGTACGCATCCCTGGCGGCCAGAACGAGGGCGAACATCGCGCCGCTGCTGATCACCACCAGGGCCGTCGCGCGCCGGCCGCTCGCTCCCCCGCTCGGCCCGAAGGCCCGGTCCAGCGCGCTCGCCGCGCCGATTGCCCCGAGCGCGACCGCGACGAAGGCGGTGATGCCACCCGGTGGACCGCCCAGCAGCAGCGCGATGATCACCACGGTCCTGGCCACAACGACGGCCACGACACCCAACACCGCCGCGCACAGCACGTGCAGCACCGGCCGGTTCGGTCGCGGGCCGCCCACGTCCGAGGGGGCCTGCCGCCAGAGCAGCACCAGCCCGGACACGGTCAGGGCCGCAAGCAGCACGATGACGACGGTCAGGACGACGGTCTCGAACAGCGGGAGGTAGCCGACCGCGCGGTCGCCCTCGTAGAAGCACGTCGCGCTCGGCGGGAAGTAGTCCCGCTCGACGCCCGTGGCGCCGGGACAGGAATCGTCGAGATTGAACCACGACGGCATCGCCGCCTCGACGAGCACCGACCACACCAGGCATCCCACGAGACCGGCGCCGACGAGACCACGCGCCCCCCGCCCCGTCAGCTTCACCCGAACGATTTTGCCCTAGGCGTCGTAGTCGACGCTCACCGTGTCGGTGACCGGGCGCGACTGGCAGGTGAGCACGAAGCCCTCCGCCACCTCGTCGCCCTCCAGCGCGAAGTTGCGGCGCATGTGGACCTCGCCCTCGAGCACCTTCGCGCGGCACGTGCCGCACACGCCGCCCTTGCACGCGAACGGCAGGTCGGGCCGTACGCGCTGCACGCCGTCGAGGACCGCCGTGGACTTCGGCACCAGCGCCGTGGTGATGCGGCCGTCGAGCTTCACGGTCACCTCGCTCGTCTCGCCGACGAGCGCGGGCTCGGCGTGGCGCACCGGATCGGGTGGCACGTCCTCGACGAAGAACAGCTCCTGGTGCACGCGCGACGAGCCGACGCCGTGCCGTTCGAGCACGTCCTGCGCGTCGGTGACCATGCCGAACGGTCCGCACAGCCACCAGTGGCCGACCCGGTCCGGCTCCGGCACGAGGCGCAGCAGGTCGGTGAGCTTCTCCGCGTCGAGCCGTCCGCTGAACAGCTCCACCTCGCGTGGCTCCCGCGAGAGCACGTGCACGAGCTCGAACCGCGCCGGGTAGCGGTCCTTCAGATCGGCCAGCTCGTCGGCGAACATCACGGTGTCGGTGCGCCGGTTGCCGTAGAAGAGGGTCACCGTCGTGGCGGGGTTGCGCAGCACGGACGCCACGATCGACAGCACCGGCGTGATCCCTGAGCCCGCTGCGACGAGCACGTGGTGGGCGGGCGCCGCGAGGTCCGGCGTGAAGTTCCCGGTGGGAGTGCCCACCTCGATCACGTCGCCGGGCCGGACGTCGCGCACGAGCCACGTCGAGAACAGGCCGTCGGGCACCTCTCGCACACCCACTCTCGGCCGGTCGCCCGCGGGCGCGCAGATCGAGTACGACCGGCGCTCCTCGCGGCCGTCGACCGTGCGCCGGAGCGTCAGTGACTGGCCGGGCAGGAAATCGTACTCCCGCGCCAGTTCCGGCGGGACGTCGAAGGTGACCGCCACCGCGTCGTCACAGAGCCGCGTGACGTCGGCGACCGTGAGCGGGTGGAAGGTCGTTCGGGACCTCGGCCTCGCCGGAGCGCTCATCCTCCGACCCTAGGCGCCGTCGTGGCCAGGGACAACGGGACGCCAGCGCAGCGGCAGGTGCGTGATGCCGTTGATGAAGTTCGACGTGAGCCTCCTCGGCTCGCCGTCGAGCTCCACAACGGGCAGCCGCGAGAGGAACTCCCGGAAGAAGATCCTCAGCTGCAACCGCCCGAAATGCGCGCCGAGGCAGAGGTGCGGGCCGTCTCCGAACGCCAGGTGGTCGTTGGGCTCGCGCGTGATGTCGAACGTGCCGGGGCGGGCGAACACGCGCTCGTCGAAGTGCGCCGAGCAGTGGTACACCACCACCTTGTCGCCCGCCCGGATGTGCGCGCCGCCCAGTTCGACGTCGCGCGTGGCCGTGCGCCGGAAGCTCAGCACGGGCGGGTGCCAGCGCAGGATCTCCTCGACCGCGCTGGGAAGCAGCGCCGGGTCCGCCCGCAGCCGCGCGTACTGCTCCGGGTGGTTCGCCAGCGCGAGCACCCCGCCGGGCAATGCGCTGCGCACGGTGTCGTTGCCCGCGATCACCACGAGGAAGAAGAACATCTGCAGCTCGGCGTCGTCGAGCGCCCGGCCGTCGACCGACGCCCGCACGAGCGCGCTCATCAGGTCGTCGCCGGGTTGCTCCCGTTTGGCTTCGGCCAGCCGGAGGGCGTAGCCGAACATGTCCCGCAGCTGCGCGGGCGAACGCGGGTTCACCGGCTTGCCGTCAGGGCCCCGGACGATCTCGGCGTGCTCGGGGTCCTGGTAGCCGATCACGCGGTTGGTCCAGCGCAGCAGCAGTCCCCGGTCCTCAGCCGGCACGCCGAGGAGGTCGGCGAGGTTGGCCAGCGGGAAGTCGTCGGTGACGTCGACAGGCAGGTCGCAGCGTCCGCGCGGGGCGACGGCGTCGAGCAGAGCGCGGGCCCGCTCGGTGATCCGCTCGGCCGAGCGCTCCAGCCTGCGCCGGGTGAACACGCCGGAGACGATCCGGCGCAGGCGCTGGTGCTCCGGCGGGTCCATGTTGAGGATCATGCGGCGGATGAAGGCCAGGTCGTCGGGCTCCGGGTCGCGGATCTGCGTGGCACCGAGCCACGACGAGAACACCTCGGGCGTGCGCAGCACGTGCCGGACATCGGCGTGCCGCGTCACCGCCCAGTAGCCCGGGCCTTCGGGCCAGCCGAGCACCTCGGGCTCCTCCTGCCAGCTCACCGGTGCGGTGTCCCGCAGTACGCGGAACCGCTCGTGCGGCAGGCCACGCGCGAAGACGGTCGGATCGAAGACGTCGGGCACACTCATCGGCTCTCCCTTGACACCGACTGCTCGGCAAACCCAGTATTAACCGTCCATTCGGTCAGTTGGCAAGGGTGTGGCTGGTGCAGGGCAACGCTGCTTTCGACATGTTCGCCGTTGACGAGGCGTCGAAGACGCTCGGCATCGAGCTGCGGGAGGCCGGTGGCGGGCACGCCGTCGCGACGATGCGGATCACGCCGACGATGGTGAACGGCCACGACATCGCCCACGGCGGCTACGTCTTCCTGCTCGCCGACACCACGTTCGCGTGCGCGTGCAACAGTCACGGCCCCGTGACCGTCGCGGCGGGCGCCGAGATCTCGTTCGTCGCCTCCGCCCGGCTCGGCGACCACCTCGTCGCGACCGCGCAGGAGCGCACGCGGTTCGGGCGCAACGGCATCTACGACGTCACCGTGCATCGCGAGGGGCCCGAGGGCCGCACCGTCATCGCCGAGTTCCGTGGCCGCAGCAGGGTCATCGACAGGGAAGTCACATGACACAGGACACCGCCGAACGGCTCAGCGTCGACGAGCTCCGCGCCCTCCAGCTGAAGCGTCTGCAGTGGACACTGCGGCACGCCTACGACAACGTGCCCTTCTACCGCCGCCGGTTCGACGAGGCCGGTGTGCATCCCGACGACTGCCGGGAGCAGGCCGATCTCGCGAAGTTCCCCTTCACCACCAAGGCCGACCTGCGCGACAACTACCCGTTCGGCCTGTTCGCGGTGCCGAAGTCGCAGGTCCGCCGCATCCACGCCTCCAGCGGCACCACCGGTCAGCCCACCGTGGTCAGCTACACCGAGACCGACATCGACAACTGGGCGACGCTCATGGCGCGCTCGATCCGCGCGGCGGGCGGACGACCGGGCGACACCGTCCACGTGGCCTACGGCTACGGCCTGTTCACCGGCGGACTCGGCGCCCACTACGGCGCCGAGAAGCTGGGCTGCACGGTGGTGCCCGCGTCGGGCGGCATGACCGCGCGGCAGGTGCGGATCATCACCGACTTCGAGCCCCGCGTGATCATGGTGACGCCGTCATACCTGCTCACGCTGCTCGACGAGTTCGAACAGCAGGGCATCGACCCGGCCTCGACGTCGCTGCGGGTGGGCATCCTCGGTGCCGAGCCGTGGACCGAGCAGATGCGGGCCGAGCTCGAGAGCCGCATGGACATCGACGCCGTGGACATCTACGGACTGTCCGAGGTGATGGGCCCCGGCGTAGCGCAGGAGTGCGTGGAGACCAAGGACGGGCTGCACATCTGGGAGGACCACTTCCTGCCGGAGATCGTCGATCCCATCGAGGGCACCGTGCTGCCCGACGGCGAGCTGGGCGAGCTGACGTTCACCTCGCTCACCAAGGAGGCGCTGCCGATCATCCGGTACCGCACGCGTGACCTCACCCGGCTGCTGCCCGGCACCGCACGGCCGGCGCACCGGCGGATGGAAAAGGTGACCGGCCGCTCCGACGACATGATCATCCTGCGCGGGGTCAACGTGTTCCCGACCCAGATCGAGGAAGTCGTGCTGCGCGTCGAGGGGCTCTCCCCGCACTTCCAGCTCGTGCTGTCCAAACGCGACCGCCTCGACCACATGACGGTGCACGTCGAGGCGGAACCCGACGCGCCCGCAGAGCGCAGGAAGGCGGCGGCCGACGAGATCGTGGCGCTCGTCAAGGACGGCGTGGGCGTGAGCGTCGACGTCGCCGTGGTGGATCCCGGCACCCTGGAGCGCTCGGTCGGCAAGATGCGCCGGGTGATCGACCGGCGCGAGACCTGACCGGCCATCCCGATGGCCCGCAGGGGACGGCCCGGTCACGACCTCGAGTCGGTGCTGCGGTGCGCGGTCGCGCTGTTCAACGAACGCGGTTACGACCGCACCAGCATGGAGGACCTCGCCCGCGGGCTCGGCATCACCAAGTCGGCGATCTACCACCACGTGCCTGGCAAGGAGGAGCTGCTGCGGCTCGCCGTGAACCGGGCGCTCGACGGGCTGTTCGCGGTCGCCGACGAGGCGGCCTCGGTCGAGGGCCGCGCCGTCGAGCGCCTGGAGTACCTGGTGCGCGGCAGCGTCGGACTGCTCGTGGAGCAGCTGCCGTTCGTGACGCTTCTGCTGCGCGTGCGCGGCAACACGAGGGTCGAGCGCGCCGCGCTGGCGCGAAGGCGCGAGTTCGACCGGATCGTCGCCGAGCTGGTTGCCGAGGCTGAACGCGAGGGCGACCTCCGGCCCGACGTCGATCCCGCGGTCACCGCGCGCCTGCTCTTCGGTCTCGTGAACTCACTGATCGAGTGGTATCGCCCGGCTCGCGCGAGAACGGACATCTCCGAGGCCGTGGCGAGAATCGCCTTCGAAGGGATCCGCCTGCGGGCCTGAGCAGAGGTCACCAACACAGTGGACCCGGCCGGGAACTGGGGGTTAGCGAGCGAAAACGCCGGGTAGCAACACAGCCGAGACTCCCGATGAGTCTCGCGTAAGGAAAACGGGACCTGGCCTTCGGTGCCAGGCAAAGCGATGAAGACCAGGTCCCATCTCTGTGCGAACACAGAGAAAGGATCATCTCATGCGCACAGTTCGACGGACCATGGTCGCCACTGCGCTGGCGTTGCCCCTCGCGTTCGGGTCGGCCGGCCTGGCCTCCGCCGACGAATACGGCTCGGAGACGGCCGTTGTCGGCCCCGACGGCGTCGCGACCGAGCAGGTGGCGGCGAACGCGGGCAGCCAGGAGCAGGGCGTCTCGTACGTCACCGAGAGCCAGTACGCCGGGCCCGCCGGTGCGGCCTCCGACCTGACCTACGCCGGTACGGACGGCGATGGTGAGGCGGCCTACTACACCGAGAGCGCCGCGGCGAGCGAGGACGGTGCGGCGTCGAGCAGCACGTGGGCGGCCACCGACGACGAGCAGGCCGAGCCCTCCGACGTGTACGACGAGGACTGGCTCGTGACCGATGATGATGACGACGACGACGAGGACGTAGCGGCCTCGACGGACGGCTGACGGCCGGTTGGCCCGGACCTGGTGCCCCGGGGACCCCGCGCCCCCGGGGCACCAGCCTGTCCGGTGACGGCGGGTGTCGACGCCCTCATCGACAGTTACAGCTCTGGTAAGGTAAGACTTACCTTATAGGGGTGCGACCTGCCGAGCCGAGGAGTCCAGTGACCACCGCTTCGTCCGTGGCCGAGTCCGTCGGCGAATCCGTCTTCGACTGTGTCGGCAACACTCCCGTCGTCGCCCTGCGCCGCCTCTTCCCCGAGCGGGGCGCCGAGGTGGTCGCCAAGCTGGAGCTGCTGAACCCCAGCGGGAGCATGAAGGACCGGTCGGCGCGCTACATCGTGGAGAGCGGGCTGCGGGACGGCTCGATCCGGCCGGGCGCCAGGCTCATCGAGAGCAGCTCCGGCAACTTCGGGATCGCCCTCGCAGTGGCCGCCAGGGTGCACGGCCTGCGGTTCACCTGCGTCGTCGATCCCAAGACCACCACGGCCAACCTCGCGCTACTGCACCGGCTGGGCGCCGAGGTCGAACTGGTGTCCGAGGTGGACGACGCGGGCGGTTACCTGCAGAGCCGCCTCCGCCGGGTTCGGGAGCTGCTCGCGCGCACCCCCGGCGCCGTGTGGGTGAACCAGTACGCCAACGACCGCAACTGGCAGGCGTTCTACCACGGCACCGGGGCCGAGCTGACCGAGCAGCTGGTGCGCCCGCCCGACTACCTCTTCGCCGCGGTGAGCACCACCGGCAGCATCCTCGGCTGCTCGCGCAGGCTGCGCGAGCGCTTCCCCGCCCTGCGGGTGGTGGCCGTCGACGCCGTCGGGTCGGTGATCTTCGGCGGCGCTCCGGGCAGCCGCGAGATCCCCGGCATCGGCTCCAGCCGCGTGCCCGAGCTGTGCAGCCCCCAGGAGATCGACCAGGTCGTGCACGTCGACGACGTGGACGCCGCACATGGCTGCCGCGAACTGCTCGCCACGGAGGGCATCTTCGCGGGCGGCTCCACGGGCTCCGTCGTCGCCGCGATCCGCCGCACGCTGCCGTCGCTGCCGAGGCCGTGCCGGGTGGTGGCGATCTTCCCCGACCGAGGCGACCGTTATCTCGACCTCGTCTACGACGACGAATGGCTCGCCGCAGCCGAATCCCGCCGCGACAACGCCTGAGGAGCATCCACATGTCCGAGCCCCGCATCCGTTACCTCACGCGCGGCGACGTCGCCGCCGTCGGTGGCGACCACTCCGATCTCTACGTCGACGCGCTGCGTTCGGCGCTCGTCGCACACGCGCGGGGCCTGACCGTGCAGCCGCTCAAGCCGTACCTGCGCGTCGGCAGGGGCCACATCGCCGACCGGATCATCGCGATGCCCGCGCACGTCGGCTCCTCGGGCGAGGCCGGAATGTCGGGCATCAAGTGGGTCGGCAGCAAGCACGACAACCCGGAGTCGGGGCTCGAGCGCGCGAGCGCGGTGATCGTGCTCAACGACCCGGAAACCAACTACCCGGTGGCGATCATGGAGGGCGGGCTCGTCAGCGCCTGGCGCACGGCGGCGGTGACATGCCTGGCGGCGCGGCACCTTGCGCGGCCGGACTTCACGGACATGTCGCTGATCGGCTGCGGCCTCATCGGCACGACGCAGGTGACCGCGCTGCTGCAGCAGTTCCCCTCCCTCACCACGATTCACGCCTACGACGTGCGCGAGGACGCCGCGCGGGCGCTGGCGGAGCGTGTCGGCGACCGCGCGACGGTGCGGGTGGCGGCGAGCGCGGAGGACGCGGTGCGCGCGGGCGACGTCGTGGTGCCGTGCACCGTCACCGACCAGCCGTACATCGCGTTCTCGTGGCTCAAGCCGGGCACGTTCCTCGCGAACGTGTCCATCATGGACGTGCACAAGGACGTCTTCCTTGGCGCGGACAAGGTCGTCGTGGACGACTGGGAGCAGAGCAACCGGGAGAAGAAGATCATCAACCAGCTGGTGCTGGAGGGCTCGTTCTCGCGCGAGCAGCTGCACGCCGAGCTGGGTGAGATCCTGTGCGGCACCCGGCCGGGGCGGGAAACGGACGACGAGATCATCCTGCTGAACCCGATGGGGATGGCGGTGGAGGACATCGCGTGCGCGGCCGAGATCTACCGCCGCGCCGAGTCCCGGAACGTCGGCACATGCCTGACCCTCTACTGAGCGACCCCGACTGCCCCCAAGGCCACCTTTGTTGCGTTGAACGCAACAAAGGTGGCCTTGGGGGACTACTCGAACAGGTCATGGGGGATCTGGTGGACGCGCTCGTTCGGGAAGGGGTTTGCGGGTTTGGGGAGGGGGTCCTCGATGGCGAGTGGTACCGCGTCGGCGACGTGAGATTCCGGGTGCGAGACGGCGGCGCGTTGCAGCGGGTGCGCTTCGCTGGAGGGCCGGTGCTGCACGGCTCCACCGGGGTCACGCCCGACGAGCTGATCCGCGTCGTCGCCGGCGGCGAGCCCTTCGCCGAGCAGGTCGCCCGCGACCTGCACACGGCCGTCGAACACGGCGAGGTGACGGCCACGCCTCACCACAGCGCCATCGGCGGCACGCTCGGGATGCTCGCCGGGGAACGGTTCGCAGCGAGCCGCAACCGCCCGTTCCACCCCACCGCGCGCGCCGCCGCCGGCTGGTCGGCCGCCGACCTCGCCCGCTACGGCACCACCCGCACCGACCCGCTCCCGCTCGACTGGGTCGCCGTGCGCACCGGCCACCTCCGTTTCGGCTCCGGCGCAAGGGATCTCGCAGGCCTGCTCCTCGGCGAGGCCGCGCCGGAACCGCCCGAGGGGTTCCACCTCCTGCCGGTGCACCCATGGCAGTTCGAACACGTGCTGCCGAGGGAGTTCGCCGCCGAGCTGACCAGCGGCGACGTCCGTCCGTTCGCGCGCGGGCTCGGCGAGTTCCGGCCGACGTCGTCGCTGCGCACGCTCGTCGCACCCGGGCAGGCGCGCCACGTGAAGCTGCCGCTTGGCATCGCCACGCTCGGCGCGACCCGGCTGCTGCCACCGCGCTACCTCGACAACGGCGAGCGCGCGGAACGCACCATGCGCGCGATTCTGGCCCGCGATCCGGACCTCGCGGCGCTGGTGACCGTGTGTGACGAGCGCACCTGGTGCGGCTGGGCCGGTGACGACGAGTTCGCCGACCGGCCGGGCCACCTCGCCGCGCAGGTGCGCACCTACCCCGCCGACGTCCTGGACGCCGTGCCCATGGGCGCGTTCGCCGCACCCGCACTCCACGCGAGCGGCTGGCAGTGCGATCCGGTGCCGTTCTTCACGGCGCTCGCGGAGGCGTTCTGCGCGATGGCGCTCGGCTTCCTCCGCTACGGCGTCCTGCCCGAGCTGCACGGCCAGAACGTCGCCGTGACACTGGCCGGCGGGCTGCCGGCCCGGTTCGTGCTCCGCGACCACGACACGTTGCGGGTCCATCCACAGTGGATGCGGGCCGCGGGGGTGGAGCAGCCGCGCTACCGCGTCAAGCCGGGTGCGCGGCAGTCGCTCGTGCTCGGAGAACCGGAGGCGCTCGTCGGCTACTTGCAGACGCTGGGCCTGCAGGTCAACCTCTACGGCATCGCCGACGCACTGTCCCGGCACTACGGCATCACGGAGAAGCTCCTGTGGAAACAGCTCCGCACGGCACTGACCACCTGCCTCGACCGCACGAGCCCGCCCCCAGAGGTGGAGCGGCTGCTCCTGCGCTCGCCGACGTGGCCGAGCAGGCAGGTGCTCGGCCCGCTGCTGCGCCAGGGCTCCTCGGCGGGAGTGAGCATGCCGGCGAGCACGGGACGAGTCCCGAACCCGCTGCTGTTGTAGCCGCCGAGCACGCCGCCCGAACCCGGCTGCTCAACGCCTACCTGCGGGAGACCGGCGTCCACGATGTCGCACCCGGCGAGCTGCTGGTGCGACTGCCCGCGACGGGCCGGACGCTGCGCGCCGAGGTACGGCACCGCTCTCCGTGCGGCCACCACCGCTACGCCGAGCACACCACGCCGGGCCACGCCGAGTTCGTCGCGGCGCTGCTCGCCGAGCTGGAGGCCACCACGGGGTGCGCCGGTGCCGCCGAGCTGGCCGCGCAGATCGGCAACAGCGTCAGCCGCACGGCCCGCTACCTCGGCCATGGCAGGCGTCAGCCGGGCACCGGCGCGCACGCGCTGACCCGCCACGCTGAACAGAACGTTCTGCTCGGTCACCCGTTCCACCCGACGCCGAAGAGCGCCGAGGGGTTCACCGATGCCGACCTCGGGCGCTACTCACCGGAGCTGGGCGCGGAGTTCGTGCCCTACTACCTCGCCGTGGCGAGCGAGGTGGTGGTGGACGTGCGGGTGGCGCCGGGCGACTGGGTGCCCGACGAGGTCGCCGCACAGATCCCGCCGGGGTACGAGGCACTGCCGGTGCATCCGTGGCAGGCCGGATACCTGCGAGGGCTGCCCGAGGTGACCGCGCTGATCGAGCAGGGCGCGCTGGTGCCGCTGGGCCCGCTCGGCAGGCCGGTCTACCCGACGTCGTCCGTGCGAACCGTGTGCGACCCGGAGTTCCCGGTTTCGTGGAAGCTCCCGCTGCACGTCCGCATCACCAACTTCGTCCGCAACAACCCGCTCGAACACCTGCGCAGGGCGGCCGACGCTAGCCTGCTCGCCGCGCGCCTGCCCGCACTGGACGGGTTCGGCGTGGTGCTGGAGAGCGGCTACCGCACCCTCGACCCGCGCGTGGTGAGCGACGGGCTGGCGGCCGACCTCGCCGTGCTGTTCCGGCGGAATCCGTTCGCCCGCAACGGGCAAGCGCCGAGGGTGCTCGCCGGGTGGCTCGAGGATCCGCCGCGAATCGAAGGGCCTGCGGAGGAGTGGCTTCGCCGCTACCTCGACGTTTCGCTGCTGCCGCTGCTGTCGGCGTTCGCCTCCGACGGCGTGAGCTTCGAGGCACACGTGCAGAACTCCCTGCTGTGCACGCAAGACGGCCGGCCGACGGGGTTCTGGGTGCGCGACCTGGAGGGCGTGTCGGCGAGCCGCACGCGTGCCCGGCACGAGCTGGTCGCGCCCGACAGCCCGGTGCTCTACGACGAGGACGAGGCGTGGCTGCGGCTGCGCTACCACGCGGTGACCAACCAGCTCGGGCACGTCGTGCACGTGCTCGGCCTGCACACCGGCGCCGGGGAGGACCGCCTGTGGCGGGTCGCGCGTGAGCACCTGACGGGCAGGCCGGAGGCCGGGGACCTGCTCGCCTGCCCCACGCTGCCCGCCAAGGCCAACCTGTTCAGCCGCTTCACCGGTCGTGGTGAGCGGCCCCACTACGTCGACGTCCCCAACCCGCTGCGGGAGCTGCCATGACCCACGAACTCGTCCAGCACGCGCTCACCGCGCCGACGACGCGGACGGTGCGGCGCAGGCTGCTGCGACAGCTGCTGGAGTCGCTGCTCTACGAGGGCGCCGTGCGCACCAGCGACGACATCACGATCGCGGGCGCGGGCGGCGTGACCTACACCTTCAGTGCGAGGCGGCGGTTCACGTTCGACCGCGTGACGGTGGACGAGATCCTTCGCGACGGACGGGAACCGGAGTCGGTGACCCGGTTCCTCGGCGAGATCTCCGATCGCCTCGACGCCGATCCCGAATGCCTCGCCCGGTTCGCACGGGAACTCGAGCACACGCTGCTCAACGACGCACTCGCGCAGTACTGCCGCCGCGGCGTGCTCGCAGGGTCCGGCTTCGACGCGCTGGAGGGCGGCGTCACCGACGGGCATCGCTACCACCCCGCATACAAGTCCCGCATCGGCTTCGACGTCGCCGACAACCTGGCCTACGGCCCCGAGTTCGCTCACCCGATCCGTCCACTGTGGATTGCGGCGCGGCGGGACATCACCGAGGTGACCACGTCGGCGACGGTCGAAGAGCACACCTTCCTGCGCGGGCAGCTCGGCGAGGCCGTCACGACACCCTGGCCGGAGTACACGCTCGTGCCCGTGCACCCGTGGCAGTGGCGTCAACACGTCGCGAGAGCGTTCTCCGGGCAACTGCGATCGGGCGAGCTGGTGGTGCTCGGGGAGGATCCGCACGAGTTCCTGCCGCAGCAGTCGATCCGCACGCTGTCCTGTGTGGACCAGCCGAACCGGCCTTACCTCAAGCTCGCGATGTCGCTGCTGAACACCTCCACCAGCCGGGTGCTCGCGCCCCATACCGTGCACAACGCTCCGCTGGTCTCCGACTGGCTGCGAAGCGTCGTCGCATCGGATCCCTTCCTGGACGACGAGCTGCGCACCGTGCTGCTCGCAGAGGTCATGGGAACGGCCGTGAACCCCGAGCCCGCCGCGGAGTTCCTTCGCGAGGACGGCTACGGCACGCTCGCCTGTATCTGGCGCGAGAGCCTGCACCCGTTCCTCGACCCCGGCGAGCGGGCAGCGCCCTTCACCGCGCTCACCGCCCGCGAGCGGGACGGGACGCCTTTCCTCGACCCGTGGGTGCGCGAGCACGGCGTGCGGGCCTGGGTGCGCAGGCTCGCCGAGGTGGCCGTGGTGCCGCTCGTGCACCTGCTCTGCCGCCACGGCATCGCACTGGAGTCGCACGCGCAGAACATGGTGCTGCTCCACCGCGACGGCCTGCCTTCGCGCGTCGCGCTGCGCGACTTCCACGACGGAATCCGCTTCTCGCGCGAGCACCTGGCCGAGCCGTCGCTGTGCCCGGAGCTGCGGGGAACGCCGTCGTACCACCGAAACCGCAACTCCTTCATCGAGACGGGCGACCCCGAGCTCGTCGCCGACTTCATGCTCGACGCGTTCCTCTTCGTCAACATCGGCGAGCTGGCGATCTTCCTCGCCGACGCCCACGGACTGTCCGAACGCGACTTCTGGGCCATCGTCGGCGAGGTGGTGCGCGAGCACCACGAGCGATTCGGTGAGCCGCTGTTCGACGTGTTCAAGCCGGAGGTCGCCGTCGAGAGGCTCACGACTCGCCGCCTGCTGCCGGACACGGAACTGCGGCTGCACCGCGTCCCCAACCCGCTGGCGCGCTCATGACCGCGCCGGAGCCGGTGTGCCGGTACGTCTACGACCTGGGCGCACTCGCCGAGCACGCCGGCAAGGTGGTCGCCGCGCTGCCGGAACGCTGCCGCATGTTCTACGCGATGAAGGCCAACAGCGCGGAGCCGGTCCTGCGCACGCTCGCGCCACTCGTGGCCGGGTTCGAGGTTGCCTCCGGTGGTGAGCTGGCCAAGGCGAGGGCCGTGGCGTCCGACGGCGAGGTGCTCTTCGGAGGTCCGGCGAAGACGCCGGCCGAGATCGAGCAGGCGCTCACGGCCGGGGTCGCGCGGCTGCACGTGGAGAGCGTGCTTGAACTGCACCGGATCTCCGAGGTCGCCACGCGGCTAGGCCGGACCGCTGCGGTGCTGCTACGGGTGAACCTCGCCTGCCCGTTCCCGAGCGCCACCCTCGCGATGGCGGGCCGTCCCACCCAGTTCGGCATCGACGAGGCGCGACTTCCCGAAGCGGTGCGGGCGGCCGTCGAGCTGCCCGGCGTCGCGTTCGCGGGCTTCCATCTGCACTCGCTGTCCAACAACCTCTCGCCCGAGGCGCATCTCGCGATGCTCGACCTCTACCGGCGCAAGATCACGAGCTGGGAGGAGGCGTTCGGGGTTCACTGCGAGGTCGTCAACGTCGGCGGCGGGATCGGTGTGAACTACGCGGACCTGACGGCGCAGTTCGACTGGGACCGGTTCACCGAAGGGCTCGCCCGGCTCGCCGGGACGTTTCCCGGGCACTGGAGGGAGATCGACTTCGAGTGCGGGCGGTTCCTGGTCGCCGCCTGCGGCAGCTACCTGACCGAGGTGCTGGACGTCAAGAGCAACCACGGTGTCCACTATGTACTCGTGCGCGGCGGCACCCATCACTTCCGGCTGCCCGCTTCGTGGCAGCACAGCCACCCCTTCAGCGTGCGCTCCGTCGAGGCGTGGCCCGCTGCCCTGCCGAGGCCGGGCGTGCACGGCGAGCCGGTGACGGTGGTCGGCGAGCTGTGCACGCCGAAGGACGTGCTCGCCCGGGACGTGGTGGTGGACGGGGTGCGGGCGGGCGACGTGCTGGAGTTCCACTACGCGGGCGCGTACGGCTGGGAGATCTCGCACCACGACTTCCTCAGCCACCCGCACCCCGAGCACGTGTACACGCCGAGCGAACGCCGTCGGTGAGACCTTCGAGTCCGTCGTGACAGTCCTGGTCCACACCAGGCCAGCTGCTTCCTACAGGCCCTCGACGGTCGCGAGGAGGTTGTTCATGATCCCGACCGCGTTGTCCTCGGCCGCCTGGGCGGTGTCGGCGACGTACCGGAGGGCCTCACCGTACTGCCGGAGAGAGTCGACCATCGTGTCGTGCTTGTCGACGGCTTCCTGCCCGAGGGACACAGCCCTGCTCCCGAAGTTCTGACCAGCGAGGGGAATGGCCGGAAAGCCCGAGGACGAACCCCAGTCGGCAGCGGCGATCGTGTCGACGCCCGCCTAGTACTCCCGACTGTTCGCGGCAAGGGAATCGACCTTCGGATCCAGCCAGCGGCTCACCCCGCTCTTGAGCTGGCCGGGGACGATGTTGCGCCCGTGAGGCGGGATGTCCTTGATCGACTCGTCGAGCGCGGGCGGATCCATCGAGTGTCCGTTGCGGATCTCGGCGATCCGCGTGCCCAGGTTGTCGCGAACGCTGTCGATCTCACCGGCGAACTGGTTCAGCTGCCGGGTCACCTCCTCGCAGAATCCGTTGAGGAGGTGGCTCCAGCGGCCGGGGTCCACGGCTTCGTACTCGGCCGGCGACTTCCCGGCCTGTTCCTGGAGGGCGGCGGTGGCGGCCCCGATCGCGCCGGCGGACACCAGCCACGGCAACGTCGACCCTCCGGTCACGATCGTGACGCCGACGACCCCGGCTCCGGCGAGCAGAGCGGCGAACCAGTTCGGACCGGCGGCCGGCGCCTCGGCCGGCGAGGTGGTGATCTTGGCCTCGAAGCGTTCGATCAGGCCCTTCACCGCCTGGTCCAGCGCGCGCCGGGCTTCCAGGTACACCGCTTGGTACAGCGCGAACGCTTCGGCGACGGCGAGGAAGGCGTTCTCGTTGCCGACGGCGAACCTGATCCACCGCTGTTCCCAGTCGTGGGCTCTGGCGTTGCCGTCCTCGATCCAGCCCTTGCGCATCTGGCGCGAAGTCCGAGTTCAGCGGGAGCAACATCGGGTACTCGGCCCCGGTCGCCTCACCCGTCCGCTCTCCCGTGTCTCCGGTGCCCCCGACGCAGAGGTAGCCGGTCGCGAACCCGTCGTACGCCGTCCCGAGCGCGGCGGGACTGCACCTGGCGAGGGCAAGGGCCGCCTCGAAAACGGTGGAAGGGTCGGCCCCGTCGATGACCGAACCGATGACCTCGTAGTGCTCGCCCTCCCTGATCAACGGTTGGTCGGTGGGCTTGTTGAGATCGACCTCGGTTCTTCCGTCCTCGAGGTGTTCACCGTTGATGAACCGGATGCGCCGGGGTGCGTCGTGCTCTCGGTAGCCGGTCAGGTAGTCGATCCATGCGGCGTACTCCGCCATGGTGCCTTTCAGGTCGTCGTCCCTGAGTGCGGTGGAGGCGGGGTGGTCGGCCACTGGTGCGAGTCCCGGAGGAGGTGCCATGACTTCGCTGTGCCTTTCTTCTCGGCGCGGCGGTGCTCGTACTGCGCACAACGCTCGCGCCTTGGAACGGCCGGGCACAGGTAAAGCGGGCGGTCATCGGTGGCCGGTGGTGGAGACCAGCGCGAACGCCGTTCTAGTGGCCGGGAGCGAGGCCCCGTGACCGGCGGCTTCCGGGGGCCCGGCGAACCTGGCACAGTCGTCACCGTGCCGTCGGAGGAGCTGCCGGACTGGCTGCCGGCCTGGTGCGTGGACCGGCTGGGCCACGAGCCGGCCGGCGTGTTGTTCGAGCAGCGGAGCATCTCGGCCGTGTTCGGGCTGCGGCTGTCCGATGGGCGCGAGGTGGTGCTGAAGGCGCGCGAGGACGACGGCCGGGCATCGTCGTGTGTCGCCGCGCAGGCCCGGTTGGCGGAGCGGGGCTTTCCGTGCGCCCGGCCGCTCACGCCCCCTGTCGCCGTCGATGGGCTCGCCGTGCACGCCGAGGAGTTGCGGCCGGGCGGTGAGCTGATGCGCGGGGACTCGCCGGACGTCGCCGTACGCTACGCCGCGGTGTTCGCGCGGCTGATGGCCGAGCTGGCCGACGTGACCGTCGCGCCGCCGTTGCCGAATCCGCGCTGGGCTCGATGGGACCACGCCGATCCCGGCTTGTGGCCTGCGATCGGGTTCCTCGACGAACGGGACCAGAGCGCCGTGCCCGCGTACGTTGTCGACACGGCCGCCAGGGTGCGAAGGCGACTGCTGGCCGCCGACCTGCCGTGCGTGCTGGGGCACGCCGACTTCGAGGCGCAGAACCTCCGCTGGCACGACGGCGAGGTGTGGGCCGTGCACGACTGGGACAGCCTGGCGTGGCAGCCGGAGGCGGCACTGGTGGGCGCGGCGTGCGGCGCGTTCGCGAGCGCCTCACCTCCCACGCTGGCGCCGGTCGAGAGCTCCGCCGCGTTCCTGGCGGCGTACCTGGACCTACGGGGACGCCGGTTCACCGCCGAGGAGTGGGAGATCGCCTGGGCGGCCAGCCTCTGGGCCGCCGTGCACAACGCCCGCTGGGAGGCGCTGCACGGAGACCCACCAGTGTCCGGTGAGGCCGTCCGCGCACAGGCCGCCGAACGGCTCCGCCAGGCGAACGCCTAGGTCCTACCAGGTTGCGGCCAGGCGAGGCGAAGCCGATGTGCCCGAAAAGTCTCGCCCAGTCTGGAGATCCGGGGCGTGGGTGCCGGCGGAAGGGGTGGGGGTCGCGCCGACGGTACCGACACTCGCTGATCGCCGCGCCTCGGGCCACAGCATCATCGGCCTGGCGTTGTTCGGCCAGTCGGCCTTGCGCACCCAGGCCGTCGGCCGCTGCTGGTCGCGGGGCAGCATGCTGGCGTGGCTGGCCTAACTGTCGGCCTCCACGGCGGTGCCAACCAGGATGTCCTGCACGAACCCCACCATCGCCGTCCACACGCCGGGAATCAGCAGCACCGCGAGCACCGCGAACGCGGGGAAGACGAAGCCGTTCTCGAAGCCCTTGCCGGTGCGGAACCGCAGCCAGCTCGGCGGGCGCAGCTCGTACCACGTCTCGCCCGCGATCGGGAGCGGGAAGAGGAACGGACAACCGGACTCGGTGAGCGCGTCGCCGAGGCAGTGCGTGAAACAGCCCAGCGCCACCGCGATGCCGAGGAGCCCGGTGACGGCGTCGAGCTCGGCGAGCGCGTTGGGGTTGTTCTCGTAGACCCACCACACCACCGCGCCGCCCGAAACGGGCAGCAGCCAGTCGCCGAGTGCGTCCTCCGCCAGCAGCAGCCCGAACAGGACCACGCCCGCGACCGCCCACGGGCCACCGGCCTCGGTGCCCGCCGACGTGGCGAAGCCGAGCGCCACGGCGAACAGCAACGTGTGCGACAGGTGCCGGTGGGTGCCCTTGCCCCGCTCGTCGCGCGGCCCCTTGGTGACCGCGTAGAGCCAGGCCGATGCCTTGCGCAGCAACCACGACAGCCCGCCGGTGAGCGGGCCCAGCAGCTTCGAAGCCCGCGCTCCGGGATGGTCGAGATCCGGCAGGAGCGCGAAACCGGCCGTCGTCGCCGCGAACACCAGCACCTGCGCGAGCGTGGTGACCCCGGCGAAGGGGGCGACGGCGAGTCCGGCGCACCAGCCGGTGAGCGCGTG